>ONCI01000019.1 GCA_900316255.1 uncultured Eubacteriales bacterium | reverse complement strand
CGCTGAACAGTAACGGAGCCACCCCTCAAAGCGCAGAAACCTCAGACCTGCGCGTAGGAGCTGTTGCAAAATACGAAAACAGAGCGCAAGCTCCCGATCACAACGTAGGGGAGGGCCTCTGCGTGCCCTGCGGGTATGTGCCCTCCCGGCGGGACCTGGCTGTATTGTGAGAAAAGGTTCGGCGAATTCGTACAATCTGCGAATTCGCCGAACCTTTTTGCAAGTCTATGTTCCCTGCTGCCGGGAGGGGCGAGCCCCTCCCCTACGATGCGGACTGGACTATGCGCATCTTTTGCAGCGCGCCCGGTTTTTACTTTCAGCCTGCCGCCTTGAGCTTCTCCAGCTCTTCCTCTTCCAGCACCCGGTAGGCCACCTTGCCCACCAGGGTCTTGGGCAGATCCTCCCGGAACTCGATGTCGTAGGGCATGGCGTATTTCGCGATATGCCTGCGGCAGTAGTCCAGCAGCTCCGCCTTGGTCTCGTCATTGGCGGGCACATTGGCCGCCAGCTTCACGAAGGCCTTGACCTTCTGCATCTTGTAGGAGTCGGGCACGCCGATGACGCAGCTCATCTGTACCTTGTCGTGGGCGTCCAGGATGTTCTCGATCTGGGCGGGATAGACGTTGTAGCCGGAGGAGATGATCATCCGTTTGGCCCGGCCCTTGAAGAAGATGAAGCCTTCCTCGTCCATGACGCCCAGGTCCCCGGTATAGACCCAGGTGAGCCCGTCGGCGTGGCGCCGCAGAGTCTGGGCGGTCTCCTCGGGGTGCTTCATGTATTCCTTCATGACGGTGGGGCCCGCCAGCAGGATCTCACCCTCCCGGCCGTAGGGCAGCTCCCGGTCGGTGCCGGGCTCCACGATCTTGATGTACACGTCGGAGAAGGGGATGCCGATGCTGCCCTCCTTGGCCTTGGTCAGCGGGGTCAGACAGCAGGCGGTGACGGTCTCGGTGGTGCCGTAGCCCTCCCGGACCTGGATGGTGGCGCCGTGCTCGGCCAGGAACTTGTCAAACTTCTTTTTCAGCTCAATGGAAAGGCTGTCGCCGCCGGAGAAGACGCCCTTCAGGCAGCTCAGATCCGCGTCCTCCATCGCAGGCAGGCGCAGCAGGGCCTCATAGAGGGTGGGCACGCCCGCAATGAAGTTGCAGCGGTGCTTCACCAGGTCCTTGGCATAGGATTTGGCGGTGAACTGGGGGATCAGGATGCACCTTCCGCCCTGGGAGAGCATGGTGTGCACGCAAACGCCCAGGCCAAAGCCGTGGAACAGGGGCATGGCGGCCAGCATCTTGTCCCCGGGGGTGAAGATGGGGTTTGCCGCAATGACCTGCTGGCCCAGGGCGTTGAAGTTCAGGTTCGTCAGCACGATGCCCTTGGTGGTGCCGGTGGTACCGCCGGAATAGAGGATGACAGCCGGGTCCTCAGCCTTACGCCGCACGGCATAGTCCCCGGTGACCTTCCCGGCCCCCGCCAGAAAGTCCTTCCACAGCAGCACCTTGTCGGCGTTCCGGGAGACCTTCTTGATAAACTGGGGCTTTGTGTGCTTCTTCAGGGCCTTGGAGATGGGGTCGATGACGTTCTTCACCGCAAAGCCCACTTTCAGCACGGGAGAGAGGGCGTCGGCGATGTCCGCAATGATCAGGTGCTTCACCCCGGTGTTGGGCAGCACGCGGGCAAACTTCGGGTAAAACTGGTTCAGGGTAATGGCCGTCTCGCTCTCCGATACGTTCAGGTAGAACTCGATCTCCTTCTCCGCGGAGAGAGGGTGGATCATGTTGGCGATGGCGCCGATGCGGTTCACGCCGTAGAACAGGAAGATGGCCTGGGGGCAGTTGGGCATGGCGATGGTGACCTTGTCCCCTTCCTTGATGTCCAGCGCTTTCAGGGCCCTGGCGCAGCGCTCGATCTCCCGGATCATCTCAGGGTAGCCGGTGGGCGTGCCCATAAAGTCAAAAGCAATGTTCTCCGGGTACTGCCGGGCGATCTTCTCCACCGCCTCGAACATGGTCCCCTGAAAATAGTCCAGGTGCATGGGGACGCTGCCCATCCAGGGCTCCCAGGGCGTCCTTGCCGTGATCTTCTCCATATTACAATAACTCCTTCCATATAGGCTCCCCTGCCTAAGGGGAGCTGTCACGGTGCGTCTCACGCAAGCGCCGTGACTGAGGGGTACTCCTTTCCTTATAGGCTCCCCTGTGAAGGGGAGCTGTCTGACGCCGTCTCACGCAAGGCGTCAGACTGAGGGGTCTCCTTCCATTTTGGCCCCCTTGCCTAAAGGGGATTGCGGCTTTGCGCTGCCGGTGGCAGAAGAAGCAAAGCCGGAATATCCGCAGCGGTCGAAAAACGCAAGGAACAGCGTGAGCCCGCAGCGTTTTTCGGGCACCGCAAGGCGGACGCTGTCAGCCGTCATGCTGACTGGGGGATTCTCTTATAGGGAAATGAAAAGTGAATACTGAAAACTGAAGAAAGAAGAATGATGGTGTCCGCGCCGCGGACAAATAAGCATCTATCGCCGCAGGGGATACCATAATTCTTCAGTTTTCATTCTTCACCATTCATCCTTCTTTATTTGTACTCAAACCCGCTGGGCTGGCCGATGGGCTGATCCAGCAGCTCGGGATTGGCGAAGACGTGCTTCAGCAGCTTCAGGCTCCGCACGAAGTAGAAGCCGTCGGCAATACGCTCGTCCAGGGTGGCTCCGATCTCCACCACGTCCCGGATCTGCTTGCTGCCATCCTCCATCACCATCTCCTCCTTGTGGATGGTGCCGATGGTGACCATGATGCTGTTGGTGCCGTAGTTGTTCAGGTGGTGGTAGACCGCCGGGCCCTTGATGCTGCCAAGGTTCGAGAGCAGCACGGTGGAATAGTTGGTGTCCCCGTCGGTGAGGGCCTTGGGGTTCACGCCCCAGAAGTCCAGATAGCGGATGATGCGGATGGCCAGCATCAGCAGCAGGCGGGGGATCCTGGCAAAGGCGTCCACGGTGGCGTCGATGCCGCCGGTGGAGTGCTCGCTCCTCTTGGTCTCCTTCACCTGGCCCGCGATGCGGTAGCTCAGCGTGTCCAGGGTGTCCTCATCCTTGGGGGTGAAGAACATGAGGGCCTCCTCGGCATGGTCGGTAAAGCGGCGCTTGGCCACAAAGCTCAGGCTGATGTCATTGCGCTCGTACATGCGCCGGCCCTGGATGAAGCGGTTCATCTTGGGCCGCTCCCGGATCATGCGGGCGATGGCCACGATGAAGCAGTGGAACACCGTGGTCTTGTAGTCCGGATGCTCCGCGTTCTTCTTTTCCAGGTATTGCAGCAGTTCCGTCACGTCGATCTTGTCGTTGAGATAGACCTCGGCGTCGGTGCGCTGGGGCATGATATGCATCATCACCGTGGTGAGCCCGGGCACGTCCCGCACCCAGCGGGCGTCTCTCCGGTCGCCAAAGCGTTTCTTGTACTGTTCCTCCATGGGGCTCCTCCTCTTTTGTGGATTCCGAGTTTGTATTGTACCTTATCCATCGGGAAATTACAAGAAATTTAACTAATCTTGTGGTATTTTTTTGAAATTTCACATAAAAACGGATCGCCGCGCCGATGACATCCGTCACTGGTGCGGCGATCCGCAGACTGTAGACAAACCTATGGTATGCCCCCCTTCACGTTCAATCTATGCCAAAATGGGAACTTTTTCGGAAGTTTCCATTTTGGCGTTTCAAGCTGTCGACACTTTGTCGACAGCTTGGGATCGCCGCGCCGATGACATCCGTCACCGGTGCGGCGATCCGCAGTTTTTCTCAAATGAGCCGCTATGTTACTTTTTCTTCTTGCCGAAGATGCCGCCGCTGTGGCCGACGGAACCCTCGCCCATGGCAGCCGCGTATTCCCGCAGCTTTTCCTTCTGGGCGCCGCTCAGGTTCCGGGGCACGGCCACCTTCACAGTGACGAACTGGTCGCCTCTGGTGGAGGGGCTGCGCAGGTAAGGGATGCCCTTGCCCCGCAGGCGGAAGGTGGTGCCGGGCTGGGTGCCCTCGGGGATGGTGTACTTCACCTTGCCGTCCAGGGTGGGCAGCTCCAGCTCCGCGCCCAGGGTGGCCTGGGTAAAGCTGATCTCCTGCTCCATGTAGACGTTGGTGCCCTCCCGCTCAAAGATGGCGTGGGGACGGACGATGACGGAGATCAGCAGATCCCCGGCAGGGCCGCCGTTGAGGCCGCTGTTGCCGAAGCCCGCCCGGGAAATGCTCTGCCCATCGTCGATGCCGGCGGGGATCTTCACGGTCATCTTGTGCTGGCGGCGGATATTGCCCAGGCCCCGGCAGGTCTTGCAGGGCTGGTGGATGATCTTGCCGGTTCCGCGGCACTTCTGGCAGGGGCCCATGCTCTGGGCCATGCCGAAGGGGGTGCGCTGGGTGGTGCGGACGCTGCCTGTGCCCTTGCAGTCGGGGCAGACCTCGGCAGTGGTGCCGGGGGCGCAGCCTGTGCCCTTGCAGTCGGGGCACTGCTCGATGCGGGCATAGGTGATCTCCTTCTCGCAGCCGAAGGCGGCCTCCTCGAAGCTGATGTTCACTTGGGCGCGCACGTTATCGCCCCTGCGGGGGGCGTTGGGATTCTGGCGGGTGGCGCCGCCGCCGAAGATGCTGGAGAAGATATCGCCGAAACCGCCGCCGCCGAAAATATCGTCAAAGCCGCCGAAGCCGCCAAAGCCTGCACCGTAGCCCGCGTTGGGATCGAAGGCGGCGTGGCCGTACTGGTCGTAGCGCTGGCGCTTTTCGTCATCGGAGAGGACCTCGTAGGCCTCGTTGGCCTCCTTGAAGCGCTCCTCACAGGCCTTGTCCCCGGGGTGCAGGTCCGGGTGGTTCTCCTTGGTGATCTTCCTGTATGCTTTTTTGATCTCCTCGGCGCTGGCGTCCTTTGCCACGCCCAGGACCTCATAGTAATCTCGTTTTTCTGCCATGGGACTTCTCCTTGATACGCACCACGAGCTGAGGATTGCTCCTCAGCTCAGTGGCGTGATAGTGTGGGGGAAAGATTGTGAGAGTGAAAAGAGGATCTGTAGGGGCCGGCCTCCCGGACGGCCCGCTGGAAACAGATGGCTTGTAGGGAACGGGCTGTCGAGGACGCCAGCCCCTACACATTCTTCACTTACTTGTTCTGGTCGTCGTCCACCACGGTGTAGTCCGCGTCGTAGTAGTCCTGACCGGGCTGCTGGCCGCCCTGGGGTCCCTGCTGATACTGGCTGGGATCAAAGCCCTGCCCGGGCTGGCCGCCTGCCTGCTGATACAGCTTCTCGCTGATCTTGTAGAAGGCCTGGGTCAGTTCCTCGGTGGCGTTCTTGATGGCGGCGGAGTCGGTGCCGGTGAGGGCGGTCTTCAGGGTCTGGAGCTTCTGCTCCACTTCGGCCTTCTCGGCGCCGTCCAGCTTGTCGCCCAGCTCGGCGATGGTCTTCTCGGTCTGGTAGACCATCTGGTCGCCCTGGTTGCGGATGTCCACTTCTTCCTTGCGCTTCTGGTCTTCGGCGGCGTACATCTCGGCTTCCTTCACGGCCTTCTCGATGTCCTCCTTGGACATGTTGGTGGAGGCGGTGATGGTGATGTGCTGCTCCTTGCCGGTGCCCAGATCCTTGGCGGAGACGTTCACGATGCCGTTGGCGTCGATATCGAAGGTGACCTCGATCTGAGGAACGCCGCGGCGGGCCGGGGCGATGCCGTCCAGGTGGAAGCGGCCCAGGCTCTTGTTGTAAGCGGCCATCTCGCGCTCGCCCTGGAGGACGTTGACCTCAACAGAGGTCTGGTTGTCCGCGGCGGTGGAGAAGACCTGGCTCTTGCGGGTGGGGATGGTGGTGTTGCGCTCGATGAGCTTGGTGCACACGCCGCCCAGGGTCTCGATGCCCAGAGACAGCGGGGTCACGTCCAGCAGCAGGATGCCCTTCACGTCGCCGCCCAGAACGCCGCCCTGGATGGCAGCGCCGATGGCCACGCACTCATCGGGGTTGATGCCCTTGAAGCCTTCCTTGCCCACCAGGGACTTGACCATGTCCTGCACGGCGGGGATACGGCTGGAGCCGCCCACCAGCAGCACCTTGCTGATGTCGCTGGGCTTCAGGCCGGCGTCGGAGAGAGCCTGGCGCACGGGGCCGGCGGTCTTTTCCACCAGGTGGTGGGTCAGCTCGTTGAACTTGGCCCGGGTCAGGGTCACGTCCAGGTGCTTGGGGCCGGTGGCGTCGGCGGTGATATAGGGCAGGTTGATGTTGGAGGTGGTCACGCCGGAGAGCTCCACCTTGGCCTTCTCGGCGGCCTCGCGCAGGCGCTGCATGGCGACCTTGTCGTTGGACAGGTCGATGCCCTCGGCCTTGCGGAACTCATCCACCAGGTACTGGGTGACGCAGGCGTCAAAGTCGTCGCCGCCCAGGCGGTTGTTGCCGGCGGTAGCCAGAACTTCGATGATGCCGTCGCCGATCTCCAGGACGGACACGTCGAAGGTGCCGCCGCCCAGGTCGTAGACCATGATCTTCTGGTCGCTTTCCTTGTCCAGACCGTAGGCCAGAGCGGCCGCGGTGGGCTCGTTGATGATGCGCTTGACGTCAAGGCCCGCGATCTTGCCAGCGTCCTTGGTGGCCTGGCGCTGGGCGTCGGTGAAGTAGGCGGGAACGGTGATGACCGCCTCGGTGACGGTCTCGCCCAGGTAAGCTTCGGCGTCAGCCTTCAGCTTCTGCAGCACCATGGCGGAGATCTCCTGGGGGGTGTAGTTCTTGCCGTCGATGGTGACTTTGTAGTTGGAGCCCATCTCGCGCTTGATGGAGGAGATGGTGCGTTCCGGGTTGGTGATGGCCTGGCGCTTGGCAACCTGGCCCACCATACGCTCGCCGGTTTTGGTGAAGGCCACCACGGACGGGGTGGTGCGGGCGCCTTCGGCGTTTGCGATGACGGCAGCCTCGCCGCCTTCCATCACGGCGACGCAGCTATTGGTCGTTCCAAGATCGATACCGATAATCTTACTCATTGTTTTGTCCTCCTATATATAAGTGATGTGTATACAAGCTAAAAAACTAAAAACTAGAAACTAGAAACTAAAAACTAATTTGCCACCTTTACCATGGCGAAGCGGATCACCTTATCGCCTACGGTAAAGCCCTCCTGGAAGACCTCCACGATGGTGTTCTCTCCCAGGCTTTCGTCGTCCACATGCATGACGGCGTTGTGCTTGTTGGGATCAAAGGTCTGGCCCAGGCTCTCGATCTTCTTCACGCCCAGCTTTTCCAGGGTGGCGTTGAACTGGGTCATGATCATCTCCACGCCCTTGCGGTAGGCCTCGTCCTCGGTGCCCTGCTTCAGGGCCCGCTCCAGGTTGTCGTACACCGGCAGGAACTGCTGCACGGTGTTGGCCCTGATTTCGCCGTAGAGATTGTCCTTTTCCTTCTGGCTGCGGCGGCGGAAGTTGTCATACTCGGCGCAGATGCGCAGGTACTTGTCGTTGAGGGCGGCCTTATCCTTCTCCAGGGCTTCCTTCTCCGCCTCCAGAGCGGCCCGCTCGTCCTCCTTCTTCTTGCCGAAGCGCTTTTCCTTCTTGTCTTCCTTCTTGTCTTCCTTTTTGTCGCTCTTGTTCTCCGCCGGTTCTCCGGCCTTGGGCTCCTCCCGCACTTGATCGGGCTGGCTCTCGGTCTCGGCTGCGGCGTCCATCTTATCCTTTTCTTCGTTCATGTCCGTCATCTATCTCCTTGATGATGAGTTTGTTGTGCATGCCCTCGGGAGGCGCATCGCCTCCGCCCAGGCGGCGGCTCAGGCTCGCTGCCAGGAAGCTGAGCTTGGCGGCCACGGCGGAATAGTCCATCCGGGTGGGTCCCACCACGCCGATCAGGCCCCGGGTGTTGTCCCCGGCGTCGTAGCTGGCGATGACCACGCTGGAATCCTTCAGCTCCTCGGCCACGTTTTCCGGTCCGATGAGGACCCGCACCTCGTCGCTGCCGCCCAGGCTCTCCGCCGCGGGGAGGATGTAGCCTCCGCCGGAGAGGTAGCTCATGAGCCTGTGCGCCTTGTCCGGGTCCCGGAACTCCGGCTGGTTCAGCAGCCGGTTCTCGCCGGAGAGGAAGGCGGTGGGGGTGTTGGCCTCGCTGAGGACCTCCATCACGAAGGAGGAGATCACCGCCGTGAGGCCCAGGGAATCGTCCGCCGCCCGCTCGGTGGCGTGGATCAGGGTCGGCGTGATCTGGTGATCCTCCACGCCGGTAAAGCTGGCGTTGAAGAGGGTGGAAAGGCGCTTGATCATGTCCTGGTCCACGGACAGCGGCAGATGCACCAGCTTGCTCTTTACGCTGTTGTTGGACAGCATCAGCACGATGATGAAGTTGTTGGCGTCCACATAGATCAGGTCGAAGCGCTTTACCGTGACGGAGCTCTGGGCCGTCAGGGCCAGGGCGGGATAATTCGTCAGCTGGGAGGCCAGCTTGCTCACGTCCCGGATGGTGTTGTCCAGCTCCTGGAGCTTCTGGTTCAGGCGGCGGTTCATCTCCTCCGTCTCCTCCAGGCTCATCTTCTGCTTCTCCATGAGCTCGTTGACGTACATGCGGTAGCCCATGGGGGTGGGCACCCGGCCCGCAGAGGTGTGGGGCTGCTCCAGATAGCCCATGGCGACCAGCTCCGCCAGCTCGTTGCGGATGGTGGCCGAGGAGCAGTTCAGCCCGCCGCTCTGGGCGATGGCCTTGCTGCCTACCGGCTCTGCCGTGCGGATGTATTCATCCACCACCGCCGCCAGTATTTTCTTTTTCCTCTCACTGATTGCCATGTTAGCACTCTCCGCTTCGGACTGTTGGCACTCTCGCTTTCCGAGTGCTAATATACCACCGTGCCCCCTCCTTGTCAAGGGGATTCAAGACCTCTACCGGCAGAATTCACAGATTGGACACGAAAAAATTGGTACAAAAATTTGTTCCTCCTGCATTTACAAATTCCAAAAAAAGGATTATCATATAAAATAACCGGAACAGGAAAGCTGGGGGGATCCGCTGCCGCAAGCTCCGAATTTCCCAAGGAGGAAAGGAGAATCGAACATGCTGGAAAAGAGCTTTCTGGAGGTTTATGATAAGTTCAAGCTGCAGTTCTACCGCAAGGTGTTCGAGCATGTGCGGGAGCGGGACGGCTCTCTCTCCGCCATGGAGGGCTTCTCCCTGGAGGTCATCCAGATCCTGGGCGAGCCTACGGTCAGCGAGTTTGCAGATTTCCTGAACATCTCCCAGTCCAACGCCACCTACAAGGTCAACAACCTGATCAAAAAAGGCTATCTGGAGCGGGCCAACTCCCAGGTGGACCGGCGGGAGTATCATCTGATCCTCTCGGAGAAGTACTATTCCTATCTGCGCATGTTCACCAACTACGAGCAGAAGGTGGTGGAGCGCATGAAGGAGCGCTTCTCTCCCGAGGATACCCAGAAGCTGGACGAGATGTTCCAGATCATTTCCAACGAGTTGATGCCGGAGTGCGACGAGAAATAGTTTTTAGTTTCTGGTTTTTAGTTTTTAGGAGACGGGGGACGCGGCAGCGTCCTCCGTCTTTTGCCTTCTCCTTGAGTAAACGCTGATCAAATCGTCATCGGCATCTTGTCTTGCAATACACAAAGTATTCCTGCAAAAAAGTGCCATCATCAGAACGCAAATTCTCTCGCAATCTGCTCTCGCCGATTTCATCATCGTTTACTTGAGGCGAAGGTGGCATCCGCCGATCTCCCGCGAGGCGGATGACGGATGAGGTGTTATCCTCCCTCTTTTTTCATCCCGCCGTTTACAAGCGCCGGGAAAGGGAGTAAAATACAGCCATCAGCAAGGCGTCCCTTCTGTGGGAAAGCCATCGGGAAAGGATGATCCAAATGTTCAAGAAAAAGACGGCGGAGGGCCCGATCAACGGCGGCCTGAAGCTCAACGTACGGCGCACGGCCCTCATCGGCTTTGCCTTCTTCGGCATCCTGCTGCTCTGGCAGGTGTATGACTCCTGGTGCCCCACCTTTCTGACGGATATCTTCGCCCATCACATCTACGGCATGACCTCTGCCGAGCTGAAGGCCAGCGACCCGGACAAGATCCTGAACGTGCAGTGGATCGTGGGCATCATCATGGCCTGCGACAACCTGGCCGCTCTGATCCTGCTGCCCATCTTCGGCAGCCTCTCCGACAAGACCAGGACCCCCATCGGCAAGCGCATGCCCTATATCCTGGTAGGCACCTTCGTCTCCGCGGTGGCCTTCCCCTTCATCCCCCTGTTCTTTCACCGCAACAACATCGCTGGCATGATCATCACCATGGTGATCGTGCTGATCTTCATGATGATGTACCGCAATCCCGCCGTGGCCCTGATGCCGGACATCACCCCCAAGCCTCTGCGGGCCAAGGCCAACGGCATCATCAACATCATGGGCTACTTCGGCGGCGCCTTCGCCACAGTCCTGGGCATCTTCATGGTGCTCTCCAACTACATCAACGCCCGGCCCGAGGACCGGAACATCTGGACCATCGAGCTGCCCTTCATCATCGCCTCGGTGCTGATGGTGATCTCCGCCCTGGTGCTCTTCAAGACCATCAAGGAAAACGAGCTGGCCGAGCAGCTGAAGGATGAGCTGGCCCTGGGCGAGCAGCTTGCCGCCGTAGAGACCCCCATTGACGACGACAAGCCCATGTCCAAGGCCAACCGGAACATGCTCCTGGCTATCCTGGGGGCGGAGTTCCTCTGGTTCATGAGCGACAACGCCCTCGGCACCTACATCGGCAACTACGTCATCTACTATCTGAAATCCGTCTCCAGCGCCACCATGATCCTGACCATCCTGGGCGGCCTGGCCTCCGTGATCGGCTTTGCCATCGCCGGCTCCATCGCCGAAAAGGTAGGCAGGAAATGGACCATCTCCACCGGCCTCATGATCACCTTTGCGGGCCTGATCGTCATGTGCTTCGTGCGGCCCACCAACAGCGTCTCCGCCGGGGCGGCCCACGGAGAGTACACCTTCCCCGCCCTGCTCTATGTGGTCTGGGTGCTGAAGGGCTTCGGCATGGCTCTGGTACACAACTGCTCCTTCCCCATGGTGGTAGAGCTGTGCTCGGCCAAGAAGATCGGCCGCTTCACCGGTTTCTACTACGCGGCCAGCATGTCCGCCCAGACCGTTACCCCCGTGCTGCTGGGTCTGGTGCTGAAGGCCGCCATGGCCTGGCGGGCCCTGCCGGTATACGCCTGCATCCTGACGCTGCTGAGCTGCACGGTCTTTACCAGCCTGGTCAAGAACATCAAGGCCGGCAAGGTGGCCAACGTCACCGGCCTGGAAGCCCTGGGCGCGGACGACTGATCCCACTTCGCTGTATCGGAGGATTTGAATGCCATGAAGAAGAAAACAGCTCTCGGTCTCATTCTGGGCGCGGCGGCAGCCGTGACCCTGCCGGTATTCCTGGCCGCTCCCGGCCGGGCCGGCAAGGCGCAGAAGGCCCCCTTCCTGGGCTGGAACTTTGCCCACCGGGGATTGCACCGGGCGGACAAGTCCGTGCCGGAAAACTCCCTGGAGGCCTTCCGTCTGGCGGAAGAGGCGGGCTATGGCGTGGAGCTGGACGTGCAGCTTTCCCAGGACGGCCAGGTGGTGGTCTTCCATGACGACACCCTGGACCGGGTCTGCTCGGTCCACGGTCGGGTGGACGCCTTCCCCTATGAGCAGCTGCGGCAGATGTCCCTCTGCGGCACGGAGCAGCACATCCCCCTCTTCTCCCAGGTGCTGGAAGTCTTCGGCGGCCGCGGTCCCTTGCTGGTGGAGCTGAAGACCGGCCCCCGGAACCGGGAGCTCTGCGAGAAGACCCTTGCCCTGCTGGAGGGCTACCGGGGAGAGGTGTGCATCGAGAGCTTTGACCCCCGGATCGTGGCCTGGTTCCGCCGCCACGCCCCTCAGCTTCTGCGGGGCCAGCTGGCAGCCCCCATGGAGGAGTACACCAAGGACGGCCGGGGCAAGGCCCAGGCCTTTCTCCTCAGCCGCTGCCTGCTGAACTGCCTCGCCCGGCCCCAGTTCATCGCCTACAAGATCGGTCCCCGGCCTTTGATCGTGCGCCTGTCGGAGCGGCTGGGCGCCCTGAAATTCGGCTGGACCTCCCACGGGCAGGAAAACGAAGCCGGCCGGGACGCCGTGATCTTCGAATTCTACCGCCCCCGCCTCCGGTTTAAGTGAGTTTTTAGTTTTTAGAATTTAGTTTCTAGGGGAGGCAGTCGAAACGCTGCCGCACTCGGTTTCCCTCCCCTAAAAACTAGAAACTAAAAACTAGAAACTGAATAAGGAAAAGCCACCCGCCCGCGGGTGGCTTTTCCTTATTCATCCGTAACGGCGTCGCTGCGGAACAGCAGCGAGATGCACCAGATGGCCGACAGGCCCACCAGGGTGTAGATCACCCGGCTCACCGTTGCCGTCTGGCCGCCGAAGAGCCAGGCAACCAGGTCAAAGCGGAACAGGCCCACGCTGCCCCAGTTGATCCCGCCGATGATGGCCAGACTCAGGGCGATGCGATCCATGATCATGATGAAACTCTCCTCTCTTGCCGCAAGCGCCCAGGTGAGGACGGGCGCGGTCATGTTAACGGCCTTAGTTTGCCCGCGGAACACTTTTTTATGCGAAAAAACCGTTTCGACAAAACTGGTGCTCCTTCGCTCTTTACAAAAACCCGGCAAAGGATTATGGTATAGGCACAGCTTATCCAATGGGTCTTCCGAGGGAAGATCGGCTCATATCTTTATCCCACAAACCTGTTTTGGCGGATCGCGCAGCGGTCCGCCGCTTTTTTTGCCAAAAAAACGCTGAATTGTATAAGAAATGGCTCTTGCATTTTGCCCTTCGGAAGCATACAATAGCGTGGCGCTTTCAAAGGAGTTGATACATATGACAGAGCTTTTGTCTCTTTCCGTCGCGATCTTTGCGGGTCTGATGATGACCCGTGTGATGAACCGCTGGCGCCTGCCGGACGTCACCGCCTACCTGGTGGCGGGCGTACTCATCGGCCCCAGCCTCATCGGGCTGCTGCACATCCCCGGTCTGGGCTTCGGCAGCTATGAGGAACTGCGGAATCTGGGCCTCATTTCCGACGTGGCCCTGGGCTTCATCGCCTTTTCCATCGGCAACGAGTTCCGCCTCTCCCAGCTGCGGGAGACCGGCAAGCAGGCCATGGTCGTCGGCATCCTTCAGGCCGTGCTCACCACCGTGGTGGTAGACCTGTCCCTGGTGCTGATCCACCTGGCGGCTCCGGAGGTGCTGAGCCTCCCCGCCGCCATCACCCTGGGCGCCATCGCCGCCGCCACCGCCCCTGCCGCCACGCTGATGGTGGTGCGCCAGTACAAGGCCAAGGGTCCCCTTACGGACCTGCTGCTGCCCATCGTGGCGCTGGACGACGCCGTGGGCCTGGTGCTCTTTGCCGTGTCCTTCGGCATTGCCGAGGCGCTGGGCAGCGGCACCGTGGACATGATCTCCGTGGTGGTGAACCCCCTGCTGGAGATCCTGGGCTCCCTGATTCTGGGCGCCATCGCCGGCTGGGTGCTGACGCTGCTGGAGCGGCTCTTCCACTCCAACCGCAACCGCGTAGCCATGACCATCGGCTTTGTGTTCCTGACGGTGGCTCTCGCCAAGCTGGAGCTGCCCCTGGGCCGGGCCAGCATGGGCTTTTCTCCCCTGCTGGTGTGCATGATGCTGGGCAGCGTCTTCTGCAACCTCTGCCCCCTGTCCGATGAGATCATGGAGCGGGCGGACAAGTGGTCCTCCCCCCTGATGGTCCTCTTCTTCGTGCTCTCCGGCGCGGAGCTGGAGCTGGGCGTCTTCGCCAGGCTCAGTTCCGTCATCATCGGGCTGGTGTACATCCTCTCCCGCTGCCTGGGCAAGTACTTCGGCGCCCGGGAGTCTGCCAAAATGATGCACTGCAGCCCCACCGTGACCAAGTACCTGGGCATCACCCTCTGGCCCCAGGCGGGCGTGGCCCTGGGCATGTGCGTCACCGCCGCCCAGCTGCCTGGGGACGGTCCTCTGATCCGCAACATCGTGCTCTTCGCCGTGCTGGTGTATGAGCTGGCCGGTCCCGTGATGACCAAGTGGGCCCTCACCAAGGCGGGCGACATCAAACCCAAGAGCGAGGACGTGCTGCACCGCCGGGAGCGGAAGCTGGCAGCCGCCCGACAGGGCAGATAAACGAAATGGGATGTGAAAAGCAGTTTTCACATCCCATTTCATTTTCGTTTTTCGTTTCCAGTTTTTAGGTAAACGATGATGAAATCGGCAAGAGCGAATCCCGAGAGAATTTGAGTTCTGATGAAGGCACTTTTTCGCAGGAATACTTTGTGTATTGCAAGAAAAAGTGACGAAATCAGAGCACAAATTGTCCGGGAGGCGCCGCAGGCGATTTGATCAGCGTTTACTTAGATTTTAGATTAGGGCCCCATCTTCCGTTCCATTCCGAATTCTCCTCGCCTCAGTCTCCCAGCAGGCGGCGGAGCTGCTTCTCCGAGGCCTCCGGGAACAGCCCCTGCAGATGGGCATAGACCCGCTCTTTTGACCTGGCCGGGTCCTCCCGGTAGGCCTCCGCCAGCCAGTCCTCCCCGAAGCGGTGCTCCGGTGTGGCATAGCAGGCGATGCCCCAGCCGTACTCCCGCCCGTAACGGTCCAGGGCGTAGACAAAGTCGCTGATGAGCAGATAGGTCTGCATCTGCAGGCGGGTGACGCGGCCGTCAAAGCCCTTTTCCCCGCCCTTGCCGTAGCCCGCCAGGACCTTCAGCTCTTTGGAGCTTAAACTGCCCCGCTCCGCCGCGACGTCATAGAGGCTCTTGTCCCGCAGGGAGGCCAGGCCGTCGTCAAAGCGGGCGTCGAAGTCATAGCCGTCCCGCCGGTAATTGGCAAAGACGGCGAACCAGTCCCGGCGGAGGAAGCCCGCCCGGCCCCGGAAAAACTTGCCGTAGATCAGGTCCCTGTCCCTTGCCAGCTCGCCCTTCCACTCCCAGGGGCCGGGAATCTCCGTGAACCACAGGGCCGGGGGTGTATGCTCCTCGATGGAGAAGCCGGGGATCTCATTGCGGAAGAAGGGCAAAAAGCCCAGGCGCTGCACCGTCTCCCGCACATCCTCCGGGGAGCGGAGCGTCGGAATCTGCATCATGATCCCTCCTTTTCTTTCTTCCTCCACAATACCCGTTTTTCACAGCTTTGACAAGCACTCTTTTTTACCGTTTTGTTGCTTTACAGTCCCGAAACGGAGCGTTATAATGTAGATTGATATAATATCCCGGTTTTTGAAAGGAGTGTTTCCATGAAGATCAGCAAATGGCTCTCGATCCTGCTGGTGCTGGCGCTGCTGCTCTGCCTGCTGCCCGCCGCGGCCCTGGCCGATCCGGAGGACGGCAAGGAAGAGGAGGAGCAGTCCGAGCCCGTGGATGCGGACGAGGCTGCCGAGGAGGCCGAGCTGCCCCTCTCCGAAGAGGAGGAAGAGCTTCCCGAAGCGGAGGACGAGGACGCGTCCGCGCCTCTGGTCAACGGAGAAGACGAGACCTGCTACCCCATGGAGGGGGAGACCGTGTACAATAACGGCGGCACCGTATACAACAACGGCGCTCTTGTCTACAACAACGGCGGTCTGGTCTACCAGAACGGCGGCACCGTGTACAACAACGGCGGCGTCGTCTATGCCAACGGCGGCGTCGTCTACAACAACGGCGGCACGGTCTACCGCAACGACGCCACCGTCTACACCTTTGACGACGACGTGCAGCAGAGCCGCATCTACGGCGCTTTCCATGTGACCACAGCGGAGGATTACAGCGCCATCGCCGAGATCGAGGGGCTGGACGAGAACGACATGCTCCTGGAGGGTGAAAGCTGCACCATCCGCGTCCGGGAGGGCCTGGTCCTCCGCGCGGTGGAGACCGACGCCGGCACCCTCACGGAGAACGAGGACGGCAGCTGGACCCTGGAGGATCTGGACGCCGACGCCACCCTGACGCTGGAGGCCCAGGCGGAGGCCCCGGTCTTTGACCTGGCGGAGGGCTGCTACGCCGAAGCGCAGACCCTCTGCATCACCGGTCCCGAGGGGGCGGCGCTCTATTACAGCCTTGACGGCAGCGCCCCGGACGAGGACAGCCTGCTCTATGAAGAGCCCATCCAGCTCACGGAGGGCTGCACCGTCTGCGCCGCGGCCCTGCTTCCCGGCGCCGAACGCAGCGAGATCACCCGGGCGGAATACGCCTTTGTGACCATCACCGCGCCTGAGCTGCCTGACGGCACCCAGGGGGAGGAACCCCCCGAGGCGGCGGCCTTCACCGTGGAGAACACGGGCAAGACCCCGGCGGTGATCGAAAGCGTCAGCCTCTCGGGCAAGAGCGCCAGCTATTTCAGCCTGAGCACCGAGGAGGGCGGCACCGTCAAAGCCGGCAAGAGCGACAGCAAGACCTGGACCCTGCGGCCGGCGGCGGATCTGACCCGAGGCAACTACAGGGCCACCGTCATCTTCACCCTGGCCGGCGGCCAGACCGTGCAGCTCGATGTCCGCTACAAGGTCAAGTGAGTTTTGAGTTTCTAGTTTTTAGTTTTTAGAGTTGCGTTTATCTTACGATGAGGGCCGTTGCGCTACACCGGCCCTCGTTCTTTTCTCAAAACGCAAAACTCACTTGACCTTGTTGTTGCTTTTGATCCGCTCCGCTGTCCTCGCCAGTATGCGCACCGACTCGCAATAACGTGTTTTGGACTTTGCCGACACGTTGTAAAAGCAAAAAACATTAAGCTAAAAACTAGAAACTAAAAACTAAAAGCTAAAAACACCGGCATGGGAAAACTCGTTTTCCCATGCCGTTTTTTTCAAAGATGCTCAAAGCCGTCGTCCTTCTGAACCACCACTTTGCGCTCCACCTGCACCATATTCTGCAGCATGATCCAGTTGTAGAGCAGCATCTCTCCCGCGGTAGCCAGCAGGATCATCTGCATGCCGGTGTAGCGATCGTCCGCCAGGGACATGATGCAGATGCTGGCGCAGAGCATGCCGCTGAGCACGGCCCGCTTGGGCTTGGCCGCTCCGAAGGCGAAGCCCGCCATTCGGAAAGAGGCGATCATGCCGATGATGGCCGTGAGCATGTCCATGCCGTAGTTCAGCGGCACGCTGTTGATGGCGTTTTTGCGGTAGCTCAGGATCAGCCAGACGGCATACAGCAAAAGCGGCAGCAGCATCAGCGGGCAGAGCAGGCTCAGCCGCGGGGCCGTCCGCTTCGCCTCCAGCAGCACCAGGGGGAAGGCAATGCCGGAGAGCATGGCTAGGGCCGCCAGCAGACGCAGCATGCCCACATAGCGGTCCGTCTCGCTCTTGGCAAAGAGCAGCAGGCCGCCCAGGATCATGACAAAGCCCGCCAGGATGCTCAGCGCCGTATGCAGCTGCAGCTCGCTGGAAAAGGCCTTGCCCAGCTCGGTGGGCACCGCCCAATGCTTCCGCTCGATCTCCTGCTGGAAGCGCCAGAACACCACCACACAGGCGACCAGGAACAGGGGGACAAGATAATGGAAGGCGCTGGGGTCGGCCAGGCCCTCCTCATTGAAGGCAAGCTGATCCTCCAGCCAGCGCAGAAACACCCCGAAGGCGCCCGCGCCCGCGGCGTAGAGAGTCAGTTCCAAAGGCTTGTTACGCATAATTCCGCTTCCGTTTCCATAAGGATGAGGTACTGGGTATTGTACTCTGAATGGGACATGCCGTCAAGTACAGACGGCAAAGAATGGAGGGGCTGACTTGAAAAAGAACCTGCTGATGGTCTGCAGCGCGCTGCTGCTTCTGTATCTGCTGCCGCTGGTCCTGCCGCGGGAGAGCGCTGCCCGGGCGGAGGAAACTGCCCCTCCCCTGCCAACGCTGCGGCCATTGTCCGTCTCTCCGTCCGTACCGCCCCGGGAAGAGGCGGCGGAAGCGCCGCAGGCAAGCAGCATCCGGCTGCTGGCGGGCGGCGAGCTGCTGGAGCTCTCGCTGGAGGACTACCTTGTCGGCGTGGTGGCGGCGGAGATGCCCGCCTCCTTTCCGGAGGAGGCGCTGAAGGCCCAGGCCGTGGCCGCCCGGAGCTATGCCCTTTATCAGATCGGCTCCGGCAAGCACGGGGAGGCGGAGCTCTGCAGCGATCCGGGCTGCTGCCAGGCCTGGCGCAGCGAGGACGAGCTGCGGGAAAGCTGGGGCGAAGACTTTGGGGAAAGGCTTGCGCGCATCCGCGCCGCCGTGGAGGCCACCGCCGGCGAGACCCTGCTCTACGCGGGGGAGCCGGTGCTTGCGGTGTTCCACTCCTCCTCTCCCGGCAGCACCGAGGAGAGCGCTCAGATCTGGAACGCGCTTCCCTACCTGGTCAGCGTCTCCAGCCCGGAGACCGCCCTGGACGTGCCGGGCTTTGTGAGCCAGCTGCGCTGCGCGCCCCTGGATTTTCGGGATGTGATCCTCTCCGCCTGCCCGGAGGCGGATTTCTCCGGTCCGGAGGAGGGCTGGATCGGCCCGGCGGAGCGGGATGCCAGCGGCCGGGTCGTCTCTCAGGAGTTGGGCGGCGTCGCCATCCCGGGCAAGGAGCTGCGTGCGCTCTTCTCCCTGCGCTCCACCGCCTTTTCTCTCAGCTATGAGGAGGGCGTATTTCTCTTCACCGTCACCGGCTTCGGCCACGGGGTGGGCATGAGCCAGTACGGCGCCATGGTAATGGCCCGGGACGGGGCCGATTACCGGGAGATCCTCTCCCACTATTACCCCGGCACCGAGCTCATCGAATAATTGCGAAACTCGTTTCGCAATTATTCGAGACTCGCGCTTATCGCAGCGGCTTTAGGCCGCTTTGGTCGGCGCGAGGCCTCACAGCAGAGCTCGGATCGTCGCGCGCTTCCCGCGCGTCGCTATGTTCGGCTTAAGGAGTTTTTGCCGAGGCAAAGCCCCGTCAAAAACGGATTTCAATTCCCTCCGGGAGTTGAGTTGATTTCACTTGTGGCTTTTGCAGTCAATTAAGCTTATCAGAACTAAGTAAACGCTGATTAAATCGGCGAGAGCAGATTGCGAGAGAATTTGCGTTCTGATGAAGGCAGTTTTTCGCAGGAATACTTTGTGTATTGCAAGAAAAAGTGACGAAATCAGGGCGGAAATTATCCGCAAGATGCCGATGACGATTTGATCAGCGTTTACCTAAAACGAGATGTTGGCAAGCAGGCCGCGGACGCCCTCTCTCTCATAGAGGTCCCGGTAATAGCTGAGCTCCGAGCCGATGAGCTGGTCCATCACCCGCATGCTGAGAAGTTCCACGGGCGCCCGATCGTCGGTCATCACCCTGTCGCCGGCTTCGTAGGGAACGAGGTTTCCGGAGACCCGCTGCATCATATCCCGCAGGGAGGGGTCCCCGCAGAGGGGGAGGTTCTGCGCCAGCCGCTCCGGCAGGTCGGTCTTTAGGGAGGCGAAGAGCTCCCGGTTGGTGCCGCCTCGCACGTCCACGGTCCAGACCCCCGGGAAAACGGAGGCGATGGTGTCCGCCAGATACTGGTTGATGCTGTCCTCCTCGCCCCGCATGTTCATGTTCACGACCATCACGCCGCCCTCATTCAGATGCTCTCGCACCAGGGTGAAAAACTCCACCGACGCCATCTGAAAGGGAATGGTGATGTCCTGGTAGGCGTCCACCAGGATCACGTCATATTTCCGGTCCACGGCCTGGAGAAAGGCCCGCCCGTCGTAGGTGCTGACAGGGACCGACTCCGGCAGGGCAAAGTAGCGGTGGGCAAGATCGGTGATCTTCTCGTCGATCTCCACCCCCTCCACCCGGGTGCCGGGGAAATAGCCCAGGCACTGGCTGCCGTAAGTGCCGGTGCCCATGCCCAGCACCAGCAGGTCCAGCTCCTCCTTCTCCGGCGCGTCGGCCATCAGCGGGGCCGCCAGGGCATAGTCATAGTACATGCCGGTGAGGCCCTCGTCCTTCATGCGCACGGACTGGACGCCGAAGAGCACGTTTGTGGAGAGGATGACGCTGCGCTCGTCCTCCTCCACCTGCAGGTAGTTGTACACCGACTCCCCCTCAAAGGTGAGGTCGTTTTTCCAGAAGGCGAAGTTGGACTTGTGGCCGAAGGCGCAGCTCAGAAAAAAGAGGATCAGCGCGGCGACGGCGCCGCCCTTCTTCCCCTTGCCGCTGAAAAAGTACAGCAGGGCCAGAAGCAGCAGGATTCCTGCGAAGATCAGGAAGGTGATGGCGGTTCCCACCGCGGGGATGGTGACAAAGGTGGGCACAAAGGTGCCGATGATGCTGCCGATGGTGTTGGCCGCCCCCAGGGAGCCCACGATGCGGGCGTTGTCCTCCAGGTTCTCCATGGTGTACTTGGCAAGCGACGGCGTCACCGTGCCAAGCAGGAACAGGGGGAAGACGAAGATCACCATGCAGGCAGCAAAGGCCGCCCAGATGAGATAGTTGGCGTTCACCGAAAAGATCATCACCGCGGAGATGCCCAAGATGATGTATTTGCCCAGCACCGGGATCAGGCCGATCCACACCGCCGCGATGAGGATGCGGCGATAGAGCTTGTCCGGATCCGGGTCCCTGTCGGCCTTCCTTCCGCCGTACACATTGCCCAGGGCCATGGCGATCATGATGGTGCCGATGATGATGGTCCACACGATCTGGGAGGAGCTGAAATAGGGTGCCAGCAGCCGGCTGGCCCCCAGCTCCACCGCCATGACGGACATGCCGGCAAAGAACTCCGTGAGATAGAGATAGATCTTGTTTTTCAGAATGGGTCGCATGGGTCCAGCTCCTTTTTGGGGTCAAGGAAACGAGGATGAAATCGGCAAGAGCGAATCCCGAGAAAAAATGAGTTCTGATGATGGCACTTTTTCGCAGGCATACTTTGTGTATGGCAAGAAAAAGTGACGAAATCAGGGCGCATTTTTTCCGGGAGGCGCCGCAGACGATTTGATCAGCGTTTACGCAAGGGGTCACTTCAGGATGATATCGCAGATCCTGTCCACATCCTCCCCGCTCAGATCCGCGTAGAGGGGCAGGGTCAGCACCCGGTCGGCCACGTGGGCGGCGACGGGCGTCTCCGCCGGGTCAAAGCCCGGCTTTCCCGCATAGCAAGCAAAGCTGTTGGTGAGAGGATAGAAATACTTGCGGGTGTTCACGCCCTTCTCCGCAAGGCGGGCGAAGACCTGATCCCGGTCCAGGCGGAAGCCGTCGAACACCACGGGGAAATAGGCGTTGTTGGAGCGGACGCCCTCCTGATCGGGGCTGAGCTGCAGGCCGGCAGCGCCCTCCAGTCTGGCCCGGTAGTGCTCCACCACGCGGCGGCGCTTCCCGATCTCCTCCTCCAGATGGCGCAGATTGCACAGGCCCATGGCCGCGCAGAACTCGTTCATCTTGGCGTTGCCGCCCACGTAGGGGACCTCCTCCGGGCCGTGGATGCCGAAGTTTTTCAGGTCGTTCAGGCGCCGGAGCGTCTCCCCGTTCCGGCAGACGGCAAGGCCTCCCTCGATGGAGTGGAAGACCTTGGTGGCGTGGAAGGAGAACATGGCGGCGTCGCCGAAGGCGGCAGAGCTGACGCCATTGCGGAACACACCGAAGGCGTGGGCCGCGTCATAGATCACCGGGATGCCGTGCTTTTTGCCGATGGCGGCAATGGCGTCCACGTCACAGAGCCTGCCGTAGACATGCACCGGCAGGATGGCCGCGGTCTTCTCCGTGATCTTCTCCTCGATCTTCTTCGGATCCAGGGTGAAGCTCACCGGGTCGATGTCCGCGAAGACCGGGGTGCAGCCGCAGCGCACGATGGCGTGGGTGGTGGAGGCAAAGGTGAAGGGCGTGGTGATGATCTCGCCCTTGAGTCCGAAGGCCTCCAGCAGGTTTTCCAGGGCCAGGTGGCCGTTGGTGTGCAGGGCAAGATAGTCACAGCCCAGATAGTCCCGCAGGGCCTGCTCGAGAGCCTGGTGCTTTTCGCCCATATTGGTGAGCCAGCGGCTGTCCCACAGGCCGCGGATCTCCTCGCAGTACTCCTCGAAGGGAGGCATGGAGGAGCGTGTCACATTGATCATTGCTGTTCTCCTTTCTCCACCCGGATGCGCAGCCACTTGTCCAGATCGGCCATGTGCGCGTCCCGGGAGGCCCGGTCCGGCCAGTTCAGCACCAGGGTGCCGATGGTCTTGTTGGCGCCGGAAAAAGCCTCTACCGGCTCCCCGGGCTTGACCCAGAGGTCCTCCTCCACCAGGAAGGGACGGGCCTCGTCGCTGAGTTCCAGGCCACGGAAGACGCCGCTCTCATAGCTGTGCAGGGCCACATAGGACCAGTTCCCGCTGTAGACGGGCATCTCCGGCTCGTCCACCTGCAGCCCCAGGGCCGCCTGCACCGCGGCGCGGATCAGGTTCACCCCGGTGGTGTAGCGCAGCATCTCGCAGAGCCGGTTGCCGCCGCCCCGGGGAGAGACCTCCATCAGGTAGGCTCTGCCGTCCCTGCCCAGGCGGCTCTCCACATTGTAGACGGCGGTGCCCATGTGCAGCAGACGCAGCAGCCTCTGCAGCTGCTCCGCCAGATCCCGCTGGACGCTTTCCGG
Source organism: uncultured Eubacteriales bacterium (assembly GCA_900316255.1). Classification (GTDB taxonomy): domain Bacteria; phylum Bacillota; class Clostridia; order Oscillospirales; family Oscillospiraceae; genus Limivicinus. Next base: position 22,169 of record ONCI01000019.1, on the reverse strand, counting down.
CATGGTGGAGGGCCAGGTAAAGCCCGCCGGGGTATAGGGATTGTCCGCCTTGCGGTCAAAATACTGGTTGTTGAAGGACACGAAGCGCAATTCGCCCTTTACGGTGAAGCACTCCGTATCCGAGGGGAAGCCCACCGGCTCGATGAAGTCCTCCAGGATGAAGCGGCCGGAGAGGGAGAAGTCCAGGGCGTGGCGGATGGCGGCGGCAAGCTCCTCCTCCCGCTCTACCCGGCTGACCCCCTTGCTGCCGGCGGAGTCCACCGGCTTCACCATCAGCGGGTAGCGCAGCTCCTGCAGCGGGACCTCCTCCAGGGAGGCGCAGCTGCGGGAGGCGGGGACGGGGAAGCCGTTTTCCTCCAGGAAGCGGCGGAAGCGGCCCTTGTCCTGCAGCAGCTCCACCGAGGCCAGGGGGCCCACATTGGGCAGACCCAGCTTTTCCGCCACATAGGCCGCGGTGACCACGCCCGGGTCGCAGGCGAAGGACATGATGCCGTCGATTTTCCGTTCTTTTGCCAGGGCCAGCACCGCGTCCCGCTCCACGATGCTCACATTGGCATAGGCGTCGGAATAGCGGTGGGCGATGTTGTCCGGCAGGTAGTCGCAGGTGACCACCCGGCAGCCCAGGGCCTTCGCCTCCCGGATCACGGGCAGCAGATAGCGGGAGCCGCCCAGGAGCAGCAGCGTTTTCATGCCTGCGCCCCCTTTCTTTGACGGTATTTTTGGATGAGATCCCACAGGAAGCGGAAGCTTTCCAGCCGGAAGAGCACGGAGCCCAGCACATAGACCAGCACGCCCAGGGGGATCTGGATCAGCAGGGTGGGCAGATCGCCCAGCTTCAGCAGCAGGACCATGCCCACTACCGCAGCCATGCCCGCCGAGAGCAGGATGGAGGGCAGCATGTCCCAGAGCTGGCGCCAGTAGGAGTAGTCCAGCAGCTTCCGGTTGGGCCAGGCGTTGATGAGCTGGGAGGCGATGCTGCAGCCCAGTTCGCCCAGCGCCATGGCCAGCACCCCGTAGCGCACGGTGATCAGCAGCACCGTGGTCTCCAGGATCTTCTTCACGATCTCCAGCTTCAAAAACACATCACTGTGGCCCATGGCCTTGATGGCGTTGAGGTTTGCGGTGTGCAGGGGATAGAAGGCATAGATCACGCAGAAGATCTGCAGGAAGGGCACGCAGGGAAGCCAGGCGTCCCCCAGCAGCAGATGCACCAGGGGCCTTGCGCAGGCCGCCAGTCCCGCCATCATGGGCATCATCACATAGGAGCTGGTCATGATGGCCCGGCGGGTCATGTCCCGGACCCGGGTCTTGTCGTCCTGCTCCGCGGAGAGCACCGGCAGCAGCACCGCGTCGATGGAGGCGTTGATGCTTTGGGTGATCTGGTCGGGCCAGTTGCGGCCCTTGTCAAACTGCCCCAAGGCGTCCTTGGTGTAGGTCGCGCCGATGATGAGGGGATAGACCTGGAGATAGACCGTGTCCAGGAAGGAGGCGGCCAGCAGCTTCCAGCCGTAGGACAAGAGGCCCTTGAGCCGCTGGAAGGAGAACATGCGCCTGGGCCGCCACTCCACCGTAAACCAGAGGATCACGGTGTTCACCGCGAAGTTGGAAAGCTGCAGCGCCACCAGGGACCAGATCCCGAAGCCCAGATAGGCCATGCTGATGCTCAGCGCCGCGGACACCAGGGTGCCCCCCAGGGTGGCAAAGAAAAAACGCTTGAACTGCAGGGTCTTGGCCACGTAGGCCTGCTGCACGTTAAAGAGCCCGGACACCACCACCAGCAGGCCCAGCACCCGCAGGATGGGCACATAGGCGTTGTCGTGATAAAGCCGCGCGATGGCCGGCGCCGTGAAAAACAGCAGCGCGTAGAGCAGCAGGCTGAAGCCCAGGTTAAAGAAGAACACGGAGGAATAGTCCAGATCGTCCGTCTCCTTCTTCTGGATAAGGGCGTTGCCCATGCCGCTGTCGGCAAATACCTTCAAAATGGTGATCACCGCCATAATGACGGCGATGTCCCCGGCGGGTCCCGGCCCCAGCTTGCGGGCCAGGATGATGCCCACCACGATGCTGACCGCCTGGGCGCCGAAGCGCTCGAAAAAGCGCCAGATCAGATTGCTGATGACTTTGCTTTTCTTGTCCATAACAGAATCCTTTGGTTTGTACGCAGATTATTCGCCGTAGCCCCGTTTTTTCCGGTACCAGCGGTGCAGACGGGGAAAGGCGTTTTTCAGCCGGGTCACCGCCCGGAAGGAGAAGGGCTTGGCGCGGAACAGATCCCGATAGGCGGGCTTGACCAGTTCCTCCGTCCTGCCCTGCAGGTACAGAAGCTCAAACTCCCGCTCCCGGATCACCTGCTCGGTCTGCGCTCTCTGCTCCCCCGTCACATGGGGCAGCACGGCCTTCAGCATCTCCCGCTCCCCGGTGACGAAGTGGATGCGCTTGTCGTAATACTGGCCCACGCCGCTGCTCCAGGCCCCGGCATTGGAGCCGATGCGATAGGTGGACATGCAGCGGTCCAGGAAGCGGATCCTGCCGTTCAGCGCAAGCCAGATGGCCACGGCGTAGTCGGTGAACTGATACTTCCATCCCACATAGCGGAAGTCCGGCGACCGCACGATCCACTCCCGCCGGGCCACGATGGAGCTGGTGTGGAAGCAAAAGCTCATGCCCCGGACCACCGTGTCAAAGCCGATGTCCCGGTCCCCGGTCTGCGGGAAGAGGGGCTTAGGATCCTGCCCGGAGCCGATAAAGTCCCCAAGGCTGTTGTGCACACAGGCGGAGTAGTCCGGGTGGGCGTCCAGAAAGTCCACCTGGCGCTGGAGCTTTGTGGGGTCGGTCCAGCAGTCGTCCCCCTCGCAGGCGGCCAGGTACTGTCCTCTCGCCGCCGGAAAGAGCACCGCGTCCAGGGGATCGATCCCCTGGGAAAACAGGTTCTTCTCCTGGAAAAAGGGGCGGATGATATCCGGGTATTTCTCCGCGTATTCCCGGATGATGGCGGCGGTGCCGTCGGTGGAGGCGTCGTCGCTGATCAGCACCTCAAAGGGAAAATCCGTGCGCTGGCTCACGAAGCCCTCCAGGGCGTCCCGGATATACGCTTCGTGGTTATAGGCCATACAGGTCACAGAGAGCTTGATCGGCGCCTTATCCATGGTCTTGTTCCTCTTTCTTTCCCGCGCCCGCGATGAGGCGCAGCTTTTCCTGCCGGGTCAGCCGTTTCAGGTGCCATTCCCGGCTCATGGCTTCTTCTTTCGTTTCAAAGGCTTCCCAATACACCAGCTCTACCGGGAGCCTGCTGCGGGTATAGCTGCCGCCCTTGCCGGCATTGTGCGTTTTCAGCCGCCCTTCCAAGTCATTGGTCCAGCCGGTATAGAGCGTGCCGTCTGCGCAGCGCAGGATATAGCAGACGTTCACAGCGTTTCCCGCCTGACCTGCCTGACGTTCTTTTCAAATTTGCTCCGGGCCCCCATGACCTCATGGCCGCAGCCGCAGCAGCGCAGCTTGAAGTCCGCCCCGATGCGCAGCACCTGCCAGTCCCTGCTGCCGCAGGGATGGGGCTTTTTCATGGTGAGGATGTCGCCGATCCGGATGTCCATACGATCACACTTCCTTGTTGGCTCCCCTGTGTAAGGGGAGCTGTCAGCGAGCTTGCGAAGCTGACTGAGGGGTTGTCCCGCTTGCTCGGATTGCTTCTCTCTTTCCTGTACAACCCCTCCGTCATCCGCCTTGCGTGAGACGGCGGATGCCACCTCCCCTTGCACAGGGGAGGTCTTAGCTATTCTCTTCTCTCTTCATTTTTTTATCTCGTCCCAGTACCGCTTTGCCGCCTGCTCGGTCTTGTTGTCGCCGTACTCGTAGTACCTTGCGTCCTTCAGATCGTCCGGCAGATACTGCTGCTTCACCCAGCGGTGGGGAAAATCATGGGGATAGAGATAGCCCTGCTCCCGCTCGAAGCCCGCGCCGTCGGCGTGGACGTTCTGGAGTTCCCTGGGAAAGCCCCGGCCCTTGCCCGCCCGGATATCTCCCAGGGCCCGGTCGATGGCCACGCAGGCGGTGTTGGACTTGGGGGCCGTGGCCAGCACGATGACAGCCTGCGCCAGGGGCAGCCGCGCCTCCGGCAGACCAAGCTGCAGGGCGGAATCCACGCAGGCCTTCACGATGGGCACCGCCTGGGGATAGGCAAGGCCGATATCCTCACTGGCGGAGCAGAGGATCCGGCGGCTGGCGCCGATCAGGTCCCCGGCTTCCAGGAGTCTGCCAAGATAGTGGACCGCCGCGTCCGGGTCCGAGCCCCGGAGGGACTTCATCAGGGCGGAGAGGCAGTCAAAATGCTCGTCCCCGTCCCGGTCATAGCGCATGGCGCTGCGCTGGGTCACATCCCGGGCGTCCTGCAGGGTGACGGTATCCCGGGCGGTGGAAAAGAGCAGCTCCACCGCGTTCAGGGCCTTGCGCACGTCTCCCCCGCAGGCGGAGGCGATCCGCCGGGTGACCCCGTCCTCGATGGAAAGGGGCTTTTCCCGCTGTCCGTTCAGCAGGTCCATCGCCCGCTTTACCGCCTTTTCCGCGTCCTCCGGGCTCACGGGCTTGAACTCAAACACCGTGGACCGGCTCAAAATGGCGTTGAAGACGCAGAAATAGGGGTTCTCCGTGGTGGAGGCGATGAGGGTGATGCGCCCGTCCTCGATAAACTCCAGCAGGGACTGCTGCTGCTTTTTGTTGAAGTACTGGATCTCATCCAGGTACAGCAGCACGCCGCCGGGGGTCAAAAAGGTATCCAGCTCATCGATGATGCGCTTGATGTCCGCGATGCCGGCGGTGGTGGCGTTCAGCTTCCGCAGGCTGCGGTTGGTCTTCCGGGCGATGATGCGGGCCACCGTGGTCTTGCCGGTGCCGGAGGGGCCATAGAAGATCATATTGGGGATCTGCTCGCTCTCCACGATGCGGCGCAGCAGTCCGTCGGGGCCGAGAATATGCCGCTGGCCCACCACGTCCTCCAGGGACTCGGGCCGGATCTCATCGGCGAGGGGCTTGTACATGGCCGTCTCCTTTCACGCAATAATTCAGATTATTATAGCACAGGTGCCTCGGTTTGTAAAAGATTTCTTGTGTTCCGTTCCGGCCGACTTTCTTCCGCAGCTTTTTCACCCGCCGGGGCGTAAGCTTGCCTCAGAAAACCTTGTTACGGGAGGCATATCCATGCAGGCATTGAAAACGCGCCCCGGCATCCACCGGGGCGGGATCCTTTCCCTCCGGGTGGAGGACATCTCCCCCAACCCGGTGCAGCCCCGCCGCTTCTTTGACGAGGCGGGGCTCCGGGAGCTCAGCGACAGCATCCGCAGCTACGGCATCCTGAACCCGCTGACCGTGCGGCTGCGCTGCGGGAAGTACGAGCTGGTGGCCGGGGAGCGGCGGCTCCGGGCGGCAAAGCTGGCAGGGCTGCGGGAGGTGCCCTGCATCCTCATCGACGTAAACATGGAGGACGCGGGGCTGCTGGCCCTGGTGGAGAATCTCCAGCGGCGGGATCTGGACTTTCTGGAGGAGGCGGAGGGCCTCAACAAGCTGATCCGCATGTTTGGCATGCGCCAGGAGGAGGCCGCCCGGCGCATCGGCAAGAGCCAGTCGGCGGTGGCGAACAAGCTCCGCCTGCTGAAGCTGCCGCCGGACGTGCTGGAGACGCTGCGGGAAAAGCAGCTCTCCGAACGGCACGGCCGGGCCCTGCTGCGCCTGCCGGACGGGGAGAGCCAGCGGGCGGCGCTCTCCGCCATTCTGGAGCAGGGCATGACCGTGGCCGCCGCCGAGGCCTATATCGACGCGCTGCTGGCCCCGCCGGAAGAGACGTCCCCTTCCCCTCCGGAAAAGCCGGAACGAAAGCGGACCTTTGTCCCCAAGGACCTGCGGCTCTTTCTCAACACCCTGAACCGCAGCCTGGACCTGATGAAGCAGGGCGGCGTGCAGGCGGACATGCAGAAGCAGGAGACGGAGGACGCGCTGATCCTCACCATCTCCATCCCCAAGAACGCCTCGTCCCAGACATAGGCAGACAAAAGGCGCCATATACTCTCCAACAGGAGGAGGTGCCAGGATGATCAGCTATTATTCGGATCTCCGCTACAAGGAGGTCATCGACGTACACACCGGCTTTCGCCTGGGCTACGTGTGCGATGCGGAGTTTGACGACAAGGAGGGGCGGCTCATCTCCCTCATCACCCCGGGGCGCAGCAAGCTCTTCGGCCTGCTGGGCCGGGAGGACGACTATGTGCTGCCCTGGACCGCCATCGTGCGCATCGGCTCAGACATCGTGCTGGTGGACCTGCAGGAGACCTGCCAGCGCCGCAAGCGCCCCAAGCGGAGCTTCTTTTAGTTTTTAGTTTTTAGATTTTAGTTTTTAGAGCATAGTTTCTGGAAGCGTTCCGAACCCGGCTCGCAAGGATAACGCTGATGAATCCATGTCTTCGCCAAAGTTTCCCGCTGTTCGCGCTTGCTGAAGGGATCTTCCCCTAAAAACTACAAACTAGAAACTAAAAACTGATCCCGTGAAAACTTCGTTTTCACGGGATCAGTTTTATTCTTCCGCCGCGCCGTTCTGTTTCAGCAGTTTGTACAGGAGCCTGTACAGCTCCAGGGATTCCTCCCGGCTCAGTACGACGCAGCGGGACATCTTCGCGGGGACCTCCAGGGCCCTCTCCCGCAGATCCCGTCCCTTGTCGGTCAGGGTCACGATCAGGCTGCGCTCATCCTCGGTGCTGCGGCGCCGGGTCAGCAGGCCCTTGGCCTCCATCTTCTTCAGCAGCGGCGTCAGCGTGCCGGAATCCAGGTACAGCGCCTCGCCCAGTTCCTTGACGGAGACAGACCCCCTCTCCCACAGCACCATCATGGTGATGTACTGGGTATAGGTCAGGTCCAGCTCATCCAGAAAAGGCTTATAGAGCTTGATGGTCTCTCTGGCGCAGGCATACAGTGGGAAACAGAGCTGATGGTCCAGCAGCAGAGCATTGTATTTTTCTTCCATGGCATCCTCCGTGATCCCGGGATCACCAGAGTCCCCGCACCCCCACTGCGATATTCTTGAGCGTGGTCAGGGCCCAGTTGGAATACTGCTCCCAGTGTCCGATGAGATTGTAGCGGACATTGAGGGTAGAATAGATATCGCCGATATCGCCGCCGGTGATAAAGCCGACGCCGATGCAGATGGCGCCCAGCAGCGCCAGGATCACCACGATGGTACCGATGACTCTCCAGCCTTTGCTCATACCGGCACCTCCTCATAACACCATTTGCGGCCCAGCTCGGTCACGGCCCGGATCAGCCCGCCGATGGCGCCGCCCACGAACCAGACGAACAGCCACAGCAGCAGCAGGCCCAGGGCCAGCACGATCACCGAGGTGCCGATGACGATCAGCAGATCCGCCAGTTTGGGGAAGCCGCTGAAGGCCGCCACCAGGGTGGCGGAGCCCAGAATGATCACCATCACCGCGAGGCCCAGGGCCAGCACCGTGGGGATCAGCAGCAGAACGATGCCCGCCAGGGTCACCGGGATGGCCAGGATCGTAAAGAGGATCAGCAACAAGACGCGGGGCTGCCGCCGGGTCTCCGGGATGAAGTCCAGATCGTAGTCCGCCGCGGAGAGCTTGGCCGTCTGCGCTTTGCGCTCGGGCATCCGCAGCTCCTGGGCAGGAAGATGGACCACCGGAGCCTCCTCCGGCTCCTCTGCCGGCAGACGCTCGGGCTTCGGTTCGGGAGGCGTCAGCTCCTCCTCGGGCTCCTGTTTCTCTTCCTCTTCCTCATCTTCCTCCGCGCCGAGCACCGCCTCCACCAGGTCGCGGGGCTCCTCCGCTTCGGTCTCCTCCGGGACGGGTTCCTCTGCCGGCGCGGCGTCAGTTTTCTCCGCCTCTTCTTCGGCAGGCGGCGCGGGCTGCGCCTCTACGGGCAGCTCCTCCACTTCCTCCCCGATGGGGACGGACTCCGCCTCGATCTGGAAGGGGAGATACTCGGACTCGTCGATGGGATGGGGTTGATCTTCGAAAAGGGAAAACTGGTTGATCTCCAGGGGCGCTTCCTCCGGAGCCTTCCAGGACGCGTCCCGCTTGGGCGCGACCTGCTGATAGAGCTTATCGATGGCCAGCACGAAGGCCGGGGTCTCTTCCCCGCCGATCTCCGGGCGATCACCACCGCCTGACGGGTGGGAGACACCAGCAGATCCATCAGCTTCTGCTCATCCTCGGCATCATCAAACAGTCTGCTGTACATGCCAAGCGCCGTCTGCCGGTCTTCCTCCACCATAAAGGTCAGAAGCTTTCCAAGCTCCGGCAAAAATCTCTGCTTGTTAATTCTAGTCACCTCCGATTGCTCCGGGCAGAGCGGGCGCCAAGGCGCAGCAAACCCGACCTGCCCATAGTGGCAAATCATAGACATTATAGCCGCTTCTTCCCGGAAGGTCAAGAAAAATCGTGCACAATACATGTTAACGGAGCGCAGAAAGCGCAATTTCGGGCCTTGACAAGGGCAGAACGGGGGAATACAATAATACCCCTGACAATTTCTGCCGGAAAACCAGCGGGGCGGGGGCTCCGCGGGAAAGAGAGGAAACAGCGATGGCGAAAGAAAAGAAAGTGGAACAGATCACCGATATGGAGCAGGATTTTGCCCAGTGGTATACCGATATCTGCCGCAAGGCGGAGCTGGTGGAGTATGCCTCGGTCAAGGGCTTTACCATCCTGCGGCCTTACGGTTACGCGATCTGGGAAAATATGCAGCGCATCCTGGACGGGGAGTTCAAAAAGACCGGCCACCAGAATGTGGCGATGCCGGTGCTGATCCCGGAGAGCCTGCTGAAAAAAGAGGGCGAGCTGGTGAACGGCTTCGCGCCGGAGGTGGCCTGGGTCACCATGGGCGGCAGCGAGGAGCTGGAGGAGCGCCTGGCCTTCCGCCCCACCTCCGAAACCATGTTCTGCGACCACTGGTCCCGGGTGCTGCACTCCTACAGGGAGCTGCCCATGCTCTACAACCAGTGGTGCTCCGTCATCCGCTGGGAGAAGACCACCCGCCCCTTCCTGCGCTCCAGAGAGTTCTGGTGGCAGGAGGGTCACACCCTCCACGAGACCGCCGAGGAGGCGATGGCCGAAACCGAGCAGCAGCTGAACTGCTATGCGGACTTCTATGAGAAGGTGCTGGCCATCCCCGTGGTGCGGGGCCGCAAGACCGACAAGGAAAAATTTGCCGGCGCCGAGGCCACCTATACCGTGGAGTGCATGATGAAGGACCACAAGGCCCTCCAGGGCGGCACCTCCCATTATTTTGGGGACAAGTTCTCCCGGGCCTACGACGTGACCTTTGCCGGACGGGACAACAAGCTGCAGTACCCCTTCCAGACCTCCTGGGGCGCCACCACCCGCATGATCGGCGCGGTGATCATGGCCCACGGAGACAACAACGGCCTTGTCCTGCCGCCGCAGATCGCCCCCATCCAGCTGGTGGTGGTGCCCGTGGCCCAGCACAAGCCCGGCGTCATCGAAGGCGCCATGGCCCTGCGGGACCGTCTGGCGGCCGCCGGCTACCGGGTGAGCATCGACACCTCCGACAATAGTATGGGCTGGAAATGCGCCCAGTATGAGATGAAGGGCGTGCCCCTACGCGTGGAGATGGGCCCCCGGGATATGGAGAACGGCCAGTGCGTCATGGTCAGGAGAGACAACGGGGAAAAGACCTTCGTTGCGCTTTCCGAGCTGGAGCAGAAGGCCGGCGAGCTGCTGCAGGCCGTGCATGACGGGCTCTATGAGAAGGCCCGCGTCAACCTGGCCGAGCACATCTATCCCGCCTTCTCCATCGAGGAGGCCAAGGCGCTGCAGGAGGAGCACGGCGGCTTCATCAAGACCATGTGGTGCGGCGAGGAAGCCTGCGAGCTGGCCATGAAGGAAAAAGCCGGCATGTCCTCCCGCTGCATCCCCTTCCAGCAGGAGCATCTGGCAGACACCTGCGCCTGCTGCGGCAAGCCCGCCAAGCACATGGTGATCTGGGGCGTGGCCTACTAAAACAGTGCACAGAAGAAGCAAAAGAGACCGGAGCGATCCGGTCTCTTTTTTCGCACCTTCCGCGCGTAGGGCGGGATGCCCTCATCCCGCCGCCGATTGTCGGAACGTAGCATCCGGAGCGATCTGGGGATCGCTCCCTACGCGTTGGCGGGTCCGTTCTCACGCGTAGGGCACGATGCCCTCATCCCGCCGCATGGCCCAGCAGCTCCTTGTGCTTCCCCCAGCGGGGGAAGCTCCCTCCAGTGCGCACACTGGAGGGTGATGAGGGAGAGCCTTCCGTCCTCCTGCCTCCTTTTCCTTGCGCGGGCCGCTCGTCCGTGCTATAGTGTGATCGGGAAAACAACATAAAGGAGGACTGGATCCCATGAAAACAGCGGTGATCACCGGCAGCACCCGGGGCCTGGGCTTTGAGATGGCCAAGCGCTTTCACGCGGCGGGCTGGAACCTGGTTTTGAACGGGGTGAACCCTCAGCGGCTGGAACAGGCGGTGGAGACGCTGCGCGCCATGCCCGGCGCCGGCGCGGTGGAGGGCTGCCGGGGCAGCGTGGCGGAAGCCGGGAACCTACAGGCCCTGGCGGACTTTGCCAGGGAGAACTTCGGCACCGTGGAGATCTGGATCAACAACGCCGGGGTGAATCAGCCCATGAAGCCCATCTGGGAGCTGAGCCAGCAGGAGATCGACGCCATTTTGAACATCGACCTGCGGGGCGCGGTGCTGGGCAGCCGGCTTGCCGTGCAGCTCATGGAGCGGCAGCCGGAGGGCGGCTTCCTCTATAACCTGGAGGGCTACGGCAGCAACGACGCCATGATGCTGGGCCTCAACATGTACGGCACCAGTAAGCGGGCGGTGACCCACTTCACGGTGGCTCTGGCCAGGGAGCTGGAGGAGCGGGGCAGCCGCGTGAAGGCCGGACGCCTCTCTCCCGGCATCATGATCACGGATTTCACGGTGAATGCCCTGGGCGGCGAGCAGAGCATCGCCCTGCCGGAGAAGACCAAAAAAGTCTACAACATTCTGGGCGACTATCCCGACGTAGTGGCGGAGCATCTGGTGAAGGGCATGCTGGAGAACACGAAGAACAACGCCCACATCCAGTGGCTCACCAACGGCAAGGCCGCCTGGCGCTTCCTGACCGCCGCCTTTCACAAGCGGGACTTCTTTGCGGAGAAATAACTGCGAAACACACCGCGGGCTGAGCATGGCCCTCCCGTCCCCGCCGCAGGGGAGGGGCTTGCCCCTCCCGGCAGAACAAGCCGTATACAAAAATCAAGGACAGGCGAATTCGTACACGGATACGAATTCGCCTGTCCTTGTCTGTTTATGAAGTATGTGATGCACGGGGGAAAAACGGGGATTTCTGCGGACAGGAGGGAAAAGATGGCGTCACGACCCCTCCGTCACCCGGCGGTGCGTTACATGCCAGGTGCCACCTCCCCTTGCGCAGGGGAGGTATGTGGCGGGCGGTGGACGACACCTCATCCGTCATTCGGCGGACCGTTACACGCCGAATGACACCTTCTCCTCAAGTAAACGCTTTTTTCTTGCAATACACAAAGTATTCCTGCAAAAAAGTGCCATCATCAGAACGCAAATTCTCTCGCAATCTGCTCTCGCCGATTTCATCATCGTTTACTCAAGGAGAAGGCTTTGGGCGTGGATCATTCCGAATTCCGAATATCTCTTACATCAGTCCCAGGCCGCGGGCCACGTTGCGGATGAAGTCCTGCACGTTGGTGACCATGGTGGTGGCGGAGAGGCTGCCCCGGTCCAGGAGCTTGTTCACCACGAACTCGTCCGCGTCCACACAGTAGAGGTACACGGGGCGGACGCTGCCGTCGGGCAGCACCCGGAAGGAGGGGGTCATGTTGCCGGTGGCGATGGTGTGCAGCATGGTGGCAAGGCAGATCACCGTGGTGGACTTCTTCACCAGCTCCCGCATGGCGCTCTGGGCCTCGTACACGTCGCCGATGACCTCGGGCAGGGGGCCGTCGTCCCGGATGGAACCGCCCAGCACAAAGGGCAGATCTTTCTTCACGGCGGCGTACATGATGCCGTTGTCGATGCGATAGTCCTCAATGAACTGCCTGATGGAGCCGCTGCGCCGGACCTTGTTGATGGTGTCCAGGTGGTTGTAGTGGCCGTTGGGCATGGACTGCTGGGTATAGATGTCCTGGCCCAGGGCGGTGTGCAGCAGGGCGCCCTCCAGGTCGTGGGTGGCCAGGGCGTTGCCCGCCAGCAGGCCGTGGGCATAGCCGTTTTCGATGAGCAGCTGCATGGCCCGGCGGGCGTCGGCGTCAAAGGCGAAGGCGGGGCCCATGACCCAGACGATGTTGCCGTGGTCCTTCTCATAGCGCAGAAGCTCCACCAGCCGGTCATAGTCCCGGGTGTAGGAGGTCTCCCGGCTGCGGCCGGTGCGGAAGACGAAACGGTCCTCCAGCTCGTGGCCCGGCTCCACAAAGCCGGTACTGTGCATGAAGATGCCCTGCTCGCCGTTTTCGGTGCGGCCCAGGATGACCCGGTCGCCTTTGCGGAGGTTGCGGTTTTCCACCACATCCAGTCCTCCGTCGGTTCTCCAGACCACGCTGGAGTCCATGCGGCTCTCCGGCGCCAGGGTCCACTGACCGTTCAGCTTGTAGTATTCGGGGTACATGGAGGTGCTGTGGTAGCCCTCGGGGGCCACGCCGTCCCGCTCGCAGAGGGCCCAGGCGGCGTCGGGAGACTGCTGGAAGCGCTCTTCGGTGAAATCGGGGGCATGATAGGCGGGAAACTGGAAAGCCATGGTAGTATCCTTTCTCTGCGTCGGGCGCAGTCGGTGATAAATGTGAACAGTGAAGCATGTGCTTCCCCCAGCGGGGGAAGCTCCCCCAGTGCGCACACTGGGGGTGATGAGGGAGAATCTTCTGTTCCCCTTTCTCCCTCATCTGTCAGCCGCCTTCCGCGAGACGGCAGCTGACACCTTCCCCCGCTGGGGGAAGGACGATCCGTGCCGCTTCGCGGCACGCCATGACGACCCCGAAGGGCCCATCATTTCTTCATTTCTCTTCGTCCAGACGCATGGAGCCGGTTTTCTTCAGCTGCTGATGGAAGGAGAAGCAGCGGTCCAGCAGGTGGGGGGTCTGGGCGCCTTTGGTGGCGGCGCAGGCCTCCTCAAAATAGGCGCGCAGCTGCTGTTTATAGTCCGGGTGGGCACAGTTTTCGATGATGCTGACCGCCCGCTGCTTGGGGCTCAGGCCTCTGAGGTCCGCCCAGCCCTGCTCGGTGACGATCACGTCCACATCGTGCTCGGTGTGGTCCACATGGCTCACCATGGGCACGATGCTGGAGATCTTGCCGTTTTTGGCCACGGAATTGGTCATGAAAATGGAGATGGCAGCGTTTCTGGCGTAGTCGCCGGAGCCGCCGATGCCGTTATAGACGCTGGTGCCGTTCATCTGGCTGGAGTTCACGTTGCCGTAAATGTCAGCCTCCACGGCGGTGTTCATGGCGATGACGCCCAGCCGCCGGATGACCTCGGCGCTGTTGGAGATCTCCGAGTCCCGCAGCAGGAGCTTGCCCCGGTAGGCCTCCAGATTCCCCAGCAGACGCTGCATGCCCGCCTGGGAGAGGGACAGGCTGGTGGCGGAGGCCATGTCGGCCTTGCCCGCGTCCATCAGGTCCAGGATGCCGTCCTGCATGACCTCGGAGAAAAAGCGCAGGTGCTCAAAATCCGAGTCCTTCAGGCCCAGGAGCACGGCGTTGGCCACAGAGCCCACGCCGGACTGCAGGGGGCAGACGTCGGCGGAAAGCCGGCCCCGGGCCTTCTCGTTTTTCAGGAAGGCCACGATGTTTTGGGCGATCTTTTTGCTGACCTCGTCCTCCGGGGCCAGGGGCCGGGGCTTCTCCGGCAGATCCGTGATCACCACGGCGGCGATCTTCTCCACGGGGCAGTTGAGATAGGGTACACCGATCCGCTCCGCCGCGTCGCAGAGGGGGATGGGGTGCCGCGCCGGGGGATCCGCCACCCGGTAGATGTCATGGAAGCCCTCCAGCTCCGCCGGCTGGCGCAGGTTCAGCTCCACGATCACCTGCTCCGCCAGGTCGATCCAGGTCTGGGAGCAGCCCACCGCGGTGGTGGGGATCAGATGGCCCTCCTCCGTGATAGCCGCCGCCTCGATGATGGCGGTGCGGATGGGACCGTAAAAGCCGTAGCGGGCGTTCTGGGCCACCATGCCAAGGTGCTGGTCGGTGTAGGCCACGCCCGCCTCGCTGCCGCCGTTCACCGCGGCGCGGAGCGCCTTGCTGGTCATATAGGGCAGGCGATAGGCGATCATGTCCTGCTCCGCCCAGGCGGAGTCCAGTTCCTCCCCGGTGGAAGCGCCGGAGAAGAGGCCCAGACGCAGCTTTCTCTCCCCTTCCCGGACCTGCCGGGCCAGGGCCAGAGGCACCGCCTTGGGGCAGCCGGAGGGGGTAAAGCCGCTGACGGCCACATTCTCCCCGTCCCGGATCAGCTGAGCCGCCTCCTCGGCGCTCATGACGCGATCCTGCAGGGCTTTGCAGCGAAAACGCTTGTCCAGTTCCATGGCGCTTACCCCAGATGATGGCAGAAGGCCTGGGCCTGGGCGGGCGTGATGAGCTCCTTCCCCGCCTCCAGGGCCTTTTTATTGATTTCCTCGGTGCCGGCGGGGATGTGGCGTTTTACCGCCTCCATCAGCTCCTCGTCGGTGAAAAGCTGCAGGGCGGCGTTGATGGCGCCCACCGCCACGATGTTGGCGGTAAAGGCCTTGCCCACCTTCTCCCTGGCGGTGCGCAGGATGGGCACGGCGATGACCCGCTCCTCGGGCAGGTTCTCCGGCCGGGAGAGGCTCTCGTCCATCATGACGGCGGCGCCCTCGGCCAGGGTCCCGGAATAGGCGTTCAGGGAGGCCTGGGTCAGGGCCAGGAGGAAGTTGGGCTTCGTGACCTTGGAATACCAGATCTTTTCCCGGCTCACCACGGTCTCCGCCTTGCTGACACCGCCTCTGGCCTCGGGTCCGTAGGCCTGGGACTGGACGGTGTTGAGTCCGGCGATGACGGCGGCCTCCGCCAGGATGACGCTGGCCAGGATGACGCCCTGGCCGCCGGAGCCGGCGAAACGCATTTCATAACGATTGCTCATGCTCTCTCCCCCTTAGTTTTTGCCCTGGCAGCGGTCAATGAGCTTCTGATACTCCTCCGTATACTCGGGGAAGTCATTCTCCGCCAGGATGCCGATGGGCTTTTTGCCCGCCAGCTCCGCCTCGCTCATCACGGTGTAGCGACTCATGGGGATCAGGTTGTCCCGCTGCCACTTCATCATCTCCACGGCGTCGCCCTTCTTGTTCTTGCGGCCGTAGTAGGTGGGGCAGATGGAATACACGTCCACCAGGGAGAAGCCCTTGTGGAGGATGGCTTTCTTGATGATCTCGGTGGTCTCCCGGGCGTGGTACACGTCGCCCCGGGCGGCGAAGGAGGCGCCGGCGCCGGCAGCCAGGTTCGCGATGTCAAAGGGCCGGTCCAGATTGCCGTAGGGAGCGGTGGTGGCCTTGTCGCCGGTGGGGGTAGTGGGCGAATACTGCCCGCCGGTCATGCCGTAGATGTCGTTGTTGAAGCAGATCACCGTGAGGCCCAGGTTCCGGCGGGCGGCGTGGATCAGGTGGTTGCCGCCGA
Organism: uncultured Eubacteriales bacterium; assembly: GCA_900316255.1. Classification (GTDB taxonomy): domain Bacteria; phylum Bacillota; class Clostridia; order Oscillospirales; family Oscillospiraceae; genus Limivicinus. The sequence continues at coordinate 6,482 of ONCI01000019.1, read as the reverse complement.
TGGCGGAGCAGTCCCCGTCGCCGGTGAGCACGATGACGTGCAGCTTGGGATTGGCCATCTTGATGCCGGTGGCAAAGGCGATGGCCCGGCCGTGAGTGGTGTGGATGGAGTTGAAGTCCAGATAGCCCGCCGCCCGGGAGGAGCAGCCGATGCCGGAGACGATGACGATATCGTCCCGGTCGATGTTCAGCTCCGGGTCGTTGATGAGCTCGTCCAGCGCCACCGCCACGTCCCGCATGATGACGCCGTTGCCGCAGCCGGGGCACCAGATGTGGGGCAGATGGTCAATGCGCATATAGAGATGGATCAGATCACTGGGCATGATTTCAGACCTCCCTTTCCTGCAGTTTGGCGAGGATCTCGGCGGGGGAAATGACGGTGCCGTCCACCTTCCCCAGGAAGGAGACGGGGACGCTGCCGCCGGCGCTGCGCTGGACCTCCAGCAGCATCTGGCCGTGGTTGTGCTCCACCATCAGGATGCGCTTGAGCTGGGGGAGCCGGGCCTTCAGCTGCTTTTCCGGGAAGGGCCAGACGGTGATGGGCCGGAACAGGCCCACCTTTTGGCCCGCCTCCCGGGCGGCCAGCACCGCCTCCATGGCGGCCCGGGTCGTGCCGCCGAAGCAGACCACGGCGGTCTCGGCGTCGTCCATGGCGTATTCCTCGATGCGGACGATGTCGTCCACATTGTCCTCGATCTTCGCCAGAAGCCTGCTCACCAGCTTGCCGGCCACCTGGGTGCTGTTGGTGGGGAAGCCGCCCTCGTCATGGGCAAGGCCGGTGATGTTGTAGCGCTCGCCCCGGCCGAAGGGCTTCATGGCGGGGACGTACTGCCCCTCCGGGACGTAATAGCACTGCTTGTTGGCCCCGTCGTGGAAGCTCATCTTGCGCTGGTTTATGCGCAGGGTATTGGGCTTGGGCAGCTCCACGCCCTCCCGCATGTGGCCCACGATCTCGTCCATCAGGAAGATCACCGGGGTCCGGTACTTTTCCGACAGGTTGAAGGCCCGGATGATCAGGGTATAGGTCTCCAGCACGGAGGAGGGAGACAGGACGATCACCGGATGGTCCCCGTGGGTGCCCCAGCGGGCCTGCATATAGTCCCCCTGGGCGGGGCTGGTGGGAAGGCCCGTGGAGGGGCCGGCCCGCTGCACGTCCACGATCACACAGGGGATCTCCGCCATGGCGCCGTAGCCCAGATTCTCCTGCATCAGGGAGAAGCCCGGGCCGGAGGTGGCGGTCATGGCCTTGACACCGGCGGCGGAGGCGCCCAGCACGGCGGCGATGGAGGAGATCTCATCCTCCATCTGGATGAAGTGGCCGCCCACTTGGGGCAGCCGCAGAGCGCTCTGCTCCGCGATCTCGGTGGAAGGGGTGATGGGGTAGCCCGCGAAGACGCGCATGCCGGCGGCAATGGCGCCCTCCACAGCGGCCTCGTTCCCCTGCATCAGGACAGCTTTCGACATTCTTCTCCCCTCCTCACTCTTCCAGATTCACAAGATAAATGGCGTAGTCCGGGCAGCGCAGCTCACACATCCCGCAGAGGATGCACGCCTCCGGATCCTTCACCGTGACTTTTTCCTTTTGGATCTCCAGGACCTGCTTGGGGCAGAAGGCGGCGCAGATGCCGCAGCCCTTGCACCAGGCGGGCTCGATCACGAGCTTTTTTCTCCCGATCATGCTGTACTCTCCTTTTTTGGGTCCTTCGTCCCCCGCCCTCCCCCAGGGCGGGCGGAGCGGACCTCTCTCAGCTTATTAAACACCAAATTCAGGAAAAAGGAAAACACTTCTTTCCTTGCTCTTGCCACAGGCAAATGCCTGTGGTATATTGAAAGGGAAAAGAGAAGAGGGAAGAGGGAAGAGTGAGTCCCTTATGGAGGCGGACTATGAATTTTCGCAATCTGCAATACTTCCTCGCCGCGGCGGAGGAAAAGAACTTCACCCACGCGGCCCGGCGGCTCTATATTTCCCAGCAGTCCCTCTCCGGCCATGTGGCGAAGCTGGAGGAGGAGCTGGGCGTCCCCCTCTTCGAGCGGGGACCGGAGCTGAAGCTCACCTACGCCGGCGAGCGCCTGGCCCTCATCGCCCGGCAGATCTGCTCCCTGGAGCAGGAGATCCTGCGGGAGGCCGGGGAGATCAGCGACCACCGCCGGGGCCGGCTGCGCCTGGGCGTGTCCTACACCTGCGGCCGGGCCATGCTGCCGGTGCTGCTGCCAGAGTTCTGCAAAAGCCACCCCCTTGTGGAGATCAGCCTCATGGAGGGCAACCACCGCCAGCTCAACGAGTGGCTGCGCCAGGGGGAGATCGACGTGCTCATCGGCTATATGCCCATCGACGTGCAGGGGGCCCAGGTCTCCGTGCTGCTGCGGGAGCGGCTGTTTCTGGCCTGTCCCCGGCCCTTCTCCCTGGAGGTCTTCGGCGGGGACGGGGAGGCCATCCGCCGCGCCCGGCAGGAGGGAGCGGACATCCGGCTCTTCTCCGGCCAGCCCTTCATTCTCCTGAAAACCGGCAACCGCATTCGCGCCATGCTGGAGCACCATGCCCGCAGCGTGGGCTTTCTGCCCCGCGTGCTGCTGGAGACGGAGAACATCGAGACCGCCCTCGCCCTTTCCCAGGAGGGCATGGGCATCACCGTGTATCCGGAGCTCTTCCTCCGCGCCCTCCACGCCGACCTGGGCGGGGAGGGAAGCTCCCTGGACCTCTTCCCCCTGACCGGGGAGGGGAGCATGGGCGCCCTGGCCATCGCCTTTCTGGAGAGCGGCTATCGCTCCCCGGCGGTGCTGGACTTCATCGCCCTCTGCCGCAGGCAGTCCGGCCTGTGGGGACTGTAGAAAAGAGAAGAGTGAAGAGCGAAAAGTGATAAGGAAACAGCAAACAGACGATCCGCTTGGCTCTCCCCGCGTCGGGGAGAGCTGTCACAAAGTGACTGAGAGGGGCCGCTCGGTTTTACCGCCCCTGTGCAAGGGGAGGTGGCATCTGGCGGCAGAAGTCAGAAGACTTGTTTCAATCCGCGCCCCGCATCCCCGCGCAGGGAGCGATCCCCTGATCGCTCCGTTTTCTCCCCTTGCACAGGGGAGCCTATAGCAAACGGAACAACCCCTCAGTCATCCGCCTTGCGTGAGACGGCGGCTGACAGACCCAAGACCCCTTGCACAGGGGAGCCTATATAGAAAGGAGATTTGAAATGAAAGAAGTTCTGATGTTTCACCTGGACAGCTGCGGCTACTGTGACAAGGCCCGGCGGGCTCTGGACGAGCTCTTTGAAGAAAATCCGCGTTACCGTCAGATCCCCCTGACGAGGATCGAGGAATCCCAGCAGCCGGAGATCGCCGACCGCTACGATTACTACGCCGTCCCCACTTTCTTTGTGGACGGAAAAAAGATCTTCGAGGCCCGGCTCTTCATGAGCTATGAGGATATCAAGGCCGGCACGAAGGCCGCCCTGGACGCGGCGCTGGAGGCGTAAAACGCGGCGGAAGTGACCCGGTCTCCGCGGTAGGATCACGCGAAAAGGCACCGCAGCGTTTTGCAGCAGCCCGCCAGCGCCGTAGGGGAGGGGCTCGCCCCTCCCGCAGATAGGAACAAAGATTAAAAATGTTCGGCAAACTCGCAGATCATGCGAATTCGCCGAACATTTTTTGCGATATTGCCAGGTCCCGCCGGGAGGGCACTTACCCGCAGGGCACGCAGAGGCCCTCCCCTACGCTATGACCGGGGGCTTTGCGTTCTTTTTCGTGTTTTGCAGCACGCCTTTTCTCAACCCTCATTCCCCGGCATTTTGGGCGGTTCGATGTCCAGGTAGCTCTCCACGATCTGCATGACGCTGTCGTCCCGCAGGATGATGGAGATCTCGATGCGCCGGTTGGCGGCGCGGCCCTGCTCTGTCTCATTGGTCTGCACGGGCCGGGTCTCGCCGTAGCCCGCGGCACAGAAGTAGCCGGCGTAGCGGGTAAGTCTGCCGTTCTTCCCGGCCATCAGGTAGTTGAGCACGGCGTTGGCCCGGTCGGTGGAGAGGATGCGGTTGTCCTCATCGGTGCCGGTGCTGTCGGTGTGGCCGGAGATGACGATGCTGTCCACATACTTGGCGTTATTATCATCGGCCAGGAACTTCTGGAACACGTCCACCAGCTGGTCCAGGGCCGGGGAAGCCTCGGGCTTGATCTCCGAGGAGCCCACGTCAAAGAGGATGCTCTCGCTGAGGATGATGTTGCCGTTGTCGCTGATGGAGACCTTGGAGGCGTCCCCCATGGTCTTCACCATGCTGTCCCGGATCTGCTCCAGGATGGACAGGCGCAGCACCGCGATGGTCTGCATCTGGCTGCGCATGGCCATCAGCTCCTCGGCCGCGGCCTTCATGTACTGCTCCTGATCGGCGATCAGGGCCTTCTGCTCCGCCAGCAGGGCGTTCTGGCCCGCCAGGTCCTTCTGCTGCTGAGCCAGGGTCAGCTTTGCCTTGTCCAGGTCCACAGTGACCTTGTTGAGCTGATCCTCCGCCGCGGACACCTGCTGCAGAGTCAGTTTCAGGCTGTTCTGGGTCTCCTTCAGCTCGGTCTGGGAGGCGGTGAGGGCCTCCTGGGTGTCCACCAGCTTTTCCTGAGTACCGCTGAGCTCCTCCTCGGTATCGGCCAGCTTCATCTCGGAGAGATTGAGCTGCTGCTCGGTGCTGGCCAGGGCAGCCTCGGTGTTCTGCAGGTTGTTGCCGGTGATGAGATTCTGGATGTAACTGAGCAGCATCACGAAAAACAGGATCAGCGCCACGGCGGACATCATGTCCGCGTAGGACGGCCAGAAGCCCTGCTCGCCCTCGTTGGAGCGGACAAAGGCGTCGGACCGGCCCTTAAACTGCCTTCTCATGCTTGCCGCCTTCCTGGGACTTGCTTCCGCCCTCCATGCGGCGGTTGATCTCCCGCATGGCGCCGGCCAGGTCCCGCACCGCCAGGTCCATACGCTCCACGCTGCCGCGCAGGTTGTAGTCCACCTCCGCGAAATCGTGGACGCCGTCGTTGAATTTCTCCAGGCTCCTGTCCCAGCCGGCGATGGCGTCCCGGTTCTCCTTGGCGGCCTGGACCAGGGCCAGGGAGGCTCCCTTGGCGGCGGCGCCGAAGTCATCGGAAGCGGACTTCAGGGCCGCGATCATGCGGCGCACCAGGTCGGAGTCGTTCTTGGCAGCCTCGGTGTACAGCTCCGGGGCCACCTCGGTGTCCAGCCACAGCTCCATCCGGGTCTCCATCTGCTCCCGGGCGGCCTGGGGATTGAAGATCGTTTTCAGAATGGTCAGCAAAATGGAGCAGCCCGCGCCCACCAGGGAGGTGTAAAAGGCCACGCCCATGCCGGACAGGGCCGACAGCAGTCCGCCGCCCACGCTGTCCATCACGGAGAGCCAGTCCTCCCCATTGGAGTAGCGCAGCAGCTCGGTCAGCGAGGCCACCGAGATGCTCAGGCCCAGGAAGGTGCCGAAGAGGCCCAGGGTCACGAAGAGGGACACGGCGTTGTTCAAAAAGCGCTCGCAGAACAACAGCCCCGAGAGCTTGGCCCCCACGGTGTCGGAGATGATGGCGGGGGTATTGGTGTCCTGCCCGTACTTCCGGTAGGCGTTGGTATACTCCTCCAGCACCGCGGCCCGGAAGCCCCGCACCTTTTCCGGATCGCCCTTGGCCTTGCCCGCCAGCAGCTTGTAGCGCAGATAGACGTGGAACAGCAGCAGCAGAGAAAGCACAAACAGCAGTCCGATCACGATCATGACCACCAGGCCGGCGGTGGGCATGTTGGAAAGATTGATCATTGCGTATCCCTCCCATCTTAGGTTTTTCTATGATACCAAAAAGCGCAGAATGTGTCAAATCCGGTATCTTCCATGTGGGAAGCTACCGGATTGTAGACGAAATCTATTGGATTTTGTTCCTTATCAAATCCATCCCGCGAAGCGGGACACCACAACTCTTCACTTTTCAGTCTTCACTTTTCAGTCTTCACTCTTCACTCTTCACTTTTCACTCTTCACTCTTCACTTATATCCTTCTCCACAGCCTCACCACGCCCCGGTCGTTGAGCTGCCGGGCCGTCACCAGCAGCATGGGGAAAAGCAGCATCCCCCACACGCTCCAGACCCTCCAGCCCACATACATGGCCATGAGGGAGGCCAGCGGATGCAGCCCGATCTGATCTCCCAGGAGCTTGGCCTCGATGCAGCTGCGCACCAGGCTCACCACACCCCAGCTGATGAGCAGGCCCAGCCCCTTTGCGCTCTGGCCCAGGAGCAGGCAGTAGACGGCCCAGGGCGCCAGGATGACGCCGCTGCCGAACAGGGGCAGGGCGTCCACCAGGGCGGTGACGCCCGCGACGGCGGCCGGCGAGGGGATCTTCAACAGCAAAAAGGCTGCCAGAAGCTCAAAAAAGGTGATGCCCATCAAAAGCAGCTGGGCCCGCAGCCAGCCGCCCAAACTTCCCTTCAGCTCCTCCCCCATGCCCTCCAGCCGCTCCTTCAG
>ONCI01000014.1 GCA_900316255.1 uncultured Eubacteriales bacterium | reverse complement strand
CCCCGTCCCGGCTTTGCCGCCATGCTGAAGGAGACCGGCGTGGATCCCGCCCGGATCACCGCCTCCAGCATCGGCTTCAGTCTGGCCCCCCGCCTCAACGCCGCGGGCCGTCTCGGTCAGGCCACCAAGGCCGCGGATCTCCTGATGGCAAGCGATCCCGCCGAGGCCGCCAGCCTTGCCGCCGAGCTCTGCGAGCTGAACCGTCAGCGCCAGAACATCGAGACCGAGATCTGGAGCGACGCGCTCTCCAAGCTGGAGGGCAAGCACCCCACCGGCCCCATCGTCCTGGCCAGCGACCGGTGGCATCAGGGCGTCATCGGCATTGCCGCATCCCGGCTCGCCGAGCAGTTTTCCCTCCCCGCCATCATGGTCTGCCTCAACGGGGACCACGGGAAGGGCTCCTGCCGCAGCTACGGCGGCTTTAATCTGTTTGAAGCACTCTCTGCCTGTTCCCAGCATCTGCTGGGCTTTGGCGGCCACGCGCTTGCCGCGGGCATGACCATTCGCAGCGACAAGCTGCCCGCATTTCGCAAGGCGCTGGACGCCTATTATCGGGCCAACCGTCCCCAGGCGCTGCCGGAGGTCAGCTGTGATCTGCTGATCCGGGACGCCTCCCTGCTCACCCTGGAAAACGTCCGGGAGCTGGACCGGCTGGAGCCCTACGGCAACGCCAATCCCAAACCGGTATTCTGTCTCAGCGACGTGCCGCTCCTGGCCGCCGATCAGGTAGGCGGCGGCCGCCACCTGAAGCTGCAGGTGGAGCTGGGGGGCACGCGGATGGACGGCATCTTCTTTTCCCACAGCGCCCAGGCCCTGGGCATCGCCGCGGGAGACCGGGTAGACCTGGCCTTCACGCCGCAGATCAACGAATTCCGGGGACACAGCTCCGTGCAGCTGGTGGTCAGCGCCATTCGCCGGCATGAGCCGGAGGAGCTATGCCGCCGCATTCTGGACCTGGATGAGACCGCGGCCTACGCCGCCGCTCCCTTCTCCCCTACGCGCGCGGACTTTGTCCGCGTCTGGCGGGGTGCCGACGGGGATCTGGTCCTGCCTGACACGGCGGAGGGGATCTTGTCCCTCTGCCCGCCGGAGATGGAACCGGAGCGTTTCTGCCTCTGCCTGATCACCCTGCTGGAAACCGGTCTGCTCCAAAGCGGAGACGGCCGGATTTACGGCGCCTGTCTCGCCTCCATTGAGGGCAAGGCGGATCTGAACGCCACCCGGGTCATGCAAAATCTCCTGCGGGAGTCCGCCGACCTGTTGAACTGAACTTTCTTCTTTTGGAGCGCAGCATGAACGAATCGCCCGAAAAAGTGCATACCCCTCTGGATCCGGACAAGCTCTACGCCGATCTGGAGCAGAAGATCCGCGACGCAGGTCATCCCATGGACCTGGGTCGGATCCGTGCCGCCTATGACATGGCAAAGCGCGCGCATGAGGGCCAGCTGCGCAAGGACGGCTCCCCCTACGTGACCCACTGCGTAGCTGCGGCGGACATCTCCGTGGACCTGGGTCTGGATGAGGATTCCATCTGCGCCGCCCTTCTGCACGACGTCATTGAGGATACCGCCCTCACCCACGCGGACATTGCCCATTCCTTCGGCGCCGCCGTGGCGGACATCGTGGAGGGCGTCACCAAGCTCACCCGGGTGCAGTACACCAGCAAGGAAGACGAGCAGATGGAGAATCTGCGCAAGATGCTCATGGCCATGGCCAAGGACATCCGCGTGATCCTCATCAAGATCGCCGACCGTCTCCACAACATGCGCACCATGGATTATCAGACGCCGGACAAGCAGCGCACCAAGTCCCTGGAGACCATGGAGATCTACGCCCCCATCGCCCACAGGCTGGGCATGCAGCAGGCCAAGTGGGAGCTGGAGGATCTGGCCCTGCGCTACCTGGATCCCACCGGCTACAGGGAGATCACCGCCTATCTGGACTCCCGCATGGCCGACCTGGAAGGCTTTATGTCCGCGGTGGACGAAAAGATCCAGACCCGGCTGGAGAGCGAGGGGATCCAGGCCTCCATCTTCTCCCGCATCAAGCATGTTTACAGCATCTATCGCAAGATGTATGCTCAGAAGCTGGACATCAACGGCATCTTCGATCTCTGCGCCTTCCGGGTCATCGTGGACTCTCTGCCGGACTGCTACAATGTCCTGGGTGTGATCCACGACATGTTCAAGCCCGTGCCCGGGCGCTTCAAAGACTATATCTCCACCCCCAAGCCCAACATGTACCAGAGCCTGCACACCACCGTCATCGGCAGCGAGGGCATCCCCTTCGAGGTGCAGATCCGCACCTGGGAGATGCACCACACCGCCGAGTACGGCATCGCCGCCCACTGGAAATACAAGATGGACGGCGGCGGCAGCGCCGTGCGGGAGGGCGACGAGGAAAAATTCGCCTGGGTCCGTCACCTGCTGGAGGACCAGCAGGAGTCCGACGCCCAGGACTTCTTCCATGATCTGAAGATCGATATGTTCGCCGACGAGGTCTTCGTCTTCTCCCCCAAGGGAGACGTGATCAACCTGCCCGCCGGCGCCACCCCCATCGATTTTGCCTATAACATCCACTCCGACGTGGGCAACCACATGGTGGGCGCCAAGGTCAACGGCCGCATCGTGACCTTTGACTACGTCCTCCAGAACGGCGACATCGTGGAGATCCGCACCTCCAAATCCGCACCCGGCCCCAGCCGGGACTGGCTCAACATCGTCAAGAGCGGCTCCGCCCGTACCAAGATCAAGCAGTGGTACAAGAAGGAACGGCGGGAGGAGAACATCCTCCGCGGCATGGAGATGCTGGAGGACGAGCTGCGGCGCAACGACCTGGATCTGGACGACATGCAGGATGAGGCCATCCTGGCTCCGGTGCTCAAACGTCTCAGCTATGCCACCGCCGACGACATGTATGCCGCCATCGGCTACGGCGGCGTCACCGCCGCGAGAGTGGCCAACCGCATGCGGGACGAGCAGAAGGCCCTGATGGCGGAGAAGAAGTCCGTGCTGGACAAGGTCTCCGCCGCCGCCGAACGCCGGGAGGAGCGCGCCCGCAAGGAGGGCAAGGCCGTCCACGGCATCCTGGTGGAGGGGCTGGACAACTGTCTGGTCAAATTCTCCCGCTGCTGCACCCCCGTGCCCGGGGACGAGATCATCGGCTTCATCACCCGGGGCCAGGGCGTTTCCATTCACCGGAAGGACTGCCAGAACTATCGGCGGCGCAAGGCGGACGCCGACAGCGAGGGCCGCTGGATCAAGGTGGCCTGGGCCAGCCACATCACCGACAGCTATGTCACCACCATCACCATCGCCGCCAAGGACCGCTCCGGCCTTGTCATGGACATCGCCACCGTTCTCAACAGCCTCAACGCCAAGGTGCGAAACCTCTCCGCCCGGGATAACTCCGGTCTGGCCCTGGTGGTCATCACCCTGGAGGTGCAGAACGCCGCGGAGCTGCGGCAGACGATGAACAAGCTTGCCATGGTCCCCAGCGTCACCGAGGTCTCCCGCAACGGCACCCGGGGCTGAGTGTTCAGATTTCCGTGTTCCGGTTCCGGTTTTCAGATTCCATCTCTTATCGTACTCCCTTCTCTGTTCACTTTTCACTGTTCACTTTTCCGGAGGATTTATGCGCGCAGTCGTTACACGAGTCAATTCCGCCTCGGTGGAGATCGAAGGCGCCGTCGCCGGCGCCATCGGCCGGGGCCTGCTGGTGCTGCTGGGCGTCCACGAGGAGGACACCGAAGCCCAGGCCCGCAAGATCGCCGACAAGATTTGCGGTCTGCGCATCTTTGAGGACGCGGAGGGCCGCATCAATGTAAACCCGGTGAACGCCGGAGCTGCGGAGCTGCTGATCATCAGCCAGTTCACCCTTTTTGCCGACTGCCGCTCCCGCCGTCCTGGCTTTTCCCACGCCGCCCGGCCGGAGACCGCCATCCCCCTCTACGAGCTGGTCATCGCCGAGTGCCGCGCCCGGGGCTTCCGGGTGGAGACCGGCGTCTTCGGCGCGAAGATGCTGGTCCGCTCGGACAACGAGGGGCCCTTCACCATTCTGCTGGATACAAAGGAGCTGTAAAATCCATGTTGATCAAGACCCTGCCCGTGGGCCAGCTGGAAACCAACTGCTATGTGGTCACCGACGAAGCCAGCCTGGACTGCGCCGTCATCGATCCCGGCGATGAGAGCAACCTCATCCTGGACTATCTGGAGGAGCATCACCTGCAGTGCAGGGCGATTTTCCTGACCCACGGCCACTATGACCATGTTGGCGCGGTGGACGCCGTTTCCGAGGAGACCGGCGCCACCGTGTACCTCAACCGGCTGGACGACCGGGACCAGCGCCATGATCCCCACTTCCCCTTCCATCTTCCTCCCAACGGGGAGTATTACGGCGACGGGGACAGCATCGAGATCGGCGCGCTGCGCTTTGAAGTCATCGGCACACCAGGCCACACCCCCGGCGGAGTGAGCCTGCGCTGCGGCGAGGCCCTCTTCACCGGCGACACCCTCTTCCGCGGCAGCTGCGGCAGGACGGATCTTGTGGGCGGCGATATGGAGGAGGAACTGCGCTCGCTTCGCAAGCTCTGCTCCCTGGAGGGAGATTACGAGGTCTACCCCGGTCATATGGATCCCAGCACCCTCGCCCGGGAGCGTCTCTTCAACTACTACTGCCGGGCAGCTCTCTCGAAATAATCCCCGCTTCGCGGGAGCCCCCTTTCGACAAGGGGGCCAACAAGGAAAGGAAATGCTATGGAACCTTGTCTTGTGATCCTGGCCGCCGGCATGGGCAGCCGCTTCGGCGGTCTCAAGCAGATCACCGCGGTGGACGACCGCGGCCACGCCATCATCGATTTTTCCCTCTATGACGCTTACCGGGCGGGCTTTCGCAAGGTGGTGTTCATCATCAAGCACGAGATCGAAGAGGACTTCAAGGCCGCCGTGGGGCGCCGGATGGAGAAGTATTTCGACGTGCGCTACGTCTTCCAGCAGGTGGACATGCTGCCGGAGGGCTATACCGTTCCCCCTGAGCGGAAGAAGCCCTGGGGCACGGCCCACGCGGTGCTCTGCGCCGCCGAGGCCATCGACGGGCCCTTTGCCGTCATCAACGCCGATGATTTCTACGGCCGGGGCGCCTTTGAGACCATCTATGCTTTCCTGGCCGCTCAACGGCCGGAAAATGATCACGCTATGGTGGCCTATCTGCTGCGCAACACCGTCACCGAGCACGGCACCGTGGCCCGGGGCATCTGCCAGGTGGAGGACGGCCTGCTCACCGACGTGGTGGAGCGCACCAAAATCGCCAAGCGGGGCGAGGACGCTGCCTATACCGAGGACGGCGAGACCTGGATCCCCCTCTCCGGCGAAAGCCGGGTCTCCATGAACTTCTGGGGCTTCGGGCTGGACATGCTGCGGCAGCTGCGGGACCGCTTCCCCGCCTGGCTGGACGAGAACCTGCCCAAGAATCCGGAAAAGGCGGAGTATTTCCTGCCTTTTGTGACCAACGCCCTCATCCACGAGGGTCAGGGCAGGGTGCAGGTGCTCCCCTGCCACGAGAGCTGGCACGGCATCACCTACAAGGAGGACATGCCGGACGTACTGCAATATATCGCCCGCCTGCGTCAGGGGGGCGTTTATCCCGAAACACTTTTGGACTGATTACAGGAGGTCAGGAACATGAACGTACTCGTCACCGGCGGCGCCGGCTATATCGGAAGCCATACCTGCGTGGAACTGCTGGAGCAGGATATCGGCGTGGTGGTCATCGACAACCTGGTCAACTCCAGCGCCAAGGCCATCGAGCGGGTGGAACAGATCACCGGCAAACACGTGGACTTCTACCAGGAGGACGTGCGCAACCGGGCCGCTCTGGACCGGATCTTTGAAAAGCATAAAATCGACTGCGCCATTCACTTCGCCGGCCTCAAGGCCGTGGGCGAATCCGTTGTCATGCCCCTGGAGTATTACGACAACAACCTTTTCTCCACCATCACCCTCTGTGAGGCCATGCGGGATCACGGCGTGCACGACATCGTCTTTTCCTCCTCGGCCACGGTATACAACGGCTCCAACCAGATGCCTCTGAAAGAGACCGCCGTCACCGGCGGCTGCACCAATCCCTACGGCTGGACCAAGTACATGTCCGAGCAGATCCTGCGGGACACCGCCAAGGCCGTGGACGATTTCTCCGTCTCCCTGCTGCGCTACTTCAACCCCATCGGCGCCCATCACAGCGGCCTTATCGGTGAGGATCCCCGGGGCGTCCCCAACAATCTGATGCCCTTCATTTCCCAGGTAGCCGTAGGCCGGCGGGATCACCTGAACATCTTCGGCAACGACTATGACACCCCCGACGGCACCTGCATCCGGGACTATATCCATGTGACGGATCTGGCCCGGGGTCATGTGGCCGCTATCAACTACATGCGGCACCACCGGGGCGAAAACGTCTTCAACCTGGGCACCGGCACCGGCTACAGCGTGCTGGACATGGTCAAGACCTTCGAGCGGGTCAACGGCATCAAGATCCCCTATGAGATCGCCCCCCGGCGGGCAGGCGATCTGCCGAAGCTCTACTCCAACCCGGACAAGAGCGCCCAGCTTCTGGGCTGGAAGGCCCAGTACACCCTGGAGGATATGTGCCGGGATTCCTGGACCTGGCAGAGCAAGAACCCCCTGGGCTATGGGACGAGCGAAGAGTAAAAAACCGTGGCAGTGAAAAACAAAGTTTTCCACTGCCACGGTTTTTAGTTTCTAGTTTTTAGTTTTTAAAAGGGAGCGAGATACGTCCCAGCAGCTTTGGGATTGATAAAAGAGGTTTCACTTCGTTGACAAAAAAAGGATTCCTCCCGCACGACCTTCCCTACTCATAAAGCACAAATCTTTCGTATCGTTATCCTAAAAACTATAAACTAAAAACTAAAAAACAAAAGGATCCATGAAAACTGTTGTTTTCACGGATCCTTTTGCTTTTCCTACTCCTCAATGAACAGGACGCCCAGGGTCTTGGGGCCGCAGTGGGTGGCAACGGTGCAGCCCGCCATGGTGTGGTGGACTTCCCGGCAGCCGGAGAGTTCTTTGGTAAGGGCGATCACCCGCTCCACCACCTCCGGCTCGATCTCGCCGGACTCGGTGAGGAAGATGTGGCCGGGCCGGACCTTTTTGCCCTCCAGCCGCTCCCGGATATACTGCTCGTAGACCTTCTCGATGTTGCCCCGGTATTTTTTGTAGACGCCGAGCTTGCCGTCCTTCATTTCCAGGGCCGGCTTCAGCTTCAGGAGATTGGCGCCCAGGGCCGTCACGCCGGTGCAGCGTCCGCCCTTCCACATGAACTCCAGCGTGTCCAGCACGAAGCTGGTGGACACCTTCTGCCGCAGGCTCTCCAGACGCTCGGCGATCTCCTTTGCTCCCATGCCCCGGTCCCGGCACTCTGCTCCCTCGATGGCAAGCAGGCCCACACCGGTGGAGAGCATGCGGCTGTCCACCACATAGACGCCTTCCAGCTCAGCCGCGGCAAGACGGGCGGCGTTGAAGGTGTTGGAGAGCTCCGCGCTGATGTCCAGATGGACGATCTCGCAGCCCTGCTCCACCAGCGGCCCGAAGAATTCCAGAAACTCCTGCACGCCGGGGGCGGAGGTCTTGGGCAGCAGGCCGTCCTTGTGATAGCGCTCGTACATATCCAGCGGCGTAAAGCTGCTGCCGTCGTCCACGAAATGATCCTCTCCCAGGGTGATCATCAGGGGGATGATGCGAATATCGTAACGTTCCTTCAGCTCCCGGGAAAGATCCACGGTGCTGTCGGCCGTAATGATGACAGGTTTTTTCATGTTTTCCACTCCTTGCGCCAGAGTACACCCCGGCGATGATACAACTGGATTATAGCAAAGCGGCTCTGCCTTGTCTATCATACACTTTTCGGGAACTGTCCAAAAATTGTGCATTTGCACTTGCATTTTGCGCGATCCTGTTCCATAATGGATTGTAGATTTTTGTGGGAAGGAGATCCCTGTTATGAAAAGAATGACACGCGTCGCTCTGATCACCAGCGGCGGGGATTGCCAGGGTCTCAACGCGGCCATCCGCGGCGTCGGCAAGGCCCTTTTCGAGCGCATCCCCAATGTGGAGATCTATGGCATGTACGACGGGTATCGCGGCCTCATCGAATGCGATTACAAGTACATGGAACCCAAGGACTTCTCCGGCATCCTCACCCAGGGCGGAACCATCCTCGGCACCTCCCGTCAGCGCTACGTCCCCGGCAAGGACATCGTGGACGAAAACGGCAACAGCCTGCTTCCGGACATGATGAGCACCTACAACCGTCTGAATCTTGACTGTCTTGTCATCATGGGCGGCAACGGCACCCAGAAGAGCGCCAAGCTCATTGCCGATTACGGCATGAACGTGGTCACCCTTCCCAAGACCATCGACAACGACATCTTCGGCACCGACACCACCTTCGGCTACCAGAGCGCGGTGAACATCGCCACCAATGTGATGGACTATCTGCACACCACCGCCAGCTCCCACGGCCGCGTCTTCGTGGTGGAGCTCATGGGGCGGGACGCCGGCTGGCTCACCCTCAGCGCGGGCATCTCCTCCGGCGCCGACGTGATCCTGATCCCCGAGATCCCCTATGACATTGAAAAAGTGGCCGAGCTCATCCGCAAGCGGAAGAAAACCGGCCACGGCTTCTCCATCATCGCCTGCGCCGAGGGCGCCGTCTCCAAGTATGACAAGGTCCTCAGCGAGGAGGAAGCCCGCAAGAAGAAGGAGAGCAGCCCCCATCCCACCGTCTCCTACGCCATCGCCGCGGAGCTGGAGCGCATCACCGGTCAGGATACCCGGGTCACCGTGCCCGGTCACTATCAGCGCGGCGGTCCTCCCTGCCCCTACGACCGGCTGCTGGCCACCCAGTTCGGCACGGCCGCGGCGGATCTGATCGTGAAGAAGCAGTATGGCCGCATGGTGGCCATCCAGGACGGCAAGATCACCTCCATTCCTCTGGACGAGGCCGCCAGCAAGACCAAGTTCCTGCCGGTGGACCACCCCATCATCCAGGTGGCACGAGACATCGGCATCTGCATGGGCGACTGATCGATACCGAAACTCAAAAACTCCGCAGAAGCGCAGTAGAAGCGTCTCTGCGGAGTTCTTCTTTGTCGACAGAATGAAGCCGCTCTCTTGCCTCTCCCCGCGACGGGGAGAGGTGTCGCGAAGCGACGAAGAGGGGCCGCTGGACCTGTTTGTTCCCCTCTCAGGCGCTGTCGCGCCAGCTCTCCCCTACCTCACGGCGGGGAGAGCCAAGAAACGCGCTTTCATGTGCAGGCACAGATTCTGCGCTGTGCCCCTCACCACAACATCTTGATTTTCTCCCGCCCTTGTGGTATAATATATTGGTTATAATAGGCATTTTATGGAACAAAGGAAATCATTCTTATGGCAAAGACAAACGAGCAGTACGGCAACGACAGTATCTCCCAGCTGAAGGGAGCGGACCGGGTTCGCAAGCGCCCGGGGGTCATCTTCGGGTCCGACGGGCTGGACGGCTGCGAGCACGCCGTATTTGAGATCCTCTCCAACTCCATCGACGAGGCCCGGGAGGGCCACGGCAACCTCATCACCCTCACCTATTACGAGGACAAGTCCATCGAGGTGGAGGACTTCGGCCGGGGCTGCCCCCTGGACTGGAACCCCACCGAGAAGCGCTACAACTGGGAGCTGGTCTTCTGTGAGCTCTACGCCGGCGGCAAGTACCGCAACGACGACGGCGGAGACTACGAGTACTCCCTGGGTCTCAACGGTCTGGGCTCCTGCGCCACCCAGTACGCCTCCGAGTACATGGACGTCACCGTCTGGCGGGACGGGAACAAGTACTCCCTCCGCTTCAAGAAGGGCAAGGTCCAGGGGAAAAAGGGCCAGGAGCTGAAGATCGAGCCCGCCGACCGGAAAAAGACCGGCACCACCATCCGCTGGCGGCCGGATCTGGAGGTCTTCACGGACATCAACATCCCCGAGGAGTATTTTGACGACGTGCTCCACCGCCAGGCGGTGGTGAACGCGGGGGTCACCTTCCGGCTGCGCCTGCAGCGGGGGAACAAGTTTGAGACCCGGGACTTCTGCTATCCCAACGGCATCATGGACTATGTGACGGAGCTGGCCGGCGAGGGGCCCCTCACCGCTCCCTTCTTCGTCTCCACCGAGCGCAAGGGCCGGGACCGGGAGGACAAGCCCGAATACAAGGTGAAGATCTCCGCCGCCTTCTGCTTCTCCAACAAGACCACCGCGCTGGAGTATTACCACAACTCCTCCTGGCTGGAAAACGGCGGCGCGCCGGACAAGGCGGTGAAGAGCGCTTTCCTCTCCGCCATCGACGCCTATCTCAAGCAGCAGGGCAAGTACCAGAAAAACGAGAGCTCCATCAAGTTCCAGGACATTCAGGACTGTCTGGTGCTGGTCACCAACTGCTTCTCCACCCAGACCTCCTATGAGAACCAGACCAAGAAGGCCATCAACAACCGCTTCATCCAGCAGGCCATGACGGAATTCCTCAAGAGCCAGCTGGAGGTCTATTTCATTGAGAACAAGCCCGAGGCCACCCGCATCTCCGAGCAGGTGCTCATCAACAAGCGCAGCCGGGAGACCGCCGAGAAGGCCCGCCAGGGCATGAAGAAGAAGCTCTCCGGCTCCATCGACATCTCCAACCGGGTCCAGAAGTTTGTGGACTGCCGCAGCCGGGATCCGGAGAAGCGGGAAATCTACATCGTGGAGGGCGACTCGGCTCTGGGTTCGGTGAAGCTCTCCCGGGACGCGGAATACCAGGGCGTCATGCCCGTCCGCGGCAAGATCCTCAACTGCCTGAAGGCCGATTACGTCCGCATTTTCAAAAGCGACGTCATCACCGATCTGATGAAGGTGCTGGGCTGCGGCGTGGAGGTGAAGGACAAGCACACCAAGGAGCTTTCCAGCTTTGACCTGGGCAGCCTCCGCTGGAGCAAGGTCATCATCTGCACCGACGCCGACGTGGACGGATACCACATCCGCACCCTGATCCTCACCATGCTCTACCGCCTGGTGCCCACCCTGATCCGGGAGGGCTACGTGTATATCGCGGAGTCTCCCCTCTACGAGATCAACAGCAAGGGCAAGACCTGGTTTGCCTATTCCGAACGGGAAAAGGCCGAGATCGTGGAGAGTCTGAAGGGCGCGAAGGCCAGCATCAGCCGCAGCAAAGGTCTGGGCGAAAACGACCCGGACATGATGTGGATGACCACCATGAACCCGGAGACTCGCCGCCTCATCAAGGTCATGCCCGAGGACGCCCAGCGCATGGCCCAGGTCTTCGATCTCCTGCTGGGAGACGACCTGGAGGGACGCAAGAACCACATCTCCGAGTTCGGCGCCCAGTACCTGGATTTGGCAGACCTGTCGTAAAACCGTGCCGCCTTGCGGCAAATCGCAACTTTTCACTCTTCACTTTTCACTTTTACACGGAGTGTAAATCATGGCTAAGAAAAAAGAACCGGAAAAGAAAAAATTCGACAATCCCAACGTGGTCGGCCTGCGCCCGGAGGTGCTGGAGCAGCCCATCACCGACACCCTGGAGCAGAACTTCATGCCCTATGCCATGTCGGTGATCGTCTCCCGGGCCATCCCGGAGATCGACGGCTTCAAGCCCTCCCACCGCAAGCTCCTCTACACCATGTTCAAGATGGGTCTGCTCACCGGGGCGCGTACCAAGAGCGCCAACATCGTGGGCCAGACCATGCGCCTCAACCCCCACGGCGACGCCGCCATCTACGAGACCATGGTCCGCCTCTCCGCCGGCTGCGAGGCCCTGCTCACTCCCTTTGTGGACTCCAAGGGCAACTTCGGCAAGGTCTATTCCCGGGACATGTCCTACGCCGCCCCCCGCTATACGGAGGCCAAGCTCTCCGCCATCTGCGCGGAGCTCTTCCGGGATATCGACAAGGACACCGTGGACTTTGTGGACAACTACGACGGCAGCATGCAGGAGCCGACCCTGCTGCCCACCAGCTTCCCCAACGTCCTGGTCTCCAACAACACCGGCATTGCCGCCGGCATGGCAAGCTCCATCTGCGGCTTCAACCTGAACGAGGTCTGCGACACCGCCATCGCCTATCTGAAGGACCCGGAGCACGACCTGCTCTCCACCCTCCCCGCGCCGGACTTCCCCACCGGGGGCGAGATCCTCTATGACCGGGCGGAGATGGAGAAGATCTACCGCACCGGCCGGGGCAGCGTGAAGCTCCGGGGCCGCTGGCGCTATCTCAGCAGGGAAAACATCATCGAGATCTACGAGATCCCCTACACCACCACTTCCGAGGCCATTCTGGACAAGGTGGCCGAGCTCATCAAGACCGGCAAGGTCCGCGAGATCAACGACATGCGGGACGAGACGGACCTGAGCGGTCTGCGTCTCGCCATCGATCTGAAGCGGGGCGTGGATCCGGACAAGCTGATGCAGAAGCTCTTCAAGCTCACTCCCCTGCAGGACGCCTTTGCCTGCAACTTCAACATCCTGGTGGGCGGCAACCCCAAGGTCATGGGCGTGGGCGAGATCCTGGAGGAGTGGACCGCCTGGCGCATGGACTGCGTCCGCCGCCGGGTCTATCACGAGCTGGCCAAAAAGAAGGACAAGCTCCACCTGCTCCAGGGTCTGGAGCGGATCCTGCTGGACATCGACAAGGCCATCGCCATCATCCGCAACACCGAGCTGGAGAGCGAAGTGGTCCCCAACCTGATGATGGGCTTCGGCATCGACCAGATCCAGGCGGAGTTCGTGGCGGAGATCAAGCTGCGCAACATCAACCGCGAGTACATCCTCAAGCGCACCGCCGAGACCGAGGAGCTGGAAAAAGAGATCGAGGATCTGGAGGCCACCCTGAACAACCGTCGGCGGCTCCGCTCCATCATCGTGGAGGAGCTGCGGCAGGTGAACAAGAAGTTCCCCACCCCCCGAAAAAGCCAGATCGTCTATGCCGACGAGATCGAGGAGTTCGATGACAGCGAGACCGTGGAGGACTACCCCGTCACCCTCTTCCTCTCCCGGGAGGGCTATTTCAAGAAGATCACCGCCCAGTCCCTGCGCATGAGCGGCGAGCAGAAGTACAAGGAAGGGGACGCGCTGAGCCAGAGCTTTGAAAGCTCCAACCGGCGGGAGCTGCTGATCCTCACCGACCGGCAGCAGATGTACAAGTGCCGCCTCCAGGATTTTGAGGACGGCAAGGCCTCGGCCCTGGGCATCTACCTGCCCACCCGCCTGCAGATGGACGAGGGCGAATCGGTTCTGGCTATGCTGGACCCGGGAGACTACCGGGCCCACCTGCTGCTCTTCTTTGAAAACGGCAAATGCGCCCGCATTGAACTGTCCGCCTACGAGACCAAGACCAACCGCAAGAAGCTGGTTGGCGCCTATTCGGACAAGAGCCCGCTGCGTTCCGTGCTGCTCCTGAAGGAGGAGACGGACATCGCCGCCGAGGCCAGCGACGGCCGCTGCCTCATCTTCCACAGCTCCCTGCTCCAGGCCAAGACCAGCCGCAGCACCCAGGGCGTGGGTGTGATTGCCCTGAAGAAGGGCAAGGTCCTGGTCCGAGCCGCCTTCCTGCAGGATACCCCCATCCAGGATGTAAAGCGTTACCGTGTCCGCTCCCTTCCCGCTGCCGGCGCCCTTCTGAAGCCGGAGGACCGGGGCGAGGAACAGATGACTCTGATGGAGGACTGAACCATGAAGGATCTGAAAAACGTTATCCGCACCCAGGTCTGGAAGCGCCTGTGGAAGGTACTTCTGATCGTGCTGGGCTCCCTGCTGTACGGCTTTGTCTTTCAGGCATTTCTGTTTCCCAACAATATCGTCGCCGGCGGCGTCACCGGCATCGCCATGATCATCAACACCTTCACCCACTGGCCCATCGGCGTCATGGTGATCGTGATGAACATCCCCCTTTTCCTCATTGCCTGGCGGCACTTCGGGCTGGACTTTCTGCTGGGCTCCCTGCTGGGCATGGCCCTGTCCTCCGCCTTCGTGGACCTCTTCGCCCTGACGGACCTGGTCCTCACCCGGGACCCCATGCTGGCCAGCATCATCGGCGGCGTGCTCAAGGGGCTCTCCCTCGGCATGATCTACTACTACGGCGCCACCACCGGCGGCATCGACATTGTGGCAAAGCTCCTGCGCCAACGCTTCAGCCAGCTGAACTTCGGCACCATCGTGCTGATCCTGGACGCCGCCATCATCTTCTTCTATGCTCTGGCCATCAAAAACTATGAAAGCGCCATGTATTCCATCATCGCCATGTATGTGGTCACCAAGGTGGTGGACCTGGTGCTCTACGGTCTGGACAACTCCTGCACCGTGCAGATCATCAGCGAGAAGAGCGAGGCCATCACCCGGGAGCTGACCCTCGGTCAGGTACACCGGGGCGTCACCATTCTGGAAGGCGAAGGGGCCTACTCCGGCAAGAAGAAGCACGTGATCCTCTGCGTCATCAAGCGCAACCAGATCCCCGAGCTGCGCCGCACCATCCGTGACCTGGATGAGAGCGCCTTCGTCATCGTCACCGACGCCAAAAACGTCTTTGGCCGGGGCTTTGAGAACATCGCGGAGGTCCGCTGATGAAAGCAAAAGCTGCCGCCGCGCTGCTGCTCGCGGCTTTCTGTCTCCTGCTCTGCGGCTGCGGCGATTTCTTTGACCGGGACTATCTCTCCGTGACGGACTATGAGATCCCGGCCCAGGAGCCTCCCGCCGAGGACAGCGTCACGGTCCGGGACCTGGCAGAGCTGCGGCAGTTTCTCACCGGGCTTTTGAATGACCAGGCCTCCGAGGGACGCATCGTCTTCGACTCCTCCTACGCGGGGGATATCAACGCCGATATCGCCAGCGCCTGCTGGCAGGTCCGTACCCAGGACGCCTTTTTTGCCTACTGCGTGGCCAACATCTCCTACGATGTGTCCAAGCTGGTGAACCACTACGAGGCCCGCTTCACCATCAGCTACAACGAAGCCGGCGAGGATCCGGACAGCATCGTCCGCCTCCAGCTCACCACCGGTCTGGCCGAGCAGCTGCGCCAGGCCATCGCCGGGGGGGACAGCCGCCTGGTCGTGCTCATCGGCCGCAGCTCCATGACGGCGGAGGATGTGGAAAACCTGGCAAGCAAGGTCTACCGGGAAAACCCCATCATCGAACCCCGGGAGCCCCGGGTCACCGTGAACATGCTCAGCGGCACCGGCTCCCAGCGCCTCTATGAGATCAGCTTCAATTACAACCTCAGCGACGAGGAGCTGCAGCAGCGGCGCGCGGAGCTGCAGGCGCTGGAGCCCTTTGCGGAGGCGGAGCAGATCCCCGAGGACAGCGCAGAGCGGGCCCTGCTGGCCTGCGAATATCTGCTGGAGCACTCCTCCTATTCCGAGTCCGCCTCCAATGACATCTACGCCGCCCTCATCGGCGGCGAGGCAAACAGCGAGGGTCTGGCCCTGGCCTATGTGGAGCTCTGCCGCCAGCTGGAGGTCCCCTGCCAGGTGGTCTACGGCCAGCGCAACTGGCGAAACTGCTGCTGGAACATCATCCAGCTGGACGGAAACAGCTATCATGTGGACGTGTCCGCCTGCTTGACCCTGGGGATCGACCAGGGCTTCCTTCTCCCGGACGAGACCATGTGGATGCTCTACCGCTGGGACATCTCCTCCTATCCCCCCTGCAATGGGGAACTGCGCTATGCGGACCTCCGTCCAATGCCGGAGGAAGAGGCTGAGGGAGAGATCTCCTCTGCGGAGGAGCCTCCTGCCGGGGATGACCAAAACGTCCAGGACCCGGCCGGGATAGAATAACACAAGACATAAGAAGATGCGCCCTCCCGCCATGGGAAGGCGCATCTTCTTATGTCTTCTTCTCATCATATCCTGCCCGCGCCGTCGGGATGGATTGCAGCACCCGGATAACCCGGCCGGCGCCGGGGCCGAGATCCTTCGACGCGCTTCGCTTACTCAGGATGACGATACGAGCGGGAGTCCCGTCCCCCGCCGTAGGGCCGACGATTGGTCGGCCGCCCAAAGCCTTCCCCGAGCACGGGGAAGGTGCCCCAGTGCGCACACTGGGGCGGATGAGGTCCCCGTTTCCTCGTAGGGGCGGCTTTTGGCCGCCCGCCTGCCTCCCCTGAGCAAGGGGAGGTGTCAGCCGCCGATCTCCCACAAGGCGGCTGACGGAGGGGTTGTTGCGCATACAAAAAGGATGGGCGGATCCGCACCGGACAAGGTACGGATCCGCCCATCATGCATTTTTGATTTTCCTCCCCGCAACGGGACGTCCAGGAGGCCGTCCCCTACATAGTGGAGAAAACACGGTGCGTTCGTGAATGGCCCTACAACGTGTAACAAGGCCGCTGGCACAATCGAATCTCTTTATTTTTCCCCGATCCGGATGGGTCCCCGGCGCCAGTCCTCCCCCGGTCTTTCCTGCGCGGGCAGGCCCAGCGTATAGAGGTCGTGGGCTCCCGCGCCAAGGCGGAACACGCTCTCGGCCCGCTCGCCCAGCTGCCGCACCTGGGCGGGCTTGCTGAGCAAGGGAATGGGGCTCTCGCCGTCCAGCTCCCGCAGCAACGTCTGTCCCCGCTGGTTGAAGGCCAGGACCCTGGCATAGGGCGGCAGCCCCTTCGCGCTGTCCTTCTCCAGGCCCAGGGCCGCGGCCAGGCACATCCGCCGCAGTCTTGCCAGGGCATAGCGCTTGCTCTTGGCGGCCTGGGCGATATCCTCCAGGCGACCCTCCTCCTGCACCGCTTTCCAGAGCCGCAGGCCCAGGCCCTCGCCCCCGTCGGGCAGACGCTCGAAGCGCTCCCTCTCCAGCATCCGCAGCCGGCTCAGCACCGCGAGCTCCAGCATGGCGGGATCCCGCAGTTCCCGGCCTTCCTCCCGCGCCCGGGCATAGACCGCCTCCGCCTCCTCCGGGATCTCGCCTCCCAGGCCCTCCCCGGCCCGGAGACGTCTGCGCAGTTCCGAGGCGGAGGATGGACCCTCCCCCGCTGAGACTTCATCGTGACCCGCGCCTTCCCGCAGAACGGCCAGGGGCCGGAGGGAAAGCTGCTGCTCCGCCGCGGCCTTCAGGTATTCCACCGCCAGGATGTCGTTGGGTCTGCGCAGCAGCAGGGCCTTCTTCCCCAGGCGCTCCGTCAGCACCCGCTCCCGGGCAGCGGCAAAGGAGAGATTGCCCTCGCTCGCCATAAGCTCCCGGATCTGCTCCAGCGTGTCCTCTTCCAGAAGGGCCAGGGCCAGCTCCCGCAGGGGCGCGGTCTCCCCCGTCTCGCTGCCGAATCCCAGATGGGTGGCGCCGAGCGCGCCCAGCAGGCCCACGGCCCCCCGGGCAAAGCCCTCCGCCGAGGACAGGGCCCAGGGCAGGGGCAGCTCGATCACCAGGTCCGCGCCGCAGCGGCAGGCCGCCTCCGCCCGGGCAAACTTATCATACACCGCGGCCTCGCCCCGCTGCACAAAGTCCCCGGACAGCGCACAGAGCACCGCGCTCTCTCCCTCCAGGGCAGCGCGGCAGCGCTCCAGGTGCAGCAGATGCCCCCGGTGGAAGGGATTGTATTCACAGACCACGCCGATCACGTTCATTGGCTCTCTCCTGAAAAAAGGCTTGCGTTTTTCCCGAAATGTATTAGAATAATAAGGTAGGTTTATTCTATCGGATTTCCAAAAAGAATACAAGTGAAAGGAAAAGCGATCCATGAAAATTCTTGTCATCAATGCAGGCAGCTCTTCCCTGAAGTACCAGCTCATCGATATGGAGACCGAGGCCGTCCTGGCCAAGGGCCTCTGCGAGCGCATCGGCATCGACGGCCACCTGAAGCACACCCCCCTGGTGGAAGGCAAGGAGGTCTTCAATGAGGATCTGGCCATGCCCACCCACTCCGAGGCCATTGCCGCCGTTATTGACAAGCTGACCAGCCCCCAGTACGGCGTGGTCAACTCCATGAAGGAGATCGACGCTGTGGGTCACCGCGTGGTCCATGGCGGCGAGAAGTTTGCCTCCTCCGTGCTCATCACCGACGAAGTGATGAAGGCCATCGAAGAGTGCATCCCCTTCGCTCCCCTGCACAACCCCGCCAACATCACCGGCATCAAGGCCTGCCAGGCCGTGATGGGCAAGGTCCCCATGGTCGCCGTTTTCGACACCGCCTTCCATCAGACCATGCCCGGCAAGGCTTTTATGTACGCTCTGCCCTATCAGTACTATCTCTCCAACGGCATCCGCCGCTACGGCTTCCACGGCACCAGCCATCGCTACGTCTCCGCCCGCTGCGCCGAGCTCATGGGCAAGCCCATCGAAGAGTTGAAGATCGTCACCTGCCACATGGGCAACGGCTCCTCCCTGGCCGCCATCGACGGCGGCAAGTGCGTGGACACCTCCATGGGCTTCACCCCGCTGGTGGGCCTGCCCATGGGCACCCGCTGCGGCGATCTGGACGCCGGCGTCATCCAGTTCCTGATGCACAAGTACGGCTACAGCATCGATGAGATGCTGAACATCCTGAACAAGAAGTCCGGCGTGCTGGGCGTCTCCGGCGTCTCCTCCGACTTCCGCGATCTGGACAATGCCGCGGCCGAGGGCAACGAGCGCGCAAGACTGGCGCTGGACATGTTCCAGTACTGGGTGGCCAAGGTGGCCGGCTCCTATGTCGCCGCCATGAACGGCGTGGACGCCATCGTCTTCACCGCAGGCGTCGGCGAGAACAGCAGCGCCACCCGCGCCGGCATCTCCGAGTACTTCGGCTATCTGGGCGTCAAGATCGATCCCGTCGCCAACTCCAAGCGCGGCGAGGATATCGAGATCTCCACCCCCGATTCCAAGGTCAAGGTCTTCGTCATCCCCACCAACGAAGAGCTGGTCATCGCCCGCGACACCCGGGACATCATCGCCTGATCACAACAAATCCAAAGAGGCCAGGGAAGCATGTTTCTTCCCTGGCCTCTTTTGTCATAAGGAAGCAAGGCTCCGCCTCACACCCCGGTGGAGCCGAAGCCGCCCCGGCTCTCCTCCTTCAGGTGCTCCACCGTCTCAAATTCGAGCTCCGGCTGCTTTTCCACGATGCGGAACTGGCAGATCCGGTCGTTCTTGCGGATCACGGTGTCCCGCGTGGCGAGAGCGGGCAGACGCCACTCGTCCTCCTCCCCGCAGTAGGAATTGTCGATGATGCCGAAGGAATTGGCCACCAGGATGCCAAAGTTTTTGAAGGTGCTGCTCCGGGGCGCCACATGGGCCTCATAGCCCTCCGGCAGGATCATCCCCACTCCCAAGCGGATATAGCGGAAGTCCCCCGCCTTCAGTTCCAGATCCTCCGCCGCGCGCAGATCGATCCAGTCCCCCTTGGCGATCTTCTCCACGGGCACCAGGTCCTTTTCGAAATATTTGATGCGGATCTTCATGTTCTTCCCCACTTTCCCCTGATTTTTCGGGCAAAACTGCCCCTGCCTGTACACTCACGCCGCTTTGTCCCTTGACGGGGCGGAAAAAGGCGAGTACAATTTAGTCAGAATGACACGGCTATCTTACCATAGACAGGAGGAAGTTTCCATGCCAAAATTTGAAGATTTCAGTTTTGAATCCAGCACCGGCGTCAATGTGCTGCATGCCCGCAAGTGCATTCCCGACGGCAAGCCCCGGGCCGTGGTGCAGATCGAGCACGGCGTGGCCGACCATATCAGTCGCTATGACGGGCTCATGGAATACCTGGCCGAAAACGGCATCGTCTGCGTGGGCGACGACCACCTGGGCCATGGGGACTCCATCCGCAGCGAGGACGAGCAGGGCTTCTTTGCCGATCAGAACGGCTGGGACCATGTGGTAAAGGACGTGGACCTTCTCCGGGACCTGACCCGGCGGGAGTATCCGGACCTGCCCTATATCTTCTTCGGCCACAGCATGGGCAGCTTTGTGGTGCGCACCTACCTGATCCGCCATCCCGGCAAGTATGACGCGGCCATCCTCTCCGGCACCGGCCACCAGAACAAGGCCATGATCCTGGCGGGCTATACCGCCGCCCAGCTGATGACCCGGGCCAAGGGCCCTCACGGAGACGGCAAGGCCCTGAACGACATGGCTTTCGGCTCCTACTGCAAGCAGATCCCCGATCCCCGCACGCCCTTTGACTGGATCAGCCGGGATCCGGAGGCGGTGGACAAATACATCGCCGATCCCCACTGCGGCTTTGTCTGCAAGGTCAGCCTCTATCGGGACATGATGAGCGGCGTGCGCTTCATCACCGACCAGCGGAACATCGACAAGATGAATAAGGAAGCCCCCATCTACTTCATGTCCGGCGACGCAGATCCCGTGGGCGATTACGGCGTGGGCGTGGAGCGGGCCGCCGAGGCCTTCCGCCGGGCCGGCGTCAAGGACGTGAGCCTCCGTCTCTACCCCGGCGGCCGCCACGAGATGCTCAACGAAATCAACAAGGAGGATGTGAAAAAGGACATCCTCAACTGGATCAACGAAAAGCTGAAAAAGATCGGCTGAAAATGGACAATGCCCTCTCCGGACCGGAGGGGGCATTGTGTGTCTTCCTGTCAAAACGAATCATGGCTGCTCGAGTCGGAAAAGCTATTCGATTGGGTACTCCATGCCATTGATCACAAGGCAGGAATCCTTCCGCCACGCCATCTGGATCTCAGCCCCGGTTCGAGGATCCGGGATGATGATTTGCGGCATCTTCTCCACCGTGAACAGTCCTGCGTTGAACTTCCAGTTCCCGCGCACTTCCACATACAGGTGCCGATTCACACTTTCCGGATCAAAAATCAGCCTCGCCTCGTACTGTCCATCGGGCGAAGCCAGCGTACGGGTAGTCGTTCCGTCCTCAAAGCCTCCCATCCAAATGGACGTCACGGAAAAATAGCAAAACGGCAAAAACAAAATCCCGGCCAGAATCAGACAAATCATTCTCCAAGCCTTTGGTTTTCCTCGCGTAACCGAAAGAACAAGAGAGCAAAAAACGCACAGGATCATCAACAGCACAATGCTCCTATCGCCATTGGTTTTCTGCCAAAGGATCAGCGCATGGAGCAAGGCCAGCGGCGCCGCTGCCGCCAAAAGAGCCCCCGAACCCTCGCTGTGCCCCGGATCCTTGTCGAGCAGGCAGAGGATCATGAGCCCTAAGGCCAGCAGAGCAGGCAACCATGCCTCAAAAGTATCGGACGCCAGTTCAAATTGCAGGCCAAAGCACGCACACAGCCCCACTCCAAGAGGCAAGAACGCAAGAGAAAGGATCAGCAAGACACACAGACCGACACGTATCGTTTTCATGGCAACTCCTGTTCCTGATACGAGAACCCGCGGCTGAAAGGCAGCCGCGGGTTCTTTGATGTTGAATTGGATTACTCCTCGGTCTCGCCCTCGGGAGCGATGCCGGAAGCGGTGCCGTCGGCAGAGACCTCATAGACCAGCGCGTCCTCGCGGGCCTCTTCGGGAGCCTCTTCCTCTTCCACGGGAGCCTTGGCCACGGGGGCGGGCTCGGACAGAGCGCGGATGGAGAGGGAGATCTTGTGCTTCTCCTCGTCAATGGCGGTGATCTTGGCGTCAACCACGTCGCCCACGGTGAGCACATCGCCGGGCTTGCCGATGCGGCGGTTGGCGATCTGGCTGATGTGGATCAGGCCGTCCACACCGGGCAGAACTTCCGCAAAGGCGCCGAAGTCCATCAGCTTCACGATGGTGACAGGGGCGATATCGCCGACCTGGTACTTGCTGGTGAACTGGGTCCAGGGGTTGCCGTTGGGATCCTTGTAGCCCAGGGAGATCTTGCGCTTCTCGCGGTCGAAGTTGATGACGTAGACCTCGATCTCGTCGCCGACGGAGACGACCTCGGAGGGCTGGTGGATGCGGCCCCAGCTCAGCTCGGACACATGCACCATGCCGTCGATGCCGCCGATGTCCACGAAGGCGCCGTAGCTGGTCAGGGACTTGACAACGCCGTTGTAGCGCTTGCCGATCTCGATGTTGTTCCAGATGGCCTCGGTGCGCTCGCGGCGCTCGGCCTGGGCCACGCGGCGGATAGAGCCGACAACGCGCTTGCGGGCCTTGTTGACCTCGGTGATCTTGAGACGCACGGTCTTCTTCAGCAGCTGGCTCAGTTCAGCCTCGCGGGGCAGATCGGTCTGGGAAGCGGGAACGAACACGCGCACGCCCTTGACGGACACGACCACGCCGCCCTTGTTCTCCTCGGTGACGACGCCTTCCATAACGGTGCCGTCTTCCACAGCGGCCTCGACCTCATTCCAGATCTTGGCGGCGTCCAGGCGCTTCTTGGACAGGGTGACAACGCCGTCCACGTCGTTGACGCGGACCACAACAGCCTCCAGGGTATCGCCGACCTTCACGGCGTCTTCCAGCTTGGTGCCGTCTTCGGTGAACTCTTCGGTGGGGATGATGCCGGTCTGCTTGGTGCCCAGATCCACGCTGATCTCGGTGCCGGTGATGGCTACCACGGTGCCGCTGACCTTATCTCCATTATAGATAGGCTTCAGAGTCTCCTCCAGCATTTCGTCGAAGGACAG
Organism: uncultured Eubacteriales bacterium; assembly: GCA_900316255.1. Taxonomy (GTDB): domain Bacteria; phylum Bacillota; class Clostridia; order Oscillospirales; family Oscillospiraceae; genus Limivicinus. Next base: position 6,095 of record ONCI01000014.1, on the reverse strand, counting down.
TTCCTTCTCGACCTGGGGCTCTTCTACCTTGATTTCTTCTTTGATTTCGTCCATTTTGTTTCTTACCTCCTTAATGATCCACGCGGGGGTGGACGCTCCTGCAGTCAGGCCGACGGTCTCAGCGCATCTGAGCCTGTCCAGATCCAATTCCTCTGTCCTCTCGATGAACTGGACATTGGCACAGTGCTCGCCGCAGATCTGGGCGAGATGGACGCTGTTTGCGCTGTGCTTACCGCCTATGACAACCATTGCGTCGCAGCATGCCGCCAATTTAGCTGCTTCTTCCTGCCGCGTAAACGTCGCAAGGCATATTGTATCAGATATTTTCACATTTGTACATCTTTTTTTTATGATTTCACAACATTCGTTAAAATTATTGCGGGTCTGCGTGGTTTGTACCACAACTGTTATCGGTTTTTCCCAAAGTCCGGGATTTTCTTCCAGAAAAGCCTGCATTTGGGCGGGATTTTCAAGAACCCGGTGCTCCCCGCACCAGCCGCAGATGGCCTCCACCTCCGGGTGCCGGCGCATGCCGATGATGAGCACGAAGCGCCCCTCCCGGGAGGCCCGCTGCACGATGGTGTGGATGGCCTTGACCTTGGGACAGGTGGCGTCCGTGACCCGGGCCCCAACCTTCTCCAGCTGCTCATAGACTGCCGGCGCCGCCCCGTGGGCGCGGACAAGCACCGCCTCTCCGGGCCGCAGCTCCTCCGGGCGCTCCACCACGCGCATGCCCTTCTCCTCCAGGGAGCGGACCACGTCCTCGTTGTGGATCAGCTGCCCCAGGCTTGCGCAGCCGCCCTCCCGGGCGATGAGCTCTTCCGCCAGCTCCACCGAGCGCTGCACGCCGAAGCAGAAGCCCGCGCTCTCCGCCACCAGGAGCGTTTTCATGCCTCTGCCTCCATCCGCTCCCGGATGATACCGCAGAGCAGCTCAAAGCTCTGGTCGAAGTCGATCTCGGTGGTGTCCACCAGCACCGCGTCCTCCGCCTGGCGCAGGGGGGCCACCTCCCGGTTCATGTCCTGCTCGTCCCGCTGGATGATGTCCCGCAGCACCTCTTCATAGGGCTGGTCCACGCCCTTGGCGACCAGTTCCTTCATCCGGCGCTCCGCCCGGGCCTCGGGGCTTGCGGTGAGGTAGATCTTCAGCTTTGCCTCCGGCAGCACCACGGTGCCGATGTCCCGGCCGTCCATGATGACGCAGTTTTCCCGGGCAAGCTTGCGCTGCATCTCCAGCAGGAAGCTCCGCACCGCGGCGTGGGCGGAAACGTCCGAGGCGTACATGCTGATCTCCGGCATCCGGATCTCCCGGGAGACGTCCTCCCTGTTCAGGTACATGCGCTGCTCCCCCTCTTCATAGCCCATGCCGATCTCCAGCTCAGGAAGGATGGCGGCCACAGCCTCCTCCTTCTTCGGGTCCACGCCCCGCCGCAGAGCGGCAAGGCCCACCGTCCGGTAGATGGCGCCGGTGTCCACATACAAAAGGCCCAGCTCTGCGGCGCAGCGCCGCGCCAGGCTGCTCTTCCCCGCCCCGGAGGGCCCGTCGATGGCAACGTCAAAGTTCTTCATTATTATCTCCTTTTTCGGACATTCACGCCGGTCTCCGGCGCTTTCCCGCTGATATTCCTCCGGTATTGTAATGTCTTTTCCCGTTTCTGTCAACGCCTTCTCTCCCCTTGCTTCCCCCGCCGGGGGAAGTCCCCGGTGCGCGCACCGGAGAATGGGGGGATTGACCTTCTCTGTCTTCCTTTTTAAGCTGCCCCACATATGACTTGGGCGGATCCGCACGCAGCCGTGTGGATCCGCCCAAGGAAATCTTTTTTTACCATCCCCGAATCATTTTCCATTCGGAATTTCAAATTCTCCTCACTGTGCCAGCAGCTTCCGCAGCCGGACCAGATCCAGGATGTCGATCACCCCGTCCCCGTTCAGGTCCGCGGCGGCTCCGTCAAAGTGGCCCTCGACGGCAAGACCCACCAGGTACTTGCGCAGCAGCAGCGCATCCTGCGCACTGATCAAACCGTCTCCGTTGATGTCCCCCGGCTCCGACGCCGGGAGCGTGATGGGCGCGGAGGTCAGGACCAGGGAGCCGTCCGCCTGATAGGAGGCAAAAACCTCGTTATCGCCGAACAAGTACTCTCCGTTGCTGAGATAGAGAATCCCCTGGCTGTCTTCCGAAAAACGCCAGCCTGCATTGGGGGCCACGGTGATCTCCACCGCGTAGTCCAGTCCCGGCTCAAAGCTCTCCGGGTCGATAAGCCCGTCGTCGGTGACGAGATACCAGCGGGCGTCCAGCACGCGGTAGGCGGAAGCATAGCTCTCTGTCGGCGCGGCATCCGCCGGGACGGAGCCGCTGTAGCTGCCGCCGGGCACGGGCATCAACACCTCAAGCCTTGCGATCTGCAGAAGAGGCGATGTGTCCACCCGGGCAAAGAAGGCTATGTAGTAAACGTCGCCGTCGCAGCCGTCCACGTAGAAGGTGAGGCTGTCGGTGATGTCGCTCCCCACCAGTTCCGAGTCTCTGGACACGGTGAGCCACTGGAGACGGTAGCCCGCATTGGGGCGGGCTTCAAAGCTGAGGGTCTCCCCCACCCGGGGCTGCTGGCTGCTGGGAATGACATCGCCTCCCTCATCGCTGAAAATACGGGTGCCATCTTGATTCATGATATAGCAGCCGCCGTAGACCTGGCGGGTCAGGGCGTCACCCTCCGCCAGGGGCAGGATGGAGCCGGCGCCGTCCCCTGTCACGGGGGCGATCTGTCCCTCCTCCCCGGATGTGAAAGGCTCGAGCCCCAAATCGTTCCATGTCAGGCCTTCCCCGTCCTCCGGGACAGGTGCGAGGCTTCCCTCCGGCTCCTCGGCCAAGGCCGTACCGAACGGAAGCAGGCACACAGTCATGACCAGGGCCAGCAGAAAGCCGAACAGGCGTTTTTTTATACGCATCAAAGATCCTCCTTGATTGGCAGCAAATACCGAAGCTGGATACTTTTTCATGTTATTGTATCAAAAAGCTCCGCATCTGTCCAGCAAAAAAGGTCTTTTTTCACCACATTCTACTCAAAAAGGCGGAAAAACCGCTCTCCTTGTCCCACCCGAGACGATGAACCGCGGAAAAACGGCTGTTATTGGATCCCCGGAACGCCTGTCATCCCGCGCAGAGGGAGGGCTCCGCCTAGCCGTAGGGGCGATTCACGAATCGCCCGCCGCCTGGCTCCCTCTCCGGGGGAGCTATCAGCAAAGCTGACGGAAAGGGCTGCCGCCGGGACGTCGAGGACGCCGTCCCCTACAAGAGTATCGGCACCGCTCCGTTCTTCCTAAACGTGCTGCCCACAGAGCCTTCCCCACAAAGCGGACAGGTGGCGCAAAGCGCCAAATGAGGTCCCCACTGTCATCGCTTCGCGTAGGCAAAGCCGGAGTCGAAGGATCTCGCCCCCGGCGCACATTCCGTTTTTCAGCACGTATCGATCTACCCAACTTGCGCCGTTGGGATTCTTCATCGGGTTCCCCTCCTCAGGATGACACCGCAATCCCGTCCCCCGCGTAGGGAGCGATCCCATGATCGCTCCGTCTGCAGGTGCGGATATGGTCACGGCGGGATGAGGGCATCCCGCCCTACGCGTTTCCGGCCCCTGCTGCAGGGCCGACCATTGATCAGTTGCTGTGCTTCCCCCAGCGGGGGAAACTCCCGCGAAGCGGGTGATGAGGGAGAATGTCAGATCGCTGCATGGGGGGAGAAAAGGGAGCAGCTGAATGTACTCTCCCTCACCTGTCAGCTGCGCTGACATCCTCCCCCGCTGGGGGGAAGAACAACCAGTCTCCCCGTTGTTGTCAGCCTGAGCAAGGCAAAGGATTCCGAACTCACCGCGGTCAATACTGCATGATGACGGCAAACCAGTGGTCATTAATCGCGCAGCTTCCGCCCGGAAAGTTTACGTCGCCATACTCTGCCGCTCTTCCTTCCTCCGGGAAATACCAGAGTTCTGCCATATCCCCGTAGATTGGCCCCTCCAAGGCGAATGAGATTCTGTCACTGCCTCTGCCGATGCCCTCAAAGGGCCAGATCTCATATAGCGGCGCAAAGGTCACGTACAGCAGTCGGTACTCTTCCTCGGTCAGCGGCGCCCTGCTTTCGATCCAGAGGGCCCCCATTTTCCTTACGCAGAATAGATCGGACCGCAAGTCCTCTTCATCCGTCATGATCCAGACAGCACTCTCCGCATCAAAGCCCATGAGCACATCCGCTGCCCGGTGGAAGGCCTCCTCATTTTCCTCATACAGGGCGGCGATCTTATCCGCCGGGCCCAGCTTCAATCCGGTAGGGCCCCCATGATCGATGTTACTGAAAATCAAAAACAGGCTGAAGAAGAAAAGCAGGAGCGTCGCGCAGAAGTATGCGCCCGTCTTTTCCCGGCTTTTTTCCTTTTCCTCCGTCTGCCCCTTTGCCTTGCGAAGTTTCACCCTTCCCCAAGCAAAGAGGCAGGCCGCCGTCAGGATCGAATCGCAGACGGTCAGGAGCAGCACAGGCGCGACCTCTCCCCTCTGTGTCCCGTTGAGACGGGATATGAGATCCGGCAGATCTCCGGAAAAGAGGAGCAGCCCGTATAAAACAGCGCGCCCCATCAGCGCCCAAGCAATATCCTGCCTTTCAAACAGAACGACGATCACAAGCTGCAGCCCATAGGAAAAGCAGATGGTCCAGTTCTCCTGCAGGCTTCTATCTTCTCCGATGAGCATCTCCGCCCGCATATGCAGGATCCCCAGCAGCAGGAAGAACAGCACTGCGAAAACCGTCTGCAGCCGGGTCCGTGTTTTGTTCATGATCCCACCCCTTTTCTTATGTCTTCTGTCAGTAGAACGTTTGGAATCCGGAAAAGGTTTCATCGCATGATGATTATTTGATTTTATTGTATCACGCCGCAAAGTCAGCGGTCAATCCTGCACAAAAGACCAAAGGGAGCGGATCTCTCCACTCCCTCCGGCATATCCTTATGTTTCCTTTTCCACTGCGTTGCCGGCCACGAAGCCGGTGCACCAGGCGATCTGCAGGTTGAAGCCGCCGGTATAGGCGTCCAGATCCAGCACCTCTCCCGCGAAGTAAAGACCCTTTATGAGCTTGGACTCCATGGTCCGGGGATCCACTTCCTTCGTGCAGACGCCGCCGGCGGTGACGATGGCCTCGTCGATGGGCCGGGTCCCGCTCACATGCACCGGGAAGGCCTTCAGGATCTGGATGAGCCTTTGCCGCTGCTCCCGGGTAAAATCCGTGCAGCGCTGCTCCCCGGGGATGGCGGTGAGCTGCTCCAGCACCGGCACCATGGAGCGGCCGGCCAGGCCCCCCAGCAGGTTGTGAAAGCTCCGCCTGGGGTTTTCCTCGATGTCCCGCAGGATCCGGGCCTCCAGCTTCTTTTCGTCCAGGGCCGGCTTCAGGTCGATGAGCAGGCGATAGTCCGCGCTGCCCATACGACGCATCTTGGCGCTGGCCGAAAGCACCAGCGGGCCGGAGACGCCGAAGTGGGTAAAGAGCATCTCCCCCAGCTCCCGGAAAATGAGCTTTCCGTCCTCATAGGCGGAGAGGGTCACGTTCCGCAGGGAAAAGCCCTGCATCTCGGCGCAGTAGGCGTCATCGCTCTCCAGGGGCACCAGGCTGGGCCGCCGGGGCGTCACCGTGTGGCCGAGCTTTGCCGCCATGCGGTAACCCCAGCCGTCGGAGCCGGTCTTGGGGTAGCTGAGTCCCCCGGTGCAGATGGCAGCCGCCCGGCAGGGGATCTTCTCCCCATCCGTCTGCACGGCGCAGACCGCCCCGTCCTTCGTCTCGATATTCCGGGCGGAGCAGCGGAGGGTCCGCACCCCCAGCCCTTCGCACTCCCGCGCCAGGGCATTTGCGATGTCATTGGCGTTGTCGGAGACCGGGAACACCCGGTTCCCCCGCTCCACCTTCAGCGGTACGCCCAGGCCCTCGAAATATACCATGACCTGCCGGGTGCCGAAGCGGCTCATGGCGCTGTAGAGAAAGCGCCCGTCTCCGGGGATATTGGCCATGAATTCCCGGGTGTCGCAGTCATTCGTCACATTGCAGCGGCCCTTGCCCGTGATGCG
>ONCI01000011.1 GCA_900316255.1 uncultured Eubacteriales bacterium | reverse complement strand
TATCGAACTGCACGCGGAGGACAAGCTGACGCTCTCAGAGATCGCCTCTCACATCGGCTATGCGGACTATTACCTCTCCCGGAAATTCAAAACGGAGACCGGCTTCAGTATCAACGACTATATCAAAATTGTCAAGGTGGAAAAGGCCAAGACACTGCTTTTGTCCTCGGATCTGAGCATCCAGGAGATCTGCGACCGGCTCCACTTCGGCTCCCGCAGCTTCTTTGCGGAGACCTTCAAGGAGATCGCGGGGATCCCGCCCGCGGCCTACCGGGAAAAGAATCAGAAGATATGAAAAACAGGCTTTCGGCATTTTACCGAAAGCCTGTTTTGCCATAGTTTATTTAATCTTTTTGTTTTGCTTTTTTAGCCGCTTTCTTCGCGTCCTTTTTCGCTTTCTTGTCGAGATACTTCTGGTTTTCGGTCTCGAAGTCGAGCCCTTTCTTCTCGCAGTACTCCTTCAGCTCCTTGACGCGGTTTTCCTCGGCCTCCGCCTGCTGCTGGGCGATCTCGGCCTTCATCTGCTCCTCGTGGGAGACATAGGGGATGCCCTTGGCCGCGCACTCGGCCTTCTTGCGCTCGACCAACGCGTGGGTGACCTCCGGCATACGCTTGTCGATGTCAAAGAAGAAGACGAACAGGATGAGGAACAACAGCGCGGTCAGCGCGATGGCGCCCTGATAGGAGAAGTTGATCCAGCCGGTGGCGGCGGCGGGCTGATCGGCATAGAGCTCGACCAGCTTGCCCTTCTTCTCAACGGTGCCCACCATCTCGGGCGTGGCGTACTTGCTCATCATAAGGCCCAGGTTAAACAGGCCCTGGCCGATGCCGTTGGCCAGTGAGTGCATGAAGCCGACCAGCGCGGCGGTCAGACCTTCTACGCGGATGCCCTGGGAGTATTCCACGTGGTCGATGGCGTCGCCGGTGAAGCTCATCATCGTGTACACGTAGAACATGGCGCCCACGCCGCTGAGACCGGTACCGGCATAGACGGGCATCGTGCTGCCCGCGCCGAAGAAGGCGACCAGCGCGCCGACGAAGGCGATAGCCGAGCCGATGATGATCATTTTGCTGCGGCCGAACTTTTTGATGAGAGGCAGCACCACGAAGAGCATGGGGCCCATGGGCGCCATGGCGATCATGGTGAAGCGGGCCTGAATGGCAGCGGCCTCGCCGTAGGAGTTTCCGGCTACGACCCAGCCGGCGTAGTAGATTTGGGACACGCCCTTGAGCGCGTTGAGCACCTGGTAGATGAAGAGCAGGATGATGAACATGACCCAGTACTTGTCCTTGACGCATGCCTTGAGCTGGGCGCCGAAGCTGGCCTCCTTGACCTGAACCAGCTCGCCCTCACCCTCGGTAGCGCGGCGCTCCTCGGTGATGCGCTCACGGGTGTAGAAGTACTGGATGAAGGTCAGCGGCACGGCGATGACGCACATCACGGACAGAGTCACGAGATAGCCCTGCTTGTCGCCGCCCACGCTGTGGGAGATCAGGGACAGGATCGTGGGGAAGAGGATCGAGATGATGCCGGTGCCGATGTTTTTGGTGACCTGGCCGGCGATGGAGTTGCCCGAGCGCTGCTTGACGTTGCGGGTGGAGAGCGCGGCGGAGAGCTCATAGGCCATGTACCACATGGTATAGCCGACGGAATAGAACAGGTTATACGAGATCACGACCCAGATGGCCTGGGCCTTGGCGCCCATATCCGGGATGGCGAACATCAGGATGATGCTGGCTACCGTGATGGGCAGGGACAGGATAAACCAGGGGCGCAGCTTGCCCTGGCGGCACTTGGTGTTGTCCAGGATCTTCGCCATGATCACGTTGGTGATGGCGTCGAGCAGCTTTGAGAGCACCGGGAACACGACCATGAAGCTCGCGATCCACATGCCGCGGGTGACCGTGAAGCCCAGGGTATCGGTCAGATACTTGTTGAAATAGCTGTTGACGATGGACTGCAGCAGCATCACGCCGAAGGGGCCGACCACATAGCCCAGCCACCGCTCCTTGCCGTGGACGTTGGCCGAGGTGATCCGGGTGTTCCAGAACGGAGACTCAAACCAGCCGTTCAGCAAGCCTTTCTTTGCTTTTGTACTCATGTGCATCCTCCTCAATCTTTCTCAGGGGGTTTGGATGGTACTACCTTAGCACGGCCTTTCTCACTTGAATATTCGCAAATTTGCTTTGCTGTTTTCATATTTGACAAGCTTTGAAAGGGAGCAAATTTGCGGATAAAATATCAAATTTCCTACTGTTCACTTCCCTGTTTTTCATTATAATGAAGACAAGATCCATAACGGAGGGAAAACTATGTCTGCTGCGCTGCATCAGATCGCGGTCATTTTCATCGGAATCCTCGCGGGCTTCGTCTGCCGCAAGGCGAAGGTTCTTACGGAGGAGGGCACCGCCACGGTGTCGAACATCGTGGTCAAGATCATTTTACCATTTTATTTGTTCAGCGCCATCCTGAATTCCGGCTCGGGCGTGGATTCCAGAGGCGTCTTTTTGACGCTGGGACTCTCCTTCGGCATGTTCCTGCTCAGCGGGCTTATGGCGCTAATCGTGGTTCCCCTGCTGAAACCGCCCGCCGGCGACCGGGGCGTCTACCTCTTTGAGACCATGTGCGGAAACGTCACCTATATCGGCATCCCGGTCTGCGCCGCGGTGCTGGGCGGAAACGCCGCGTTCTACGCCTCTCTGCTGAACATTCCGTACAATCTGCTCTGCTTCTCGCTGGGGATCTGGCTGCTGGCGGGAAAGCTGCCGCTGAAGAAGATCCTGAACCCGGCCTTCCTCTCCGGCGTCGCGGCGGCGATCCTCTATCTGCTGCGCGTGCCGGTGCCTCCGGTGCTTCTGGACGGCTGCGCCTTTATCGGCCAGGCCACCTCGCCCTGCGCCATGCTGGTCATCGGCTCGGTGCTGGGCAGCGTCCCCTTCAAGGAGATCTTCACCGAATGGCGGGCCATCCCCTATGTGCTGATCCGGCTGGTGGGGCTCGGCGCGCTGATGGCGCTGCTGCTCTCCTTCCTGAATGTCGACCCGGTGCTCAAGGGCGTGCTGATCCTGATGGCATCCATGCCCGCCGCCACCAACTCCACCATGCTCTGCACGATCTACGGCGGCAACCGGGCGCTCTCGGCCAAGCTGATCTTCCTCTCCACCGCTCTGTCCATCGTGACGATCCCGCTCTGGGCGGCGGTATACTTCGGATAAAAGGATGATTGAGATGAAAGTTGACCATATCCTTCGAGGCGGACGGGTGATCGACCCGGCCGCGGGGACGGACGAGATCCGGGACGTGTATATCAACGAGGGCCGAATAGTGCCTCCCTGTGTAGAGGCGGACTGCCCATCGGATCGAATCGTGGACGTGCACGGCTGTATCGTGACGCCAGGGCTGATCGATACTCACGCGCATGTTTTCCATACCGGCAGCACCATCGCCATTGAACCGGATGCGCTGCTCGCACAGGGCACGACCACCGTCGTCGACGCGGGGACGGCGGGCTGCGCAAACTATGAGCTGTTTGAGGACTCCGTGATCGCCCATTCCGCGATCCGGATCCTGTCCTTTCTGAATGTGTACAATCTGGGGCAGGAGGACGCCGCGCGCCCGGAAAACTTCGACCCCGCCCTGTATGACCGGAAAGCCATGGCTGCGCTCGCCGCAAAGCACCCGGGCATCCTCGGGCTGAAGCTGCGCCTGTCCCGCGGGATCGTCCCGGACGAGCGGGCGGAAGAGATCCTCCGGGCCTGTGTGGAGCTGGCTAATGAACTGGAAACGCAGATCGGCAGGCCGCTTCGCCTCTGTGTCCACGCCACCGACTGTCCCCTTCCCGCCGGGGAACTGGCGGCGACGCTACGCCCCGGGGACATTTTCTGCCATTGCTTTCAGGGGAAAGGACATCCGATCCTCACGGACGACGGCGGGATCGACTCCGGCGTTCTGAAAGCCCGGGAGCGCGGCGTGCTGTTCGACGCGGCAAACGGCCGGGGCAATTTCAGCCTTGCCGTGGCACGCGGAGCGCTCCGGGCGGGCTTTCTGCCGGACATCATCAGCTCCGATCTGACCGTTTCCACGTTTCGAGGCTCGCCCCACGTGCGGAGCCTCCCCCATGTGATGAGCAAATACCTCTCCCTCGGTCTCAGCCTGCCGGAGGCGCTGCGCCGCTGCACGGAGATTCCCGCAAAGCTCCTGGGGCTGGATGGGGAGATCGGCACGCTGCGCCCCGGTGCGCGCGCCGATATCGCGGTGTTCAGGCCGGAGAACCGGATCTGGGAACAGGAGGATTTTTGCGGAGAAAAGCTCCGCTGTGAACAGCTGCTGGCGCCCCAGATGACCTTCCTGGACGGGAAACCGGTTTTCTGTCAAAACAAGTAAAATAGCTTGCTGCCTCGGACCGAAGGGATCCGGGGCAGCGTATTTTCTGTACTTTTATTCTCGGATAACGACGCAGGCGTGTGCGCCCAGTTTGGGGATCGTGATGGTCAGCTTCCAATCCTTCAGCGCCCAGCGGACGTTGCCGGGCTCGTCCAGATTCTCGCAGACAGCCGTTTCCTTCGCCCAGGGGATCGTGACGCTCTGGTCGGAAAGCAGCGCCGGATCGAAAAAGCTGTTGCCGAAGTGCCCGCTGCCGTTGACGAAGTGGACGACTTCTATGAGCCAGTTGTCAAAGCCGTCCGTATAGTAGTTCGTGGCCGGATACCAGGGGATCGTCACCCCAAAGCCCTCGCCGCAGGGCATTCGGGTCGCCGCCGGATAGTCCGTGGGCGCCTCTGTCGGATAGCACAGCTCCGGCGGGCCGAAGCGCTCGGGCTTCAGAAGATTGCCAAACTTTTCGACGCCTTCCTCATAGTCCCTCTCCCAGTAGCTCTTGCCCACCATGAAAAGGCTCCGCCCGGCATCGTCCACACGCAGCATGGCGCCCAGGCGCCGCTTGCCAGCAGCGTGCCGCCCTGCTGCACCCAGGCCATCAGCTTTTCCAACGCAGCCGGGGCAAGGCGCTGCTTTTCGGGGAGGATGATCGTCCTGTATTTACCCAGGTCGATCTTCGCAAGTCCGCCGGAGAGAGTCTCGTCAAAGAGAATATGGCTCTCGGTCAGCGCCCGGATCCATCCCCGTTCTTCGGGATTCGGGATCACATAGGCCTCCCGCACCAGCAGCGTATCGGCTTTGGAGCTGACGCCATAGCAGAACTCCTCGTGCTCGGCGGCGTAGCGGAACACCTTCTGTACCCGGGGATAAGCGCTCCTGTCTTCTTTGTCGTAGAGCCTGCCCATGACGTAATAGTCAAGGCCGCCGAAGTTGGAGAGCGTCTGCCAGAGCCGCAGCTCCTGCAGGGCGGGATCCACCGCCACATGGCGGTAGGCAAAGCCCATGAAGTCCACGTTGGCCACGTCCGCCTCCTGCCCCATGCCGCGGATGGCGCGGGCGTTGGAAGAGGCCTGATACTGCCAGTGGGGCAGCTCCCGGCCAAACTCGCTGTTGGATTCCTGCCGCACGTAGTCCACGCTGCAATAGGCGAGCTCGGGGTTGATCTCCCGCAAAAGCGCCGTGATGCGCTTCTTCTGCGCGCCCGAGAGCTCCTGCATGAAACGGAAGTAGACCATGCTTGCCCTGTCCGTGCGGGAGAGCTCCACGGGGACGTCCATGCCGTATCTGGCCTTGAAGGCCCTGCGGCAGGCTTCGCACTGGCAGGGGCCGTGGCGGTTCATGCTGTAGTCCACGATCACGCCCGTGGCGGTGCCCATGTTGCAGTAAATGCCGTCAAAGGGGATCTTCCGGAACATCTCTTTGAGGATCTCGTCCGTGTACCCGCCCTGATAGCCGCCGGAAAGACATGTCTGCACGGTGCCGTTGTAGATAAGCGGCTCTCCGTCCGGCTTGCGGTATGCCCAGTCGGGATGGCGCTCATAGACGGCCACCGGGATCTTGGAGAAATCCGTCCGGGCAATGACCTTGATGCCGTTTTCATGGCAGTGTTCCACGAGGCGCCCCAGGTCAAAGCCGTCCAGATACGCGCTGCGGCTGTGGTCCGAAAGCTCTGTGGGGTAGCTGGCAATCAGGCCGGCGGCGTTGAGCATCACGGCGTTGCAGGAGAAATCCTTCAAGCTCCGCAGGAATGCCTCCTCGTTGAAATCCTTTGTGTCGATCTCCCGGAAATTCGGCTGGATCACCCGCCAGGGATATCCGGTCCACCAGTGTGCCATGCGATCTCCTCCCTTTCTTCTGATTTCGTGATCCTATTCTATGGGACAAGGACCGGACGGTAAATCTCCATATTTGCTATGCTGTCCTCATTTTTGACAGGTAATAACCGGGTACAATTCGTCCTCCGGCGGCAGGCTGCTGCTTTCTTCCGCATCACGGCAAATTTCATAACAGAAAAGCGAATTTGCGCATGGTGGTAATCAGCGCGGTCTGGTATCCTACAGACAGAAAAAACTGTGGGAGGAATCAAGCATGCCGAAGATCAACAAGGTCGTCACCACCGTCTGGTACAACAAGCAGAACATGCATGACCTGCGCCGGTTGTTCCCGGATTCTGAATTCGTCTATGTGGATTTCTATGATAAGGAGCGCCTGGCCGAGGAAGTCAGGGATGCGGACGTGGCCATCGTGATGGGCGACGTGGATCCCTGCCTGCTGGGGGAAAACAGCCTCAAATGGATCCAGTGCGACCACGCCGGCCTCAACGGCTCCGCCCGGCCGGAGGTCTTTGCCCGGGGCATCCCCGTGACCGGCGCGGCGGGGCGCAGCGCCCCGGTGCTGGCCGAGCACGCCGTCTATTTCATGTTCCAGGGCTGCTATCACACGAAGGAGCTGCTGTCCGCCCAGGAGCAAGGACAGTGGGGCGTGGAGGGCAGCGAGAGCTGGCGCGGCCTCTTCGGGCGCACGGCGGGCATCATCGGCATGGGCAACAACGGCCGTCTGCTGGCTGAGCGTCTGCACGCCTTCGGCATGAGGATCATCGCCTACAACCGTTCCCCCATCCAGGGTCTGGACTATATCGACCAGAAGCTCTCCGGCAAAAACGGCGACACCATTGAGCCCCTGCTGCGCGAGTCGGACTTTATCATCCTCACCATCGCTCTGACGGACGAGACCTATCACATGCTGAACAAAGAGACCTTCCAAATGGTCAAGCCCGGAGCCTTTTTGGTGAACATGGCCCGCGGCGGTCTGGTCTGCACCGAGGACCTGATTGAGGCTTTGAACAACGGCACGCTCTCCGGCGCCGGGTTGGACGTGTTCGAAGAGCAGCCCCTCTCCCCGGATTCTCCGCTTTGGCACATGCCCACGGTGTACATCACGCCCCACTGCACGCCCCAGGTGCCCGACCGGCAGGCGGCCACCATCGCCATCATCCGGGAAAACGCCCGCCGCTTCGAGGCCGGTGAGCCTTTGATGAATCTGATGCGTCCCTCTGACGCCGTCACCTGCCAGAAGGCCGAGGGCGGTTGGGCGCGGATGATGAATTCGGGTCTCAGCAAGGATCAGATCGCCGCCATGCCGCTGGAAAAGTATCTCGGCGCGCGGGGCTGGACGGATCCCTCCGAATGGATATGATACGAATATCTGATAGAAATCTTTAAAGTCTTCCGGCCAGAATTGCGTCAGCCTTCGTTGCCTTCCTTGACCATATATCTCCATTATGCTCTGCGGAATCCTTGACCATATATCTCCATTATGCTCTGCGGAAGGCGCCTCGTCTGGCACAATTCTGCCTCGGAATCTTTTTATAGCTTCTTATCAGACATTCGTATAAAACAAACACAAAAACGGCAATCGTCCGCTCCGGGCGATTGCCGTTTTCGCGCCGCTGTGGTAGAATGCAGAAAAAAGCGCCGGAGAATCGACCATGATTGCAAATTACCATACCCATACCTTCCGCTGCGGCCACGCCGAGGGCCGGGAGAGAGACTATGCGGAGGCAGCGTTATCCGCAGGCCTGAAAATACTCGGCTTTTCCGATCACACGCCCTATGACTTTTTCGACAGCGAACCGCGGAACCGGCCCATGCGCATGAAGCCGGAGGAACTGCCGGACTATGCGGAAGCGGTCCGCGCCCTGGCGGAGGAATATCGGGATCGGCTGGAGATCCACCTGGGCGTGGAGGCGGAGTTTTACCCCCGGTATTTTCCCCGTCTGCTGGAATTGCTCCGGGAAAACGGTGTAGAGTATATGATCCTCGGCCAGCATTTTCTCGGCAACGAGATCGGAGACAGCTACAGCGGCAGGCCCTGTCCGGACCGCAGGGAGCTGGAGCGCTATGTGGCCCAGACGATCGAAGCCCTGCAAACCGGGCTTTTTACCTATTTTGCCCACCCGGATCTCTTTCACTACGTGGGGAGCGAAGCGATCTTTGCCGGGGAGATGCGAAAGCTCTGCCGCGCGGCGAAGCAGACGGACACGCCCCTGGAGATCAATCTGCTGGGGCTGCGGGAGGGCCGACACTATCCCAACAGCTGCTTCTGGCGCATCGCCGCGGAGGAGGGCAACAGTGTGATCCTCGGCAGTGACGCCCACAGGCCGGAGCATGTCCTGGATCCACAGAGCGAAGAGAAGGCGATCGAACTGGCAAACGAGCTGGGGCTGCAGCTGATCGGCACGCTGCCCCTGCGCCCGATCAACACATAGCCGTCAGACGGAAAGCCGTCGATCCGGGATCTCTTTTTGCGCAGCCCGGTCCTTCTCTTCTTCCTCATTTTCCTCCCCTTCCGCAAAAAAAGAAGCGCAAATCTTGACTTGCGGGGCAATGCGTGGTATAAAAAGAGGGAATCTGAAAAAACCTTTTGGAGGACTTAAACATGGAACACATCGTCACCCTGAAGACCCGCAATCTCTGTGACAGCGCTGCCAACGGCGGCTGCGGCGAGTGCCAGACCTCTTGCCAGTCTGCCTGCAAGACCAGCTGCGGTATTGCCAACCAGAAGTGCGAGAACACCGAGGACTGATCGGGAAAAGCTTGAATGCCGCCATGAAACATGGCGGCATTTTTTATGATTTTTGAGGAGAACATATCCATGATCCATCCATACAAACTGGGCGGCTACAACATCGTCCTGGACATCTGCTCCGGCGCCGTGCACGCGGTGGACGAGCTGGCCTACGACCTGATCGCGGGCTTTGAGAGCATGCCAAAGGAGCAGCTCCTTTCCGACATAGCCCAGCGCTATCCCGCTGTCCCCGCCGAAGAGATCGCCGGCTGCTATGCGCAGATCGAAGCCCTCCGGGACGAGGGCCAGCTCTTCACGCCCGATACCTTTGCCCCCATGGCGGGCAAATTCAAGGAGAAGAGCGCCGGGGTCATCAAGGCCCTCTGCCTGCACGTGGCCCACACCTGCAACCTGAACTGCTCCTACTGCTTCGCCAGCCAGGGCAAATATCACGGCGACCGGGCTGTCATGAGCTTCGAAGTGGGAAAGCGCGCCCTGGACTTTCTCATCGAACACTCCGGCAAGCGCCGGAACCTGGAAGTGGACTTCTTCGGCGGCGAGCCGCTGATGAACTTCCAGGTGGTGAAGGACCTGGTGGCCTATGCCCGCTCCCGGGAGAAAGAGGCCGGCAAGAACTTCCGCTTCACCCTCACCACCAACGGCATGCTCATTGATGATGACGTGATCGACTTTGCCAACCGGGAGATGAGCAATGTGGTCCTCTCCCTGGACGGCCGCAAGGAGATCCACGACCGCTACCGGGTGGACTACGCCGGCAACGGCAGCTGGGAGCGGATCGTGCCCAAGTTCCAGAAGCTGGTGGCGGCCCGGGGCGGCAAAAACTACTACATGCGCGGCACCTTCACCCACCAGAACCCGGACTTCGTCCAGGACATCCGCCAGATGCTGGACCTGGGCTTCACCGAGCTCAGCATGGAGCCGGTGGTCTGCGCCCCGGAGGATCCCTCCGCCCTCACCCCGGCGGATATCGAGATCGTGAAGCAGCAGTATGAGGAACTGGCGGATCTGATGCTGCAGCGGGACCGGGAAGGCCGTCCCTTCACCTTCTATCACTATATGATCGACCTGGCCGGCGGGCCCTGCATCTATAAACGCATCTCCGGCTGCGGCTCCGGCACGGAGTATATGGCGGTCACTCCCTGGGGCGATCTCTATCCCTGTCACCAGTTCGTGGGCGAGGAGCGCTTCAAGCTGGGCGACATCTGGAACGGGCTGGACAACCCGGAGGTCCAGAGCGAGTTTGCCGCCTGCAATGTCTATGCCAAGCCCGAATGTCAGGACTGCTGGGCCAAGCTCTACTGCTCCGGCGGCTGCGCGGCCAACGCCTACCACGCCACCGGCGCCATCACCGGCGTCTACGAGTCCGGCTGCGAGCTCTTCCGCAAGCGCATGGAGTGCGCCATTATGCTGGCCGTGGCCCGCGCCGCCGAAGGCCGATGAATACCCCCATCTGCGATTTCGTCCGGGACTACCGGGAACGTGAGGCTCTCCGCCTGCACATGCCCGGGCACAAGGGCCGTGTGCTGTTGGGACCGGAGCCCATGGACATCACCGAGATCCCCGGGGCGGACGTGCTGTACCACGCCCGGGGCCTCATCCGGGAGAGCGAAGAGAACGCCGCCTCCCTCTTTGGCAGCGCCCGCACGTTCTACAGCGCCGAGGGGTCCTCGCTCTGCATCCGGGCCATGCTGCAGCTCAGTCTGCTCTATGCCAGGCTCCGGGGGCTTCCCCCGCGCGTCGCCGCGGGGCGCAACGCCCACCGGGTCTTTCTGGAGGCTGCAGCTCTCCTGGACCTGGAGCTTCGCTGGATCGGCTGCGGCCCCTCCCTGCTCTCCTGTGTCCCCACGCTTTCGGAGCTGGAAGCGCTGTTTTCCGATCCCGAAAGCGCTCCCGCCGCGGTCTATCTCACCAGCCCCGATTATCTGGGCAACTGCCTGGACCTTGCGCCATACGCGGAGCTCTGTCGTCGTCACGGGGCTCTGCTCCTGGTGGACAACGCCCACGGCGCTTATTTGAAATTCCTCTCCCCCTCCAAGCACCCCCTGGATCAGGGAGCGGATCTCTGCTGCGACTCTGCCCACAAGACGCTGCCGGTGCTGACGGGTGGGGCCTGGCTGCATCTCTCCCACAGCTGCCCAAAGGAGCTGCTGCCCATGGCGGAGCAGGCCCTGGCCCTCTTTGCCAGCACCAGCCCCTCCTACCTGATCCTCCAGTCTCTGGACGCGGTGAACCCCCTTCTGGCGGGAGCGTATCCCGGTCGTATCCGGGAGACGGCGGCGAAGGTGGAAGCCTTGAAAGCTTCGCTCCGAACCGGAGGATGGACGCTTTACGGTCAGGAGCCACTGAAGCTCTGCCTGCTGCCAAAGCCCTTCGGCTATACCGGCGAAGACCTGGCTGTTCTTTTGCAGGGGGCAGGGATCGTGGCGGAGTTTTCCGACCCGGACCACCTGGTGCTGATGTTCACGCCGGAGAATACCGAGGCGGAGCTCAGGCGCCTGGAATCTTTTCTCCTGTCTCTGCCGCGCCTGCCTGCCATTCAAACGACGCCTCCTCCCCTGCCGACACCTCAGTCGGTGCTCTCCCCCCGGGAGGCGCTGCTCTCTCCCTTTGAGACGCTGCCGGCGGAGCGCTGCCTGGGTCGGATCCTGGCCACGCCCTGCGTAGGCTGTCCCCCCGCCGTGCCCATCGCCGTCTGCGGCGAGCGGCTCGGCACGGAAGCCCTGGCGCTC
This sequence comes from uncultured Eubacteriales bacterium, assembly GCA_900316255.1. Classification (GTDB taxonomy): domain Bacteria; phylum Bacillota; class Clostridia; order Oscillospirales; family Oscillospiraceae; genus Limivicinus. The sequence goes on along the minus strand of ONCI01000011.1, from coordinate 45,167 downwards.
TTTGGCTATTACGGCATTGAAGAGCTGGACGTTGTGCTCTGACAAACAAATCCCCCAGAAAGCTAAGCTTTCCGGGGGATTTGTTTGTGATGGGTTCAGGCCCAGGTTCCGTCACGGAAGACGGGGACCACGGTCCCGTCCGCTCGGACGCCGTCGATGGCGAGGTCGTCGCTGCCCACCATGAAGTCCACGTGGATGATGGAATCGTTGATGCCCTGCGCCTTTGCCTCTTCCGTGCTGAGATCGTCCCCATTCGGCAGGACCTCCTTGAAGCCCGCGCCCAAGGCCACATGGCAGCAGGCGTTTTCGTCAAACAGGGTCTCATAGAACAGGAAGCCGCACTGGTTCACCGGGCTCTCCTTGGGGACCAGGGCCACCTCGCCCAGCATGCAGGCGTTTTCGTCCATGGCGATCATCTTTTCCAGCAGCTCCTGGCCCTTTTCGGCCCTGCAGGAAACCGCTTTCCCATTGGCAAAGGTGATGGAGAAGTTCTCGATCAGCTGGCTGTTCCAGCTTAAGGGCTTGGTGCTCACCAGCGTCCCCTCGCAGCTCCCCGCCAGAGGCGAGGTGAAGATCTCCTCCGTGGGCATATTGGGGATGTAGGCCGCGCCGTTTACCTTGTTCACCGCGCCGGCTCCCTCCCATCTGGCGCCGGTGATCAGCTCCACGGTGAAGTCCGTGCCGTTGGCGCTGCTGTAGCGCAGGAAGCGGAAATCCTGCTCATTGAGCCAGGCCGCCTTGGCCGTGATGAAATCCGAGTGGGCCTTCCAGGCCGCCACCGCGTCATGCTCCCCGTCGATGCGCACGGTCTTCAGCACCGCGTCCCAGAGCTTCTGCACCGCCGTTTCGGCGTCGTCCTCCGGGAAGCACTTCTTCGCCCACTTCTCCGAGGGGTAGGCCGCTATGGTCCACTGGTGCTTGCCGTCGATGGCGTTGCGGTAGGGCTTGAGCACCCTGGCCCGGCTGCGGCCCACAAAAGAGAGCTTGTCCGGGGAAATGCCCGCCAGGGCGTCCGGGTCCTCGGAGGCGATATAGATGCGGCAGGGCAGGTCCTCCACCATCTGTTTGGCCTTGGCCTCCTCCCAGGGCAGCACCGTGCCCAGGGTCTCCTGCGCCGCATATTGAAAATGCAGGCGGGACAGTCCGTCGCTCTGCCACTCCACGTTGACCTTTTTGGCTCCCGCCTCATAGCATTCCTCCGCCAGCAGCAGGGCAAAGGGCGCCTGCTCCACGGAAATGCTCAGCTGCACCACCTGTCCCGGCTGGACGTTGGCCCCGGAGCGGGCGATCAGTCTCGCGTAACTCTGCAGAATCTCCTGTGTGACTTTCATGCATATCCTCCTCTGTCTCGGCGCAAATGCCATCATTGCCGGGTTTGATTGATGGCCATATTGTACCCCATCGGCGCTCAAATGACAAGCTCCATCAAAAATCATCCCCGCGGCGTCCACCGCGGGGATGATTTTTGCTTTTTCTCTGTTACTCAATCTGTCGCCCCGACCAGCAGCTTCCGCAGCCGAACCAGGTCCAGGATCGTGACCGCACCGTCCCCGTTCAAGTCGGAGGCCATCGGATCGGCAGTTGGCTGCACTCCCACCAGGTATTTGCGCAGCTGCAGCAGGTCCAGCCCGTTCAGCGCCCCATCTCCGTTCAGGTCACCGGTGACCGGGGAAAGGAACACCCCGTCGGTGCAGTGAACCGTGACCCGGTGAGGCGGATATTCGATGCTCAGGGTCTGCCACGCTTCCACGGTGTCGCCGTAGTAAAGATCGGTCAGAGCTTCGCACTGCGCAAAGGAAAGGCTCCCGTTTGTCTCCAGGCTTGCAGGGATCGTCACGCTGACAAGGCCGGTGCAGTTTCTGAACGCATTGCTGCCGATGCTTGTCACCCCCTCCGGGATCGTCAGGCTCTCCAGGGTCCTGCAGCCATCGAAGGCCCCGATGGCGATGCCCGCCACCCCCGCCGGGATGCTGTAGGAGCTCTGGGTCTTTCCCGCGGGATAGAGCACCAGGCTTGTTGCGCCTTTGTTGAACAGCACGCCGTCCGCAGACTGGTAATTTGCGTTGCCCTCATCCACAGTAATATCCGTCAAAGCTTCGCAGCCGGAGAAGACATAGGGGCTGATTCTGACATAGCAATTCGGCACTGTGACGCGGCGAAGTTCGCTGCAATTGCCAAAGGCATAGTCGCCTATGTAAGAGGCTGTTTGTGGGAAAACGATCTCTGTCAGTTTTGTGCCATAGAAAGCATAACTCCCGATGTGCGTCACAGTCCACGGCATTTCAACTCTTTTCACTGCCAGGTCACAGAAGGCATAGGAGCCAAGAAGCGAGATCCCTTCCTCGATCACGATCCGATCGATGATCGAGCTTGCTTCATACCAACCGGGGCGGGTGTCAGCGCTGTAGTTCCACATTGCTGCCCTGCCGCGGAGCTCCAAAACGCCCTCGGAGAGTTCCCAGGTCATCGCATCGCCGCAGGTACCGGAGGCAGAGTAGTACAGCGTGGCCTCTTCCAGGGGTTCATTTCCGCTTCCGATCCGGATGTCGGCCCAGGCTTCCTGCGAGCTGCCGTAATCCACTCTTTCCAGCGCCGCGCAGGCGGAGAACGCGTTCTCCCCGATCTGCTGCAGGCTGGCCGGGATCCTAACCCCTTTGAGGGCGGAACAGCTCGAGAAGGCATTTTCCCCGATGGCGGTGAGCCCCTCGGGCAAGTCCACACGCCGGATCTGCTGTAGATATTCCAACCAAGGCTGCCCTTCCCACATGGCTCCGGTTCCGGAAAGGCTCAAAGTGCCGTCTTCTTCCAGGATCCAGTCCAGATCGTCTCCGCACGAGCCGGTAATGGCCGCATCGTAGGGGACCCAGCTGATCGTGTCACCATAGCTCTGGCGGATTTCTTCAGTCCAGCTGGGATCTTCCGCCGGGTACCATGCCGTGGCTACAACATTCAGAAAGGCATCCTGTCCAACGCTGGGAGCTTGTCCGTCAAAATGGATCCGGGTCAAGTCGGTGCAATGGCAAAACGCCCAGTTCCCGATTTCCGTGACCGATGAGGGAAAGCGGACTTCTTTCAAGCTGCGGCACCGGAAGAAGGTATGCTCCTCCAGGACACACACGCCCTCTCCCAGGCTGACACTCACAAGCGCCTCACAACCTGTGAACGCTGATTCGCCAACGCAGTCAATACTCCCCGGTACATACACAGACTTCAGGTTTTTGCAATCATAAAACGCTGCACGGTCCAATCTGGCAACGCCCTCTGGGATCCTGACGTTTACCAGGCCGCTGCCGATAAACGCACACTCCTCGATGGTCCGAAGGCTCACCGGAAGATCGATCTCCTGCAGCGCCTTACATCCACTAAATGCGTTTTGTCCGATCCTGGTGACGCCCTCCGGGATGCTTACCCGCTCCAGATCGCTGCAGCCGCTAAAGGCATGGGTTCCGATCCCGGAGACGCCGGGCAGAATCTGCAGTTCCCGGATCTGCGCCAGCTCTTCCCACCAGGGCGGATTCTCAACATCATAGTCCCACATGTCTCCGGAGCCGCTGATAAGAAGCACGCCGTTTTCGTCCAGGCTCCAAATCAGATCATCTCCGCAGTGGTCCGCCGTATGGGGCACAATGTCCCCGTCTGCACAGTGCACCCTGGCAGAAGGCATCACTGCTTCATCGGCTGCGATTTGTTTCCAATCCGCAAGGCTGCCTCCGTAGTAGACATCCGTCAGGGAATCGAGACCGACGCCGAAGGCCCGGTAACCGATGGACGTAACGCTTGCGGGGATGCGCACCTCCTTGAGGCTGCCGCAGCGGGCAAAGGCTTGACTTCCGATCTCTTTTACGCCTTCCGCCAGGACCAGGCTCTCCAACTCATCGCAGTCCAGAAATGCAAAGCTTCCGATCCGCTGTACCGTCCCGGGGATCCGCAGTTCGTCGGTGATCCGGCAGGCTTCAAAAGCGTCCTCCCCGATCTCCTGCAGTCCGTCAGGCAGTGTGAGGTTTCCATAAACGGAAAGGGTAAAAGCGAAGTTTCCGATCTTTTTCAGGCTCTGGGGCAAAAGGATCTCCTCGGGTCTGATTTGATAGGGTCCGGTGAAGAAGGCCTTTTCTCCGATGCCGGTGACGCCCTCCATCACCACGATCCGGGTGATCTGTCTGGCATAGCTGCTCATCCACTTGGGGGCGTTCTGCACCGTATAATCCCACATGTCCCCGCTGCCCAGGATGACCAGAGCGCCGTTTTCCGTAAGGCGCCAGTTCACACTGTCGCCGCAAGGACCGGAGTCGATGATCGGGATCACGTCCTCGGTCTCGCCGATTCGCCCCGATTCTTCCACGGGCGCAATGCTCCCCTCCGGCTCCTCCGCCAGTGCCGCAGTGGGCAGCAGGCTGAGGCAAAGGAGCAGCGCAAGCGCAAAGGCAAACATCCGTTTTTCTCTCTGCTCCATTCGGATTTCCTCCCCTCATATTGTCCAAACCTTCCTCGGAAGAAGAACGTCATCCTTCGTCAGCAGTCTGTTCGGGCGCCTGTCAATCAGCTTTCCGCGCCCACCAGGAGCTTTCTCAGCCGGACCAGATCCAGGATCGATACTTCACCATCCCCATCCAGATCCGCGCAGCTTTCGCTCAGCTCCACCTGTTCCCCGGCAAGATGCCTGCGCAGCCGCACCAGATCCAGCACGTCCACGTCCCCGTCGCCGTTTGCGTCACCGGGCAGGAAATCCGGGTCCTCCTCCCAGATGGCGTAGAGCGTCAGGTCCCCCTCGGGGGTAAAGCTCCCGGTAAAGCCGGAGGCCGCGTCCTGTTCCCGTGCCCAGCCAAGGAAGCGATAGCCGCTTCGAAGGGGCGTAGGCAGGCTCAGTTCCTCCGTCTCGGTGGTGCTGCTCCACTGGGCGTAGAGCGTGACGTTGGCGTTTGTCACGTAGGCGGCACCTGGGAAATAGGGCACGCCGCGGCCGTTGGCCGCCGTGTTCCATTCCTTGAAGGCGTAATGCCGGGTCTTCGCCGCACTGAGGCTGTTGCTGCTCACACTGCCGCCCCGGGGATCCAGGGTCACGGTGATGCTCTCGCTCTCGTCCGCCCGGGTGGGGAGAACGCTGCTCAGCGTCAGGGGCACATCGTGGCTCTTGAACTGCTCCTCCGGCGCGCCTTCGCCGCCGTTTGCGTCATAGGACACGGTATAAAACTGCAGCAAAGGATCGGTAATGTTCACCTGGGCCTGGGCAAAGAGGACCTCCTGCTGCACCGGCCCCAGGTCGCAGGCGTAGAAATAGATCGTCTGGTTCCCCCGCTCCGCAACGTTGAAGCTCTTGTTGAAGCCGTGGTACAGGCCCGCCCCCGGGAACCGCGCTTCCACGTCCTCCCGGTAGGCCTTGGCCTCGAATTTATAGAGCGAGGCCCCGGAGCCGGCGGGTCCGCCGACATAGACATGGACCCACACGGGACTGGCGGGATCGTCCGGGTCGAAGGCCCAGCCGGACACGCTGAGGGTGCCCGCGCCGCCGGCAGCGGAATCCAGGCCGGCTTTTACGGCTTCCCCGCTGCCGCTGTAGTTGGGTCTGCCGTAGCCCAGCAGCACCTGATAGCCCCAGTAGGAATCATTATCCCACAGGATCGTCCCTTCGCTGACGCGGGAGGGGGGGCCTCCCTGGTTTCCGCCTACAAAGGTCACCCGCCGGGTACTTTCGTTATAATCGGTGACGATGCCCACATGCCCGGCTCTGCCGTCGCTGCCGCCGAAGAACAGGAAGTCTCCGGCTTTCGGGGAGGTGGCAAAGGTCTTGTCGCTGCTGCAGTGCTCCACCTGCCACTCCATCAGATAGTTGGCGTTGGCGCCGTACTTGCTGTAGGCCTTGTCCAGGCCCACGCCGGCCTGGGTGGAGCACCAGCAGGCAAACATGGCGCACCAGTCGTCCCTGGTATAATCCCAGCCCCAGGAGGTGACCTCGGTCCACCAGGCGCCGTAAACCGTGCCGTCGGAATAGGTATAGCCCAGCTGGGACCTGGCCACATTCGCCGTGTCGACGGCCTGGTTCCCGGTCATCGCCGGCAGAGGAAAGGCAGGCTCATAGAGCGTACCATCTCCGTCATTCCCGTTCATCGGTGCCAGGGGCCGCAGGCTCAAGTCGATGGTCTTTTCCGCCTGGCCGCCGGTAAAAAAGGAGACCCGCTCCGCCGCTTCATAGCCCTTATGCCAGGCGCTGAACAGGTATTCGCCCTGCTCCAGAAGCCAGCTGCCGTCCGCCTCCGGCTCGATCACAGCATAGTCACCGTTCCCGTCCAGCCTGGTGGAGTCCTGGATCAGAACAAAGGTGTCCTCCGGGTGGCAGACAAAGCGCAGGCGGCAGAGAGCCTCCTCTTCCTGCTCTGTCTCCTCCACCGGGGAGATCTGACCGGCATTCTCCCCGTCCCAAACCGGCGCGATGCTCCCCTCCTCTTCCGCCAAGGCCCTCATCGGCAGCAGGGTCAGGAGCAACAGGCCTGCCAGAGCCATGACCAGGATCCGTTTTGGCAGCAGTTTCATCATGCGCACCTCGCTTGCAGTTTGCAATATCGTTTATGAAGGAATTGTAAACTGCAAAACCCTGCGCGTCAAGGGAGCATCTTCTCTTCTTTACGTATAACGGATGAGCCCCCCAAAAGGTTTCAAGGTTTTCACATTTTTTCAAAAAAATGTGGGAACACCGGATCCTTGGCCCGAAATGCTCCGGGCCGCGGGATCCATGGCTCCCATCAACAGCGTTTAGGCGGAGCCGCAGGATCCCTGCGGTTCCGCCCAAGCGATTTCTCTGTTCGATTTCACTTCGTCACGATGCGGAAGATATCGTTGAAGAGCACAAAGGCCATCAGGCCCAGCAGCAGCACCATGCCCGCCGCGTGGATATAGCCCTCATACTTGGGATTGAGCTTTTTGCGGGTGATGGCCTCGATCACCACCGTCACCAGCAGCAGGAACACCCGCCCTCCGTCCAGCGCCGGGATGGGCAGCATGTTCATGATGGCAAGGTTGATGGCGATCAGCGCAGCCAGGATCAGGATGTTTTCCAAGGCCTCCCCAAAGCTCTGGGCCTGCTCGCCGGTCTCCGCCATGTACTCCACGATGCCCACCGGTCCTGCCAACTCCTTGGCCGCCACCTTTCCGTGGATCAGATCGCCCAGGCTCATCCAGACGGTCCGGGTGAAGTTCATGGTGGTGTCCCAGGTGTGCTGCAGCTTCTTGCCGAAGGTGGCGCGTTCCACCCCGTTGCCCAGGTAGAAGCCGAAATACTCGTGCTCCGGATCGTCATACACCAGGGGGACCATCCGGTAATCGTCCAGCTTCACCTTTTCCCCGTTCCGGATCATGACGATGTCATAGGTATCGCCGCCCCGGCTCAGGAAGGTGCCCACGTCCTGGGTGTTGTAGATCCGGTGTCCGTCGATGCTCCAGAACTGATCCCCCGCCTGCAGGCCGTCGGCAGCCTCATAGGGACAGCCCTCCATGAAGCCGTTGAGCACCGGCACATAGAAGCCCTGGGCGCTGATATAGATGAAGAAGATCACAAGCAAGCCAAAGAGGAAGTTCATGGCAGCCCCGGCGCAGAGGATCAGGATCCGCTTCCAGGGCTTCTGATTGGTGAAGGCTCTGGGGTCTTCCGAGGCGCTGTCCTCCCCCGTCATGGCGCAGTAGCCGCCGATGGGGATGCAGCGCAGGGCGTAGAGGGTCTCCCCCTTCTGCTTTTTCCAGAGGGCGGGGCCCATGCCCACCGAGAATTCCTCCACCCGCACGCCGCAGGCCTTGGCCGTGATGAAATGGCCAAACTCGTGGCTGGCGATCAGGATGCCGAAAACCAAAATGCCAATGAGAATATACACGTAAGTCATAAGGGGTTCTCCAGTTTAGAAATGCTCTTTCACAAACACGCGGGCAGCCTCGTCCGCCGCCAGAATGGTGTCCAGATCCGCGGCGGGGACCACGCCCACCTGCTCCACAGCTTCCGCCGCCGCGTCATAGATCCGGTTGTAGCCCAGTTCATGACGCAGGAACTTGTGTACCGCCACCTCGTTTGCCGCGCTCATCACGCAGGGGGCCGTGCCGCCCCGCCTGGCGCAGTCCATGGCCAGGCGCAGACAGGGGAAGTTCTCCAGATCCGGCTCCGCAAAGCTCAAGTCCCGCAGCTTCCAGAAGTCCAGATGCTCGAACATGGAAGCCCTTCGCTCCGGATAGGTCAGGGCCAGCTGGATGGGCAGGCCCATGTCCGGCACGCCCAGCTGGGCGATCACCGTGCCGTCCACCAGCTCCACCATGGAGTGGATCACGCTCTGGGGATGGATCACCACTTGGATATCCTCCGGCCGCACGGAAAAGAGATGCATGGCCTCCACAAACTCCAGACCCTTGTTCATCAGGGTGGAGCTGTCCACCGAGATCTTTGCGCCCATGCTCCAGTTGGGATGGCGCACCGCCTCCTCGGGCGTGATGCCCTCCAACTCCTCCCGGCGTCTGCCCCGGAAGGGACCGCCGGAGCCGGTGAGCAGGATCTTGTGCAGCTCGCTCTCACCCCGTCCCATCAGGCACTGGAAGATGGCGGAATGCTCCGAGTCCACCGGCACGATCTCGGCGCCCCGCGCTTTGGCCCGGGCCATCACGATCTCGCCGGCGCAGACCAGGGTCTCCTTATTGGCAAGGGCAATGCGCTTTTTCGCGTCGATGGCGGCCAGGGTGGGCTTCAGGCCCACCGCGCCGGACACCGCCGTGACCACGCAGTCGCTCTCCGCCAGGGTAGCCGCCTCGATCAGGCCCTCGATACCGCTGCCCACCCGGATGTCCGTGTCAGCCACGGCGGTCTTGAAGGCCTTCGCCGCGTCCTCGTCATACACCGCCACAAAGGACGGGTGGAAAAGCCTTGCCTGCTGCTCCAGCAGGTCGATCTTCCGATTGGCCGTCAGCGCCGCCACCCGGATGCCCAGGTGCTGCGCCACCGCCGCCGTCTGCCGCCCGATGGAACCGGTGCAGCCCAAGATGGAAATGGATCTTACCATACTTTACTCCTTTTTCCCGGAAAAATGTGAAATAAGCGAAAACTATTTCTGCCCGTCGCGGGGAGCCGCTGCGCAGCAGGCGAAGCCCTGTCTGTTCAGCCCTGAGGCGCCGGGCGCCTGCTCTCCTGGCTGAGCTTTCTTGCCATGCGGATCACCCGGGTGGCGTTGATGCGCAGCTGCTGCCGGGTAAGCTTTTTCTTTTTCAGCGCTTTCAGAATGGCCTTCTGGTCGTTCTTCCCGCCGGGCATTACCAGGTCTCCCCCGGCGGCGGCGATCTTCCCGGCGTCAGGGGCCGGGTACTTCTTGCTGCTGCCCTGGCCCATGGGAAGGATCCAGTCGGTCATGACGATGCCGCCGAAGCCGAATTCGCAGCGCAGGATCCGGTGGATCAGGTCCCGCTGCTCGGAGGTGTGGGTCCCGTTCAGAAGGTTGTAGGAGGTCATCACCGCAAGGGGCGCGCTCTCCCGCACGCAGATGCCGAAGCCCCGCAGATAGAACTCCCGCAGGGTCCGCTGGCTCACCTGGCTGTTGGAATTGTAGCGGTTATACTCCTGGTTGTTGGCCGCGAAGTGCTTGATGGTAACGGCGCAGCCCGGGTGACGCTGCACCCCCCGGGTGATGCCCGCCGCCATCTTGCCGGAGAGCAGCGGGTCCTCGGAATAATACTCAAAGTTTCGCCCGCAGCGGATATCCCGGTGCAGGTTCAGCGCCGGCGCCAGCCAGAGATGCACGCCGAAGCGCTCCATCTCCGCGCCCACCAGATCGCCGCAGGCCTCCGCCAGCTCGCTGTTCCAGCTCTGGGCGATGGCGGTGCCGATGGGGATGGCGGTGGCGTACTGATGCAGGATCTGCCCCTTGGGCTTGCCGCCGCCCATTCTGGACAGAAGCCAGCTGAGGGGCTTGGGCATCAGCTCCAGGATGCTCTCGGGCATGGTCTCCCCCACCGGGTGGACGCCCTTTTCGTCCAGGGTGTAGTCCCGGCTCAGGCGCAGTCCGGCGGGGCCGTCCGCCATCACCAGGGCGGGAATGTTCTTCTCCCGCAGCTCCCGGCAGGTCTCCCCCGCCGCGCCGGCCACCGTGCGTCCGGCATTGCCGATGGTGTTGAGAAGGCCGGGTTTGTCCTCAAAGGCGCCCACGTTCAGAAGGGCCAGTTCCTCGTCACTGAGCTCCTCGGTGATAAGGTCCATGTCGCCGCCCAGGCGGTAGACCACACGCTCCCGCTTGATCTTCTTTGCCGTAAAGCGCAGGGTGCGCACCATGCCGGTCTTTTCCTGCTCCCGGGGCTCCGGGCTCCAGTCTTTGAAGTCCGGCTTGCCGCAGCAAGCCCGGCAGTCCAGGGTCACGGCGTCCTTGTTCAGAAGGAGCTTTCCCGCGATGCGGGTGTCCGCGCTGGAGGAGCCCAGGCGCAGCAGATAGCTGCCCTTCTCCAGGGTCCAGGTGTTGTCGTCCTCATCGTAATAGGCAAGGTCCTTGAAGTCAAAGCAAAGCTCCACTTCGCAGCTCTCCCCCGGCTGCAGCTCCGGCGTCTTTTGGAAGGCCGCCAGCACCTGCCAGGGCTGGGGGATCTCCTTGCCGGGCTGGGAGGCATAGAGCTGCACCGTTTCCTTCCCTGGGAAGGCGCCGATGTTGCGCACCCTTGCCTTGAGAATGACCGTCTCCCCTTCCCGTAGGAGGGAGAGCGGGGCCACCGCAAAGTCCGTATAGCTCAGGCCGAAGCCGAAGGGGAAAAGGGGCTTCCGGTCCACGCTGTCAAAATAGCGGTAGCCCACAAAGACGCCCTCTTTGTAGCGGGTCTCGTCCCGGCCGCCAAAATCTCCCACACTGGGACAGTCCTCCCAGGCGGCCCAGGTGGTGCTGAGCTTGCCGGAGGGATAACGCTTCCCCAGCAGGATATCCGCCAGGATAGTGCCGGTCTCCGCGCCCAGCTGGCTCAGCAGCAGGATGTTCTCCACCGCCATCACCGGGGAGAGATCCACCACGCCGCCTGTGTTCAGCACCAGGAGGAAGCGCTTGTACTTCTTCTGCAGAGTCAGGATATCCCGGATCTCGGTTTCGGTGAGGAGGATGTCGCCGGGTTTTGCCTCCCGGTCCGAGCCCTCGCCGGAGATGCGCGAGAGCACATAGATCGCCGTGTCCCCTTCCCCGTAGAGGGGGATGGTGTATTCCGGCTCGGGCATCACCACGCCCATGTACTCCAGCACGGCCATCTTATGCTCCCGCCGGGCCTTTTCCTGCAGCTGGCGCAGAAAGCTTTCACGGGAGGCCTTGCGCAGGGAATCATAGGTATCCAGCCAGTATTTGCTGGTGACGGTGAAGCCTGCGTTCTCCAGGCCCTCCTCCACCGTCACGAAATAGTGGGAATTCACTTCGCCTGAGCCGGTGCCGCCCTTCACGGTGCGCCTGGCGCCGCTGCCGAAGAGGGCGATCTCCCCCGCTGCCTGCAGCGGGAAATCGTGGTTCCGCTTCAAAAACAGGGTGCATTCCGCCCCAAGGCCTCGGATCCGCTGTGCATGTTCCTTTTCATAGTCCTGCAGCTGCATGTTTTCTCCTCCCCGCTCCGTTTTCGATCACCGGATCCCCTGCTGCCTGCACCAGATGTCCATCACAAGCTTCACCGGCAGGAACTTCACCAGACGCACCTGGCGACGCACCGGGTGTCCCAGGATGGACACGGTCTTTTTCTTTTCCAGATCCTGCATGGCCTGCTCCGCCACCTCGTCGGGACCGTACCAGCGGTCTACATAGCGGATATAGTCGTCGTGGCGGGCGTTCTGCTGAAACTCGGTCTTGATCCAGCCGGGGCAGACGCACATCACATGGACGCCCCGGGGCTTCAGCTCCCGCCCGATGGCCCGGGACAGATTCAGCACATAGCTCTTGCTGGCTCCGTACACCGCCTGCCAGGGCACCGGCTGCCATGCGGAGTTGGAGCCCATGTTCACAATGGCGGAGCCCGCCTTCATATAGGGAAGGCAAACATGGCACATAGCAGTCAGCGTCAGTGCGTTGAGCCGGGCGCTCATGAGGAGCCGATCCAGGTCCTTTTCTTCAAAAGGCCCGAAGACGCCGCAGCCCGCCGCATTGATGAGCAGCGTGATCTCCGGCCGCTCCTGTTCCAGGAGGGCCTGGATCTGCCGGACATTCTCCGTGTCCGAAAGGTCCAGGGAGATGGGCCGGATGGGGTTGCGGCACTTTTCCCGCAGTTCCAGCAAGCGCTCCTCCCGCCGGGCGATGACCCAGATCTCATCCAGCTGCATCCGGCGGTCCACCGCATAGACAAATTCTCTCCCGATCCCGGCGGAGGCGCCGGTGATCACCGCGATCCTCATGGAAGGTCCTCCCCATCGTGTGTTTTTTCTATTGTAGTACGCCAAAGGGCAGATTGCAAACAAAAAAGCGGAAAGCGGCCCGAAAGTCCGGGCTGCTTTCCGCTTTTCCTTCTTATCTTTTCAGCTTTCGCCGGTCTCCTCCGTGTCCGCCCCGGGATCCTCCGGGGAGATGGCCGCGGAAGAGATGGCCGCAGCTCCAAGCTTCGCCTTCTCCCGCAGCAGCTTCCCGCGCATGCACCAATAGACAATGGCGCCGATCGGGAGGGTGAGGCCGAAGGAGCTTTCGTTCAGGTGCAGGGAAAAGGTGAAGAAAAACAGGGCCAGAACCACATACCATCCGTACTTCCGCGGCTTTTTCACCAGGACGTCCACGATCGTCAGGATCTGAAAGGCCACGCAGAGCCCGGTCAAGATCCACTCCGGGGTGGATCTGCCCGCGCCGTCGGCTTCCCGTTCGTCCCACTGCTGCAGATACACCGTGCTCAAACCGCGTCCCTCTTCGTTCTCAACATATACCAGCTGCAGGGAATTGATCTTCTCATTCCCGGGCACGGTATACATTCCCTCGCTGACATTCCCGGCCGTCCCCTTCCGGATATGAAAGGACACAAGGGAGAGCTCCTCCGGGGCGACAGGCACCCAATACTCCTCCATCTGGTCAAAGAGCGCCTGCAGGTCGTATTCCTCCTCCATGCCGGGATAGAGCAGGGCCGCAAAGGCAGCCTCGTCCCCCTCATTCAGAGCGGCGACGACCAGGCTCATCTGTTGATCCAGCGTCTCATTTTTTAACGTGCAGCCGGAAAGGCCCAGGCAGCCAAACATAAAAACAACAAGCAGGCACAGGATCAAAAGGCGTCGTTTCATCTCCGGGCTCTCCTCTCTCCGCCTCCGTCGGAGGCATGGCACTGTACGCAAAAGGAATCAGGCGGGCAATAAAACCTGCGTAAACAAGATTGTTTGCAAGATCATTCTATCACCGGGCTGCCGTATCGTCAAGGCATGCGCCGGCTTGATCTCACCCGGCCGGTTTCCCGGTCGTGCGAGAGAGGAGACTTGAACTCCCACGTCGGTTGACACACGCCCCTCAAACGTGCCTGTCTACCTGTTCCAGCACTCTCGCATACGGCCGATGCTCCGGCTCCATTGAAAGTCGTTTGCACCATTTTGGCCCGCCACATTTAAGGCAAAAGTCATTATAGCAGAGAAATCCGTTTTGTCAAGGATTATTTTCCAGCAGAACAAAAAGACGGGGGAACCCTGTCTCCGGTCCCCCGTCTCCTCAAAACGCAAATCTGAAAACGCAAAACGAACCTCACCCCAGCACGGAATAGGTTGCCTCGTCCTCGTACTGGCGAGTGTAGAGCCGATAGTAGACGCCTCTGGCGGCCATCAGCTCCTCGTGCCGGCCCCGCTCCACGATCTTGCCGTCCTTCACCACCAGGATCACGTCGGCGTTTCGCACGGTGGAGAGCCGGTGGGCGATGACGATGGAGGTGCGGCCACGGATGATGGTGTCGATGGCGGCCTGGATCTTCTGCTCGGTGATGGTGTCCACGGAGGCGGTGGCCTCGTCCAGCACCAGGATCCGGGGATCGGCCAGGATGGCCCGGGCAAAGGAGATGAGCTGCTTTTCGCCGGTGGAGAGCATGTCGCCCCCCTCGCCCACGTCGGTGTCCAGGCCCTTTTCCAGCTTCTCCACCACGCCCCTGGCGCTGACCAGCTCCAGGGCCCGGTCGATCTGTTCCTCCGTGGCGTCGGGATTGCCGTAGAGCAGGTTTTCCCGCACGGTGCCGGAGAAGAGGTGGGGCGTCTGCAGCACATAGCCGATGGCGGAGTGGAGCCAGAGCTGGCTGCGCTCCCGGGCGTCCCGCCCGTCGATGAGCACCTTGCCCTCGGTGGGCTCGTAGAAGCGGCAGATCAGATTGGCCAGGGTGGATTTGCCCGCGCCGGTCTCCCCCACGATGGCAACGTTGGTGCCGAAGGGGATGTCCAGGTTGAAGTGCTCCAGGATCTTCTCGTCCCCGTCCGGGTACTGGAAGGACACGTCCTCAAAGCGGATATCGCCCCGGATGGGCTCCCAGTTCTCCTTTTTGGGCTCAAAGCTGTCGCCGTAAATGGCGGTGACCTCAGCGCTGTCGTTGACATCGGGCCGGGTCTCCAGGAGTCTGGTGAGCCGTTCGATGTTCACCTGGGTGGTGATCAGGTCGGAGATGGCGTCCACGATCCAGCGTACCGGCTCCATCATGCCCTGGGCATAGGACATGAACATGGAGAAGGTGCCGATCTGGGTCTTGGCGATGACGCCGCCCTTCCAGAGCACGATGGCCAGGGCCAGGGAGGAGGCGAAGTTCATGGTGACGGCGAAGGCGCCCCGCAGCCGGGCGGCGCCCACGCTCTTGCGGCGCATGGAGGCCGTGTCGGTGACGAAGGACTTCTCCATCTTCTCCTCGATCACCAGGGTCTTGATGGTCCGGGCGCCGGTGATGCCCTCGTTGAAGTCGCCGGTGATCTGGGAGTTCAGCTCCCGGATCTCCCGGTTGGCCTTGGTGAGACGTGCCTGAAACAGGCTGAAGAGCAGCACCGTCAGGGGCAGCACTGCGATGACCAGCAGGGCGAGCCTGGTGTTGATGGCAAGCATCACCACCACCGCGCCCACCACATAGCCGATCTGCCAGAGGCTTTCCAGCACGGTCCAGGACACCAGGGAGCCGATACGCTGGGTATCGGACATGACCCGGGAGTGGATGTAGCCCACGCTGTTTTGGTTGTAGTAGGAGAAGGACAGGGTCTGCAGGTGGGTAAATGCCGCGTTGCGCAGGTCCCGGTCCACCCCCACCTCGATCTTCATGCTGTACATGGCGGAGACGTAGTTAAAGAGGGCGCCGCCGCAGATCAGCGTGAGATAGAGGATCACAAAGAGCACGATGGTGTCCAGGGTCCCCTCGCCGATGAAGTGGTTCAGAGCATAGCGCTGGAAGAGGGGGACGCCGGTATCCACCAGGCTTCCCACAAGGCTGCCCAGGATCATGAAGAACAGGGGCTTCTTGTAGTTTTTCAGGTAGGGCAGCACCTTGCCGATGCCGAAGAACTTCAGGTTCTTCTGCTTGGAGGTCTCGTTTTTCATGCCGACACCTCCTCTGCGCTGGCGGACTGGATCTCGCAGATCTTCTGATAGATCCCGCCGCCGGTCTTGAGCTGCTCGTGGGTGCCCATCTCCGCGATGCGTCCGTGATCCAGCACCAGGATCTGATCCGCCTTGGAGAGGGTGGTGATCCGGTGGGAGATGAGGATGATGCTGGCGCTGCCGAAGCGGCTCTCCAGCGCTTTGCGGATTTTGGCGTCGGTCTCCGTATCCACGGCGGAGAGGGAGTCGTCAAAGATCATGATGGGGCTCTGCTGGGTCAGGGTGCGGGCGATGGCGGCCCGCTGCTTCTGGCCGCCGGAGAGGGTCACGCCCCGTTCGCCCACAAAGGTGTCGTAGCCCTTCTGGAAGCTCTCCACCGTCTCGTCCAGACAGGCGGCCCGGGATGCCTCCCGGATGCGCTCCATGGGCATTTCGTCCTCGGTGATGCTGATATTCTCGGCAATGGTGCGGGAGAAGAGATAGGGCTCCTGCAGGACCATGCCGATGTTCTGCCGCAGGTGCCGGGTCTGGATATCCCGCAGGTCCACGCCGCCCACGGTGATGCTGCCGCTTCCCTCGGGCAGCGGGTAGAGCTTGTCCAGCAGGAGCATCATGGTGCTCTTGCCGCTGCCGGTGCCGCCCAGGATGCCCAGGGTGCTGCCGGCCTTCATGGTGAAGCTGATGTCGTGGAGGATCTCGGGGCTGCCCTCATAGGCAAAGGACACATGGTCAAAGCGGATATCCCGGTCCATGGGCGGGGTCAGGGCCTTGCCGGTCTCCTTCTCCTCCTCCGCCCGCATGATATAGGCCACGCGGTCGATGGAGACGCCGGCCTTGCTCATTTCGGAGATCATACGCCCCAGCATACGCACGGGCCAGGTCATGGTGGCGCCGTAGCTCAGAAAGGCGATGTATTCGCCGGGGAGCATCTCCCCCCGGATGCAGAGCCAGGAGCCGAACACCACGATCAGCATGATCTGCAGGCCGGAGAGCACGTCGCTGATGCTCCAGAACCGGGCCATGGGGCTGGCCAGCTTCATCCAGAGATTGGTGTAGTGCTCGTTCTGCTGCTCAAAGCGGTCCTTCTCGTAGCGCTCCCGCCCGAAGGCGCGGACTACCCGCACCCCGGTGAGGTTCTCCTGGGCCATGGCGGAGAGCTTGCCCTCGTTTTCGTCGCAGTCCAGAAAGGCCGCGCCGATCTTCCGGTGGAACTGGAAGGAGCGCAGGATCACATAGGGCACCGGCAGCATGGCGATGACGGTGAGCTTCCAGTTCATGGAGAGCATGAAGCTCAGCGACAGCACCAGCAGCACCAGGATCCGGAAGATGGAGGTCATCTGCTCGGACACGAAGCGCTTCATGGTCTCGATATCCGAGGTGCAGCGCTGGATGATGTCGCCGGTGCGGTGCTTGGCGTGCCAGGCATAGGGCAGGCGCTCGATATGGCCGAAGAGCCGGTCCCGCATGGTTTTGGTCAGGGTCTCGGCGCCCTTGGTGTTGTACACCCGGAAGCAGTACTGGGCCACCACCTTCGCCGCCGCCACCACCAGGATCGCCGCCGCCATGATCCAGATGTGCTCGCCCAGATAGGCAAAGCCGCCAAAGCGGTCCACGATGCCCATGACAAAGGGGGAGAGATTGCTCTCCTTCCCGCCCAAGGCATTGTCCACCGCCATGCGGATGATCTGGGGGCTTACCATGTCCGCCAACGCGGCCACGGCCGCGGAGAGCATGCTGATGATAAAAAACAGCTTGCTCCCCTTCAGGAAGTCCCACAGCAGCTTTCTGCTGAAAGCCTTTTCTTCTTTTGTTTTGGTCTTTTTTTCGTTTTCCATACTTTTTTCCCGGAACGGCTGAGACTGAGCTTGAGATACGGCGGCATTATATCATAGGCGCAGGAAAAAGAAAAGAGGGAAACGCAGCCCCTAAAAAGCACAAAGGACCCTGTTTTCCGCGGTTCTCTCTTCTCTCTCAAAGCACTGCCATACCGGTCAGCGCAGTACTGTACACACTCCCCTCTCCGTGTTTCCATCCTGCTCGTTCGGACGACACGGAGGAGGAAAGATTTTCTCTTTCCTCGTTGCATTCTTCCACCAATTGATTTACAATATAGCCGGCAAGTTTTGTTCATTCTACCGAACGGAGGGAACAACATGGAATTGGAACTGTACGATTTTGAACGTGCAGCCGAGCGTTTGAAACCCATCCTGCACCATACCGAGCTGGACCTGTCGTCCACCTTCTCCAAGCTCACCGGCGGCAAGGTCTACCTGAAATGCGAAAACCGCCAGAAGACCGGCTCCTTCAAGATCCGCGGCGCCTCCAACAAGATCGCATGCATGATCGAGCGGGGCGAGCGCTGCCCGGTGGTGGCCTCCTCCGCCGGCAACCACGCCCAGGGCGTGGCCTATGCCTCCAGCCGCTTCGGCATTCCCGCCACCATCGTCATGCCCAAGGCCGCGCCCATCGCCAAGGTCCAGGCCACCGAGGGCTACGGCGCCAAGGTGGTACTCACCGGCTCCTGCTATGACGACGCCTATCAGGAGGCCCTGCGCATCTGCGAGGAGGAGGGCGCCAAATTTCTCCATCCCTATAACGACCTGGAGGTCATTGCCGGTCAGGGCACCCTGGCTCTGGAGATCCTGGGCGATCTGCCCACGGCGGATATCATCATCGTCCCCGCGGGAGGCGGCGGATTGCTTGCCGGCATGGCCCTGGCCGCCCACCTGCTGAATCCCCGGGTCAAGGTCTACGGCGTCCAGGCGGAGGGAGCCCCCGCCATCGCCCTGAGCTTCCAGCAGAAGAAGCTGGTCACCACCGAGACTGCCAGCACCATTGCCGACGGCATCGCCGTGAAGGTCCCCGGCGACATCACCGTGGATCTCATCAACAAATACGCCGCCGGGGTGGTCACCGTCTCCGAGCGGGAAATCGCCAACGCCATCCTGCTGCTGATGGAGCGCTGCAAGCAGATCGTGGAGCCCGCCGGCGCCACGCCCCTGGCCGCGGTGCTCAGCGGCAAGATCGACGTAACGGGCAAGCGGGTGGTCTGCCTCATGTCCGGCGGCAACGTGGACGTGAGCTTTCTGCAGAGCATCATTGAGCAGGGTCTGGTGGCCCGCAACCGCCGCCTCAAGTTCGTCGCCACCCTGGCGGACCGTCCCGGCAGCCTGGTGCAGCTGCTCTCCGTTCTGGCCGACAAGCGGGCCAACGTCATCTCCGTGCAGCATGACCAGCTCTACCGCCGCCTGAACCCCGGTCAAACCAGCGTCCATGTGGTCTGCGAAGTGGGCGGAGCGGAACACGGCAAGAGTGTCATCGACGCCATCGCCGCCACCGGCTGCGAGGTGGCGATGGAGACGGAATGAATTAAGTTTTTAGTTTTTAGAATGAATGCCCAAGCGAGCTGGACAACCCTTCCGCCTCGCTCCGCTCGGCACCTCCCCTTGCACAGGGGAGGTTATAAGGAAAGGAGATCGTAATGAAAGCTGTTTCTACCAACAAGGCACCGGCCGCCATCGGCCCTTATTCCCAGGCCCAGATCGTGGGCAACCTGGTCTACACCTCCGGACAGATCCCCATCATTCCTGAGACCGGCGCGCTGGCCGAGGGGCTGGAGGCCCAGGCCCACCAGGTCTTCAAGAATCTGGGTGAGCTGCTGAAGGCTGCGGGCTCTGACCTGTCCAAGACGGTGAAGACCACGGTGTTCATCAAGAACATGGACGATTTCGGCGCCATCAACGCCATCTATGCCCAGTATTTCACCGAACCCTTCCCCGCCCGCTCCTGCGTGGAGGTGGCGCGGCTTCCCAAGGACGTGCTGCTGGAGTGCGAAGTCATCGCGGAGCTCTGATTTGCCGACAACGCAAAAACGTGATCCTCTCTTTCGAGGGGATCACGTTTTTTCTGTTGCAGGCGATTCAGCCGTCCGCTTCTTTCTTTTTCCTCCGCGCGTCTGCCAGGGCGAAGCCTCCGGTGATGAGGCACATATAGCTGCCCAGGATCAGGACGGAGGGCATCAGGTACAGGAAGGGCAGCGGGATCCAGCGGTGAAAGATCTCCAGCAGAGGATTCCCCTCCGTTTCCACGGAGTAAAAGTAATTGGCCTTGGGGTACAGGCCGGTCCAGCGCAGCAGCATGTTGATGAGAAAGACCCCGAAGGTGACCAGCAGCGCCGTCAGCAGCGTGCGGGGCAGATCCCGGAACGAAGGCCGGTACAGGCCGAAGCTCACGATGGCCAGCCCCTCGATAACGATCATGAAGTGGGTGCCGTAGTAGCCCAGCATCCTGGGCAGCAGCAGCGAATAGCCGTCAAAGCCGACGCCGGGCATGGCCAGGGCCATCATGGCGCCCAGCGGGGCCAGGAAAAAGCCGAAGGCCATCATCGGCCGGCTCTTCCGCAGCACGGCAATGGGGATCAGCATCATGTTGATGTTGCACAGATGCAGCGGCAGCTCGCCCCACCAGTTGAAGCCGCCCCGTTCCGCGATGAGCTGATTATAGGGCGCATCCACGGAGAGATAATACTTGTAGAAGAAAAAGCCCACGAAGGTCACAAGGCAGGCGGCGACCAGCACTCCCTGCCGGGTCTTTTCGCTCTTTTTGCGCAGCAGCAGACTTGCCAGGATCAGAAGCGCCAGGAACGCACCAAAGGTCACAAGAAACTCCATGTTGAAGGGTCGGATCACCCACAGGCCGGAATCGTTCTGCATGGGACACGCCTCCTTGTCGTTACGCTGTCTCGCGCTTCGATGATAGCATGTTTCCCCTTTCTTGTAAATCCCGATTCAGGGGCCGGCAGGCAGAAAAAGAAGAGACTTCTTCCGTCAGCACGCCGTAAGGAACTTGCTTTGAGGCCGCTGTTACCGGCTGAAAAGGACATGAAGCGGGCGTGGCCGCAATGGTCACGCCCGTTTTGTCGTCTCACACCGGACTTTGTGGGGCAAAATCCGACGCTCATTATACCTGTGGACAGGAAAAATCTGTGATCAACGGCGGAGCCCTTTTTTGTTTTCTCGTTGCAGTATTCTATAACGATGCACGATTTTGTTTGCATCGGGAAGGGTGACCATTTCAGGATTTCCCCACGATCCATCCGCATTTCTGGCTCGTCGATAAGAGTGCAGATTCTGCTTGATATCATGAGTTTTTTGTGTTGAGGGGATGGGAACAGGACAGATTCTCTTCAATATTTCTTCATTTTGAATACCTTTGCATGGCACTTTGACCAGTTTGCCGCCTTTGGCGTGCTTTCCATCATCAAGGGTCTCATCTATGGCCGCACGTTCAAACTCATCAAGGTGCCAATCCGCAAAGTAAAGGCAACGATGAGGGCCGCTCTTGGTGGTCCATTTTTCCAAAGCAATTCCGGTTTCTGCCAGCTTATCCCACGGGAGGAAGCATAGGCTTTTTCCGAATCTCCTTTGTTCAACTCCCTGCGAAGAAAAGACCACCTGAGAAAAGCTTTCTCGGACTAGCCCGAAAGAGATGAAGGCAAACAAGACGGCAAACAAGAAAAGCAAGAGTCCGCAAATAAAGGAAAGCCAATCAATTCCTGTTCCAAATGCGTATTGTGCCATAAACACATAAGCGATATTTGCGCAAAGGAGGCAGACAGCGGATGATAAAAGAAGAAAAGGCAGCATGCCCAAAAAACGCAGCCACGAATGGCGCCGAAGATTCCACTCTTCCATTAATCGGCACTCCCTTTTTTGCTGCAATTGTTAAATGAAATATGACATTCGAAAACAATCGCTGTGTTTTTGCGTAAATCTGAATAATCCGGAGGCGCCTCGCCTTCTCCTTGAGGAGAAGGTGGCTTGCCCCGATCTCACGCGAGGGGCAAGACGGATGAGGTGGAGGGCATTCGCGCCAACCCTTTTCTTTCATCCATTCAGCTTCGTTGTGACCCTTTCACAGCACAATGGGCATGCGGCGCTTGTGGAGGTTGGCGGCCTCCTTGCGGCGGATCTTTTCGTCCGTCTCCGGATCGCCGCTTGTTCCCAGGCGCAGGTAGTTGTGGATGTCCCGATAGCGCAGGCCCAGCTTTTCCTCGTCGCTCATGCCGGAGAGCCCGTCGCTGGGGGTCTTGACCACCAGGTCCCGGGGCAGCTCCTCCATGGTAAGGCCCACTTCCACCACTTCCAGGCTGGTGAGAGAGCCCAGGAGCGAAAAGTCACAGGAGGTGTCCCCGTCCTTGGTGCAGTAGCCCACGGTGGCCTCCGAGAGGTTCCCGGTGCCGACGAGACGCGCGCCAAGGGCCTGGGCCGCGTAGCGCAGCAGGGTCATGCGCAGCCTCGGCCCCACGTTGATGTTGCTCTCCCGATTGAAGGGGATGGCAAACTCCCCTGCCTCCGGTCCCTGCTCCGGCTCCACCTGAGCGAGGAGAGCCCGGTGCATGGCGCCGATGTTCAGGGTACGGTGCAGCATGCCCAGGGCGGCGCAGACTCGTCTGCTGTCTTCAATATCCTTCTGCTCCCCGTCCGGGAGAAGGATGCCGTACACGTTTTCTTTGCCCAGGGCTCGGGCGCAGAGGGCAGCCGAAACGCTGGAGTCTTTCCCGCCGGAAATGCCCAGCACCACCCGGGAGAAGCCCTGCTGCAGGGCCAGCTCCCGCAGAGCCTCCACCAGCCGATCCCGCTCCTTTACGGCGTCAAATTCATAGTTTTCCATAGACAAACCCTCAGTGAGCCTTGGAGAGCAGCTCCATCTTCATCTCGTAATAGGCTGGGCTCATGTCCAGATAGTGCTGGTGAGGATTGGCGAAGCGCTGCTCCTCCTTCCAGATCTCCCCGTCCAGCTGATCCCGCAGGCGCTTGGCAATGAGATGCAGGGGCTCCGGCTCGAAGCAGCGGTGTCCGTCCTTCAGCACCTGGATCTGCAGCTTTTTGGCCCTGCAGTTTTCCAGGAACATGAGCTTCCAGGGGCGCAGCGGGTCCACAAAACGGTAGGGCTTCGTCAGATCCAGTTCCTCTCCCTGCTTGCAGATGAGATCCGCCACCGCCCGTCCTTCGGCGTCGTAGATGCGGTAGACGTCCTTCAGGCCGGGATTGGTGGTCTTCTCCACCGTGTCGGAGACCTTGATGCGGGGCTCCCAGACCCCGTCCCGGTTCACGGCGCAGAGCTTGTATACCCCGCCGAACACCGGCTCGGAGCGGGAGGTGATCATCCGCTCACCCACGCCGAAGGCGTTGACCTGGCCGCCCTGGTCCAGGATGGATGTGATGGTGTATTCGTCCAGGCTGTTGGAAATGATAATCTTCGCGTCGGGAAAGCCCGCCTCATCCAGCATGGTCCGGGCTTTCTTGGTAAGATAGGCCAGGTCCCCGCTGTCAATGCGGATGCCGTAGCTGCGGGACTGAATGCCCTGCTCCTTCATCTCCTGAAACACCCGGATGGCGTTGGGCATGCCGGAATTGAGCACATCGTAGGTATCCACCAGCAGGATGCAGTTGTGGGGATAGCGCTCGGCAAAGCGGCGGAAGGCGGTAAGCTCGTCCTCAAAGAGCATGACCCAGCTGTGGGCCATGGTGCCGCTGACGGGGATATCGAACTTCTGCCCGGCCAGCACGGTGGCGGTGCCCTTTACACCCCCAATGAAGCAGGCTCTCGCCCCGTAGACCGCGGCGTCGTTGCCGTGGGCCCGGCGGGCGCCGAAGTCCGAAACGGCGCGGTCCCCCGCCGCCTGAACGATCCGGCGAGCCTTGGTGGCGATGAGGCTCTGGTGGTTGAACTGGGCCAGGATCTCGGTCTCGATGATCTGGGCCTCCACGATATCGGCGACGACGGTGATGATGGGCTCGCCGGGGTAAATGACGCTGCCCTCGGGGAAGGCGTACACGTCCCCGTGGAAGCGAAAGTCCTCCAGATAGCGGAGGAAGCGCTCGTCAAACTGATGGAGGGAGCAGAGATAGTCCACGTCCTCTTTGTCAAAATGCAGGGTGTCCAGATAGTCCACGATCTGCTCCAGCCCCGCGAAGACGGAGAAGCCGCCCTGGTCCGGGTTCAGGCGGAAGAAGACGTCAAAGGCCACCCGGGTGTTCCGGCTCTCCTCGTCCAGGTAGTAGCCGTTTGCCATGGTGAGCTCATAGAGATCCATCATCATGGCGGGATTGGAAGCCATCCTGTTCATGTTTCTCTCCTCCTCAGTCGATCCGGATCTGGCAGCTGGCCATGGTCTCCAGGGCGGCCCGGTGCTTATCCGGCGTGACCCCGGCACAGCAGGCGCTGTCCACGCTCATCTCCGCCTCGGGGAAAGCGGCCTTCAGGATCATGGCGTTAGACACCACGCAGATGTCCGTGCAGAGGCCGATGAGCTCGATGGAAAGGCCCTTGCCGTCTCCCTCGGCACCGGTGAGCTCCCGCACCAGGGCGGGCAGCTCCATGCTGCCGAAGCTGGGCTTTTCCAGTCTGACGCCGTCTCCCAGAGCTTCCGCGATCTCCCCGTTCAGCTCCCAGCCGGGCGTTCCTTTGACGCAGTGCTCCACCGGCAGGAAGCGGCCCTCCCGAGTGGAGAGATAGTTTTCCCCGTGAGTGTCCAGGGTGGCGATCACGGGCAGTCCCGCTTCCCGCCAGGCCCGCAGCTTTTTCACCGCCGCGGGGGTGATGGCCACCGCTTCAGCGCTGCCCAGGGCGCCGTCGATGAAGTCCTTCTGCATGTCCACAACGATCAAGATCCGGTTCTGTTTCATGGAAAAGCCCTCCTGCATTCCTGGATGCTTCTATTATACACGTTTTTTGTAGATTTGCATGGGATATGACAGTTAGATTATTCACAAACGACTTGTCATAAAAATCGGCGGCGCCGGTTTTTATGGATATCTGAGGGAGTCAATTGCCGCCGCGGCGGTTAAGCTCCCGCTCCACCTTGTTGAGGGTGTCGAAGAAGCGCTCCGTGGCCACCGCCGGACCCATCAGCAGCAGGCCGAAGACATTCCAGTCGAACATGTGGCGGAAGGAAGTGAGCTTCCCCTCGATCCCCAGTTCCAGGGCCCTGGCCCTCAGTTCCTCGGCGATGCGCCCCATCCACACCAGGGGATAGATGAAGAGGGTGGGGATCCCCAGCAGGTAGGCCGCCCAGTAGCGCTGGGTCCTTCGGCCCAGGATCTCGTCCAGCTCGTCCTGGAGCCCCAGCTGCATGTAAACCAGGAAAAAGAGCCCCGCCGTGAAGAAGTCGATAAAGCCCAGCAGAAAGCCCGGGCGATTCGTGTGTTTGAATATCATGTCCTGTTCCCGGGAAACTGCCCCGGGCCTTTCTTCTCAGATGATGCCCAGCGGGATCAGCACCGCCAGCAGCACCGCCACCAGGGCCCACTCGGTGATGAGGAAGGCCTTTCTCTTCTTCGGCGCCATGTCCGGCACATAGTTGCTGGCCAGGAAGAAGGGCACATAGGTGGTGAGGAACACCGGCAGCACGCCCCACCATTTATACACCCAGATGAAGGAGTGGTTGCTGGTACCGGCCAGGAAGGATTCAAACAGCGCAAACAGCAGCGCCATCTCCAGGGCGCCCACCAGCTTGCAGCTGACGCCGCCCTTGCCGTTTTTGGCGAAATAGCGCTTGCTCCGGTCCTGGGGCAGCATCTTGAAGGAGATGATCCCCGCCAGGGAGAACATCATCGAGAGCTCCCAGCACACGCCGATGAGCAGGATGAAGGTGGTGGATTCGTTGGAGACCGACCACAGAGGATAGCCGAACACATGGCCGATCACGGCATTGGCGATCTCATAGAGCCAGTGCACCCCGTAGAGGGCCAGTCCGGCGAACACCGCCGGGTAGTTCTTTTTGTTGATCTCCGTCCAATAGACATAGAAGACCACGGCCAGGATAAAGATAAAGGTCCAGTTGAAGTTTTCCGTGCTGCGCACCTGGATCCCGTTTACCAGGTCCATGGCCTCCCGGGAGCCGTCTCCCCAAAACACGAACATGATGCTCCTCCTTTCTTTGTGTCCTTAGTTGCCGTAAACCGATCAGGTGATCTCGTTGAGCTTGCGCTGCAGCTGCTCCAGATCCCGCTGGGTAGGCTTCGTGGATCCAGGTCTACGCCGCAGGGAGAACAGGCGCTGCGGAATTCCGCGGTGTCAATGCTGTCGTTGGGACTTTGTGTCAGGGTCCGGGCCACCCGGTTAATGAGCCCGGTGTTGGTGTCCATCAGGCCGTAGTCCCAGTCCTTGAACATGCCGCTCTCTCCTTTCATACCGCGAGCCACCCCCGCCAGCCCCGGACGGAGTAGTAGGAATCGGCCCCGTTGTGGAAGGTGAAGGTCCTTCCGTAGCGCCGCTCGCAGAAGAGGGCGCCGCCCAGCCGCCGGATCTCCGGCGGTGTTTCGATCCAACTGGAGGTCTTCAGGTCAAATTCCCCCAGCTCCTGCAGTCTGTAATACAGTTCCTCCGTCAGAAGCGCCACGCCCATGTCCCGGGCCTGGCGCCGGGCACTTCCTGCCGGCGGATTCTTCGCCCGCTTTTTGAGGGCTTCCTCGTCGTAGCAGAGGCTCCGGCGGCCGGCAGGGGTCTCCTTCGCGCAGTCGCAGAAGAGGAGCTTGTCCGTGCCTGGCGCATAGCCGATCACGTCCGGCTCTCCCCCGCTCTCCTCCATCCGCAGGAGGGCGGCAAGGGCCCTTTCGTTTTCCCGCAGGCGGATTTCCACCGTCTCCCAGCTCAGATCCGGGTGCCGCTGTCGATTGTCCAGGAATCGCTTTTTCAGAATGTCCAGCATCTCTCTGCCTCCTCCATTCAGGCGTTTATTCTCAGTCTGAGGCTTCGTCCGGCTGCTGGCCGTCGTGGGCCTTCCAGGCGCACTCCGTCACCGCGAGCTCTGTAAACTCCGCGGTAAAGCTGGAATCCTCCGGACTGCAGGCGTAGACGCCGAAACGGATCTTCCCCGCCCCCTCCCAGAGGTGGCAGATGCGCATCTGGGAAAAGTGCAGGCCGTCATCGGAGCACTCCACGCAGTAATCGTCCTCCCGGCGGCTCAGGCGGTACCACATGGTCCTGACCTCCGCCGGGATGGCTGTGGTGGCCCAGTCCGAATAGCCGTGGTTCGTCACCACGGAGCCCAGGTGCTGGAAGCTCTCGTTTTCGTACTCCACCGAGGCCTTCAGCCAGTTTTCCGCATCCAGATACAGCACGATCCCGCACTGGTCAAAGCGGTGGTGGCTCTGGCTGAAGTCGGTCTTTACCACAAAGGAGAAGAACTTCTCCTCCGTCTCCGCCTGGAGCAGGGGCGCGTTGTCGTTGCGGAAGTGATAGTAGGTCCGCTGCCAGAGATCCGTATGGGGCTCGGTGGTGATGGCGATCCGCCGCGGATCGATGCTGTATTCCTTCGGTTCTCTCGTCCAGGTCATCTGTTCTGCGATGCTCATCGGCGCGCCTCCCTCTCGTTTTGCTTTGTTTCATTATAGCCTATGCCAGCCTAAATTGCGAGAGGCAAACGGCATTTTCTCATCCCTGATTGCAAAAGAGCGAACGGATGTCTCCGTTCGCTCTTTCGATAAGATGCTTTATTCCGCGGGGCACATCTGCTCGGCCATCGCCAGCAGATCGAAGCCGTCCAGATCCTCCGACCTCACACCGACGGCGTAGGAAATGCCGGTATCAGGATCGAACCAGGTGCAGAGCTCCGCGTCATATTCGTTTCCGCCATTGAAGCGGAAGCACTTTGCAGTGAGCTTGCCCTCGGCCCAGTTGTGCAGGCTCCGCTCCATCTCATCCGCCCAGGCATAGTTCATGCCGGAGATGTCCGCCTCAGCGTCGTCGGTGGCCTGCATCCGGGCGGTGTAGTGCTGCCCGTCCAGGTCAAAGCTCAGCTGCAGTAAGGGATTTAAGTCGGGAGATTCCATCACGCTCCACTCCACATTCTCCGCGCCCTCGGGCACGGCAAAGGGCCGGGTGAAGAAGTTCAGTGCCTCTTCCTCAGAAATGACGCGCCAGGGATTTGCCATGCCGATGCTCTCGCTCTCCGGCTCCACAGGGACCCACACAAAGTCCAGGTCTTCGCCGGTTTCGGACTGGTCCTCATGCCAGGTGAAACCCCCGTCGTGGAAAATGATGGTGCCGGTGCCGTCGCCGTAGACCTGCTCCTCGTTTTTCACTTCGCCGTTGTCGTCGTAGGTCACATTGTACTTACTGCAGCCCTCATAGGGGATGGTCAGCGTTTCGGTGTCCAGCGGGCCCGCAATGAGCCAGCGGGCCAGATCCCAGGCGCTGCTGCCCCACTCGATGGTGATCAGGGCCTCGTCCTTGCCCTGGCATTCCACCAGGGCGCGGGCCCGGCCGCTCTGGTAGTTGCCCACAAAGTTCATCACGGGATTCTGCCAGTCGGAATCCTCTTCAAACACGGCAACGAAGTTCGCGCTCTCGGTGAGCTCCACGGTGATCTGCGCCTCGGTGGAGAAGTCCGCGCCGTCCTTCTGCCACTTCACGAACAGATAGCCGCTTTGGGGCCAGGCCAGAATGGTATAGGTCTCCGGTTTCTCCAGATTAATCTGGGCAGACTGGAAGGGCATCTCCGGGTCCGCCTCGGGCGCCCCTTCTCCTTCGGCATAGGCGATGTTGCCCATGCCTTCGGTGTTGATGGTGACAAGGATAGTCGCCTCGGGCATGTCACAGGGCTTGAAGTGGTAGCTCTCGCCGCCCTCCACCTGGAGCAGCAGGCCGTCCTCCCCTTCCTCGGAGAGGGTGACCACGAAGGGCTCCGCGCTCTCGTCCCCGCCGTTCAGGTTGCCGTGAAGACTGTTTCCCTCCTGGGGAAGGGTCCAGCCGCCCGTCCGGTCCCCCAGCATCACGCCCACATACCAGCCGGGTTCCACCACATCCTCCATCCAGGTGACGGAGAGGAAATTGTCGTTTTCATCTGAGAAGTAGCCGCTGCGGCTCCATTCCTTTTCTTCCTCCGGCTTCTGGCCGCAGGCGCACAGGCCCAGCAGCAAAACCAGGATCATCAGCAGAGAAATCGTTTTTTTCATGTTGTGCCTCCTATGTTTTTTCCGGAGCAGTACAGATCTTTGCTCCGGTTAAATTGATACCGTCATTTGGGGACAGCGGGATCACTTTTCAAAGATGATAGCGCAGGATCTTCCAGACGATCAGGATATCCCCCGCCGCCGCGTCCGCCAGGATGACGCCCAGAAGCAAAAGGCCGAGGTTGTCCGCCAGGATCCCCGCGATCATGGGGAGGATCCCCAGCAGCACCAGGGGCATCAGCGCCCCGAAGATATAGGCGCCCTTTTTCAGCGGCACACCGCAGGTGCAATAGGGCGTCAGATACTGCTTCATAAAGCCGAACTCGATGTCCTTCCAGCGGTTCTCGGCAAAGAGCGACCAGCTCAGTCCGTGGATCAGCTCATGCACCACGATCAGCACGAAAAGCAGCACAAGGAAAAGCAGCGGGTTCATCTTTCCCAGACCGATGCCGATCCTGCCGTTTTTCAGCAGGAACAGGCCATAGCCCACCGCCAGCAGCGGCAGCAGCAAAGCAACGGCAAAGATGTTGGCCTTCACGATGCTGACGGTGAGTTCCACCCGCCGATATCCCTGTCCGATCAGGCTGTCGGACAGCTCTTCAAAGCGCCGGAGTCTTTTTTCTTCCGCCGGCGTCAGCTCCCGGCTTTTCTCCTTTTCGTCCCGGTTGCCCGTGATCTTTCTCTCTTTCATTTTATCCTCCAGATACTCTGGAATTCTCCGCTCCCTTATTTTGCGTATTGTTCCCAACACCAGCGGGCGACCCGCCTGATCAGCTCCTTTGGCAGCTCCCGGTCATAAGGCAGGCGGATGCTGCCCTTGCTCACGTCCAGGTCTTTGAGCTCTTCGGCAAAGACCGCGGTGGCCTCCCCGCCGGGGTAGAGGCCCACATGCTTTTTCGCCGCGGCAAAGTGGATCAGGTTCTGGCCCTTCCAGAAGGTGGGCATGGACCAGGAGATCCGCTCCTCCGCCTCCGGCAGCGTTTCCCGCAGCAGGGAGCGCAGCGCCTCCAGTCTGGGCCGGACCCGCTCCTCCTGGGCCGCGATGTATTCGTCCACGGTTTTGGGCTTGACGCAGTAGTGCTGCTGCTCTTCCCGCTGAAATTCCCGCCCGCATTTTGGGCACTTCCAGGCTGCCATCTTTTCCTCCTATTTTCGTTCCGAGAATGCGTAGGCCTCCTCCAGCCAGGAGAGAAGCTCCCCGTCCACATCCTCCGGCGCGCCCAGCACGATATGGGTGGTCCAGCGCCCGGGATAGGCTTCCGTCTTCGCCGCCACCCGCGGGGAATCCAGGGGGTAGTTCAGCCCCAGCGTCAGCGTGAGCCAGGTCTTGGGCAGCTCCGCCTTCCGCTTCACCCGGGCAAGAGAGACGCAGGCAAAGACAGTGCGGTGATAATAGCTGATCTGGGTCTTCCGCACCCGTCTTTTCGTCTCCGGAAAGCGGGTGTAGATCGCGTCCTCCAGCGCCGCCAGCAGGGGCAGAGCGGAAGGCTGTTCGTTAATGAGCAGCAGGGTATCCGCGTCCCAATCTCTCATGGCTGCCTCACTCCCCCGCTTCGATGATCACATGGAGGGGATCGCCGTCCCCTTTTTGCAGCTTTTGCCGGATGGCTTTGCGCACGCCGATGAGATAGCAGATACTGCCATCCGGGTTTTTCAGCCCCATATTCACGATGCTCCCCTCATAGCGGATCCCGTCAAAGCTGGCCCGGGCCCTCACACGGCCCCTGCCGAACTCCTCCCGCAGGTCATGAGGGAAGATCACATAAGCCCCTCCGTCCGACGGGTCCTCCCGGAGGATGGCGTCGTATTCATAGCGTTTCACAGGTCTCACTCCTCCGGTACAACCCCATTCGGGCGGGACGCTTTCCCTCTCCCCAGACAGCGCCGCGCCAGGGCATAGATCCCGTAGCCGATCAGGACGCCGCAAGTGTTCTGGATGAGATCGTCCACGTCGGTGGCTCTCACAGAAAAGGGCAGCTGCAGCAGCTCGATGCCCAGGGACATCATCGCGCCCACGCCCAGGGCCTTCCAAAGGCGTTCCAGCTTTCTGTACAGGATCGGCAGGATGATCCCGCTGGGGATGAACATGGCCACGTTCCCGATCACATTCAGCAGCAGATTCCTTCTGCTGCTGTAAAACTTCAGCTTCACAAAGGGCAGCAGGTTCAGCCGGAAGGGCCGGACCGCGGAGGCATCAAAGAGCAGGGGCTGCACCCTGCCGTCCACCCTGGCCATGGGAAAGAACGCAAAGCGCAGGATCACAGCCAGATTGACATACATCAGGAGCAGCATGGCCTCCCGCTTCCAGTCGATGCGCTTTTGCCGCAGCCAGACCGCGGCGCGCAGCAGCAGCCAGCCCAGGGCAAAGAGGCACTCCGTCAAAAGAAATGGGATCTGGATCATGGCGTTTTTCTCTGGGAGAGCAGCTTCAGGAAGCGCGCTTCGTTCATCTGCTCGTTGCTCAGGTACGCCCCGTCGCAAAAGAGGGCGTAGGTGGTGATGGGCGTGGGCGCGGCCTGGGCCTCCTCCCGGCTCTCGATGTGGATCGCCCGGAAGGGGACCTTCTGCGTCTTTGCCGTCTCCTCCAGGATGGGGACGTACTTGGCGTTGAAGGGGCACTGGCTGGTATAGTAGAGCACATAGCCGCCCTCCTTGATGCGGGGATGGCGGGCACAGTCCCGGAATCGGGGTTTTTCCGCCCCCTCGCCGAAGGGCAAATACCAGAGCTGGATGCCGTTGTCTGCCTCGTCGCAGACGGTGAAGCCCTTGTGCTGCAGGTATTTGGGGTCCGCCAGGAAGGGCTTCTTTTTCGCGGAGGAGAGGATGCAGAGGCCCACTTTGCCCTTTGCTTTGCTGTCCGCCATGCAGGCCTCCAGCAGCTCGCTGGAGTAGCCGTGGCCCTTGAAGGAGCCGGATACCCACAGGCAGTCGATATACATGTAGCCCGGCGCCTCGATGGGGTTCCAGGCAATCTCCGCCGGGAGATATTCGATGAAGCACTTACCCCGCTCCACGCTTTTGAGAAAGACCAGTCCCTCGTCCAGGCGCTGGGCGAGCCAGGCCTTTTTGGAAGCGACCTGCACGTCCTTATTGTTGGAGATGGCGCAGCAGATGTGCTCCTTCTCCAGATTCTCCTTTGTGACGCGGATGTATTCCATATGCTCCCTTCCTCTCCGATCAGGATGCCGCTACCGTGCGGTCCGTTTTATATCCTCGCTCAAAACAGATCCAGGGAACTGTCCAGATAGAGCTCCTCCCGGACCCTCAGCTGATATTCCGGTTTCGTCAGGTAATAGAGCAGAAACTCCAGCAGCAGGGCGCTGCCCAAGCTCCGCCCCTCGATCTTGAAATGAGAAAAGCCCATAGGCAAGTAGATGTTTTGGATGTCTTCCACGCCGATAAAGCCGGGATTGGCCATGGCGTCGGAAAAGCGATAGCCGCGCTTTGCCGACGGTGAAAGGCAGACATGATCCGGGACGTCCTCCCCCAGGTTTTTGCGGCTCACGTTCTCATAGCAGGCCTTCCGGTCCGGGCAGTCGAACCAGCAGCACTCGTTGCAGAGAAACTCCAGTTTCCGCTTCTTGTCCTCCGGCAGGCTCTCCAGCCGGTCAAAGGCCCTGTTCAGCCGGAAATCCGGCACCACAAAGCGAAATTCCGGACGGCCCAGTTCCGACTCCAGCTGCTCGAATCGGCGCAGCACTTTGGTGGTGGAGGAGACGAAATAAAAGCTCGGATACTGCCTCGTCAGGTATTCCAGCAGCACTTCGGAGCTGAGGATCACCCCGTTTGGTACCGTCCCGCTCTTCTCGAACAGGGCGCAGAGCGCATTGCAGCCCGGATCTGCCAGATGCTCCGGCCGCAGCAGGGAGTTTGAAAAGGTGAGCCGGGCGGAAATGCCGTAGGCCGCCGTGAGCGTTGCCGCGTCCTCCGGCCGGTCCTCCCCGAAGCCGACCCGGCCGCCGCCCCAGAGGCAGTCCGCCGGCGCGCCGTAGATCGAGCCGATCTCGCACCAGTCGTAAAACCAGTCCCGCCGTTCCCGGAAAAGGGGCAGAAAGGCCCGGTAAAAGACGCCGAATTCAAAGAGGCCGGGGAGATGGTAGATCGCTTTTCTTTGCTCCATCACCAGTTGACTTTCTCGATCTCCACCCGCTCGCAGAACTGGGCTTTCAGCTCCTGAAGCCTGGCGAAGCGCTTCGTCTTGCAGTGGGCCTGCTGAAAGTCGGGGTTGGTCCAGCTCTCCACCAGGAGCAGATCGTCCGGATGCTCCGCCGCGAAGAAATAGTCATAGCGGATATTGCCGTACTCTCCCCGGGAATACTCTCTCACTCCAAGCTCGCAGAGGGCCTGATAAAAGGCTTCTCTCTGTCCCTTTTTGCAATGATAGGTCACATACCAGGTCAGCATCGTCCCGTCCCCTTTCTCCGGATCTGTTCCGTTTCGATCTCTGCTCCCACAATACCACGAAACAAAGGAAATTACAACCAAGCAAAAACGGAGTCCGCTCAGAGAGCAGACTCCGTTTCTTCACATAACATCATACATTTTCGGTTCAGCTTTCGAGTGTCCGTCTTTTCTGAAACAGAAACTCGGAAAACAGCGCCGCGCAAACGGTCAGGATCAGGGCGGCCAGCGGGAGAAGCCCGCCCAGCATCACGCAGCGGCTGCGCCAGACCACCAGGGCCATCAGGCTCAAAAGCCCGGCGGCAGCGCTGAGGATCGCAGCGGGAAGCGGCTTCTTTTTCATGGCAAGGGCCAGGACCAGGGAAGTCACGGCGCAAAGCAGCGACAGCGCCATCAGAATGGCCACGAAGCGGGCGGAGCGGTTTTCCTTCTCCGCCTGCAGCAGAAGGCCGCGGTAATAGGACTCCGCCGCGTCCAGCGTCTCCAGAGCACCGGCGTTTCGGGAGAGCGTTTCCTTGAGACCGGGTTCGGACTTCAGGATCCGCAGTCCCTGCTTCAGCCGCTCCATCTCATCGTTGAGCTGGTCCAGGGAGGAGAGGCTGTCGTTGAGCGCTGTCAGGTTCTCCTGCAGCATCTCGCGGCCTTCCTCCAGCTTTTGGCGGCCTTCCTCCAGCTCGTTGCCGCCCTCTTCCAGAAGCTGGTGGGCGTCGTTCAGCTGTTGTCTGCCTTCCGCGATCTGACTTCCGCCCTCGGCAAGCTGGGCATAGCCCTCGTCCAGAGCGGCCTTGCCTTCGGCAAGCTTCCGTTCGCCTTCGGCAAGCTGCTGCTCTGCCTCTGCGGCTTTGGCATAGCCCTCGTCCAGGGCGGCTTTGCCCTCGGCCAGCTGCTGTTCAGCAGCGGCTGCCTGGGCATAGCCCTCGTCCAGGGCGGCCTTGCCCTCGGCCAGCTGCTGCTCCGCGGCAGCCAGCTGGGCCTGGGCCTCCTGGTACTGTGCCGCAAGGCCTCCTAGACTCATGCCGCCAAGCTCCGCCTCCAAAGATGCCCGCACCCCGGCAAGCTCCGCCGCGATGATCAGGGCGGCGGCGATATCGCCGCGGGCCATGGCCTCGTCATACTGGGCCTGCAGCGCGTCGGCGCGGTCCTGCAGGGAGCGGATCAGGTTATAGAGCGGCGCGACCGCGTCCAGCGCGGCTTTTGCGTTGTTATATTCGGCAAGCCCGGCGTCATACTGAGCCTGGCCTTCCGCCAGCTGCCGCTGCCCTTCCTCGTAGGCAGCCATGCCGGCGTCATACTGGGCCTGGCCCTCGGCCAGCTGCCGCTGTCCTTCCTCATAGGCGGCAAGGCCCTCGTTATAGGCGGCAAGCCCCGCATCATACTGGGCCTGGGCCTCTGCCAGCCGGGCCGCGCCCGCGTCATACTGGGCCTGGGCATCGGCCAGCTGGGCCGCGCCTTCGTTATACTGGGCAAGGCCGCTGTTGTACAGTTCCTCGTTTTCCGCCAGCATCTGCTCGCCCTCGGCAAGCTGCACGGAGCCGACCTCGTCGGTGACCAGCTGCTGGGCAAAATCGTACTTCAGGCTGTCCAGATCGTTGCCTTCCCCTTCCAGCTTCTCCGCAAGGGCGCGCAGCTGGCCGGTCTGCTCCAGCAGGCCGCCTACCCGCTCCTGAGAGTCAGCCAGGAGCGATTTGCCCCGGAGCAGGCCCAGGGGAACGGTGACCGTGGCAAAGAGCATCGCCGCGGCCAGGAGCCCGCCGGCAAGGCGCAGGCGGTTTCGGGCAAGAAAACTCAGGAAGCGGGACTTTTCGGTGTGCAGCGTGGTAGCGGACACGAAGGAGTCCCCCAGAAGAAGCACCTGGGGCAGGGCAAAGAGGATCAGCACGAGGGAGATGCTGGTGCCGGTGCCCACATAGTAGCCCATGCCGGCGATGATGCACTGGGACACCTGGAAGCCGATGAGCAGGCCCGCACAGACCATCATAAGTCCGGAGGTGATGATGGTGGGGAAAGCCAGATTCAATGTCTCGATGATGGCGTCTCTCTTGTCCATGGTCTCCCGGAATTCCCGGTACCGGGAGGAGACCACGATGGCGTAGTCGATGTTGGCACCCATCTGGATGGCGCTGACGATCAGATAGCAGAGAAAGAACACGTAGTCGCCCTTCAGGGTGGCAATGGCAAAGTTCACCCAGATGCTGCCCTGGATCACCAGGATCAGCAGCAGAGGCATCCCGAAGGACTTGAAGGTGAAGAACAGGATCAGCATCACCAGCACCAGGCTCATGAGCCCAACCACCGCGTTATCCGCGGCGAAGGAGTCCCGGAAGCCCAGCGCGCTCACCGAATCGCCGGTGAGGACCACGCCGCTGTCATAATACTGGGCGGCGATGTGATGGATCTGGTCCAGGAAGCGGAAGGTCTCCTCCGACTGGACCGGCAGATTCAGGTCCAGCACCAGGCGGCTGTAATTGTCGCTCATCAGCTGGCCGCGGACCATGCTGAGCTGATCGAAGAGCTGTTTGATGAGAGCCACCTGATCCTCCTCCAGCTCCACATCCCCGGCTTCGACCCGGTCATGCAGGAACAGGAACAGATCCAGGAGCGAGGCCTTGTAGCCGGCCAGGTTTTCCCGGACAGCCCGGTGGTCTCCCTGTTCGGCGGCGTAATAGGCGAACACGGCCTTGGCGCTGATCTCATCGATGCCCGCAATGTTCTGAAATTCGGTGTAATCCACCGCATCGGTGATGGTGTGGCCCTCGATGGCCTCGATATCGGCCAGTCCCATGGCGGACTTTACCTCCGGGTGGAGCTTCAGCTCCTCCAGCAGCTCACGCTCGGCGGCATAGTCCCCGGAGGGGACCATCACAGCCACCACGTTGCTGTGGCCGAAGACCTCCCGGACCTCTTCCTTGGAGCGCTCATACTCGGTCTGGCGGAAAGCGGGGACCATGTCCACACTGTAGGCATAGTGCACCCGGCTGAAGGTCAGATAGGCGCCGACCACCAGCAGCACCAGCAGGATGGGCATCACGAAGCGGGACTTGTAGGCAAATTTGCCGATGGGGGTGATCTTGGGCACGAAGCGGCGGTGCCTGGTTTTGTCCATGGCCTTGCCGAAGGCCATGAGAAGCGCCGGCATGAAGAAGAACACCGTGAGCAGGCTGCAGAGAATGGCCTTGATCAGGGTCATGCCCATATCCACGCCCAGACGGAACTGCATGAAGGTCATAGCCGTGAGGCCGGCAATGGTGGTCAGGCTGCTGGCGAAAATCTCCGGAATGGAGGCGGCCAGGGCCTTCACCACAGCGTCATGGATATCCAGGCGCTCATGCTCTTCCTTGTAGCGGTTGCAGAAGATGATGGCATAGTCCACCGACAGGGCCAGCTGCAGCACAATGGCCACGGAGTTGGAGACGAAGGAGATGGTCCCCATCAAAAAGTGGGTGCCGATGTTGATGACGGCCGCCACCATAAAGGTCAGGATCATCACCGGGATCTCGGCATAGGTGCTGGAGGTGAAGACCAGCACCGCAAGGACCACGATGACCACAAAGATCAGCACGGTCAGCATTTGCTCGGCCACCAGCTTGGAGAGGCTGAAGCCCACCTCCGTATCAATGGTGACGTCCCGGTCAGCCAGCAGCGTCTTCACCTGCTCCAGCGCCTGCTCGCTGCGCTCGGAGGCCGCCACGTCCGCAAAGGTCAGGTCGAAGAGCGCGGTATCGTCCTTATAGTGGGAAGCGCTGTCGTCAAACTGGACCAGGACCACGTCCTGGACCTTGGACAGCTCCCCGGACAGGGCTTTGGCGTCCTCCAGACTGATGTCCCTCACCATGACCTTGGCAGTGCCGTAGGTGATGAACTCCTCCTCCATGATGGCCAGGCCCTGCTTGGCTTCGGCCTCCTCCGGCAGATAGGCGGTGATATCCTCCTCCACCTTGATCCATCGCAAGGAGAACACCGAGAACACGAGCATCGCCGCGAAGAGCAGAAGGATCCATCTCCTTCTGTCAACTACGAAGCTCGCAAGCCGGGTCATAAAACTCCTGTTCTCATTGTTCATGGCAAGGTTTCTCCTTTCCGGGAAAAAATTACAGGCTGCGCCGGATCAGGTCCTCCAGCGGCTGCTCCGGTTCGGCCACGCCCAGCTCCAGGAAGCGGAGCATAAAGGCGTGGAGCCGCTCGCAGCTCTCCTTTTTGGTGTAATCCAGGGCATAGCAGTAGATCCCGTACAGGTCTCCCGAGTCGTCCTGCGGCTGGACAAGCATGTAAAGCGGAATCGGGACAAAGCCGTTGTCCAGCATTTTGGCAACGAACTTCAGTTCGCTGCTGCCCATTTTGAAGAACGGCTGATAGGTCAGCCATACAGAATCGTAGGTGCAGTCCTCAGGGACGCCAAAGCGGGGGAACATGTCAGCCTTGAGGTTGAAATACTCATAGTGCGCGTGGCGGTATACCTCGTTTTCGGCGGCTGCCACAAGGCTCAATGCCTCCCCGAAGGGAAGCTCGGACGGGAATGCCATCCGCACCGGAGCGGTCTTGGCAATGCTGAAGCCCGCCGCCTTCTGGTAGAGGGTGGAGCGCATCGCCATGGGGGTGACCACCATCACGTCGTCGCTCTTGTTCACATGGGCCAGGTAACTGCGCAGGGCCAGCATGTAATAGACCTGGGGGGAAAGCTTCCGCTCTGCGGCGGAGGCATTCACCCGATCCACCAGTTCCTTGGGGATGCGCCTGCGCAGAAGCTCGGTGAACATCTGGGAGAAGGACTGCTTGCGCCCGTAACGCTTGCCCTCGACGAACTCGGGCCCGCCCAAGCCGTTGACGGAGCAGAACATGGGCTCGGTCTCATACTGGGCGCGCCACCACTCTCCGTCTCTCTCCTCTTTTTTGGAGCCGAAATAGGCGTTCTCTTCCTCCAGCAGTTTCCAGGGCAGGGGCCCCTCCGGGGGAAGCTCCTCCCCGCGGGAAAGGGCGGAATAGACCTCATCCACATAGCGGACGGTGTTCATCATGGAAAAGGCGTCCATGATGAAGTGGTGCACGACCAGGTGCAGGATATGCTTCCCGCCGGGCATACGTACCAGGCGGAAGCGGTAAAGCTGGGTATCTCTCTGATTGTTGGGAAAGTTCTCCTTCTGCCACTGCAGCTTCAAGCTCTCCAGCTCCTCCTCTGTGCCTTGGCTCAGATCGATGATCTCCACCGGGTCGGGGGCTTCGTCGCTGCAATACTGCATGCAGCTGCCGTCGTCCATGTCGTGCAGGCGGACACGGCAGTAGGGCAGGCGCTCTCCCGTCAGCCGGATGGCCTCCAGCAGGCGCTCTTCAGAGATTTCGCTCACAAAATCGATTTCGGAAAACAGGTACAGAAGGTTCGGGAACGGGAACAGGCCTGCCAGCATCACAAGGCCTTCCTGCTCCTTGGAGAGGGCGTAATACTTTTTCTCTTCCATCGGCTCAGACCTTCCCTTCCAGGAACTTGACCAGATATTCATCCTCCAGGTCGCCCACCATGGTCATGATGTCCAGGGAGTTCATGGCAAGGTCGTCGATGAAGCGGGTCTCGGGGGTGAGGCCGCCTTCCGGCTCCTCCACATAGTTCAAAAGGATCTCGCAGACTTTTTCGTACATGATTGTCTCTCCTGTTCTATAGTGTTTTGATCGGTACAGTTCAGCGCTTCCCGGCGGGCTGCGCCAGCAGATAGCGCTTGATTTTCATGGTGGTGGTCTTTTCAAAGGGGGTGGAGCGCAGCTTGACCTTCTGGATGTTCTTGCAGGAGGGCATGCTGCTGTTGAAGAGGCGGATATCCTCCTGCAGGCGCTCCGGCGCGTCCGGATATTCCGCAGTGTCCAGGTAAAACTCGCCGGTGACGGCCTTGTCCTCCTCGTACACGGCAACTTCCTTCACATACTCCAGCCTGCGCAGCTTCTCCTCCAGTTCCTCCGGGGAGACGTTCTTGCCGTTTGCCAGAATGATCAGGTTCTTCTTCCGTCCGGTGATAAAGAGGAAACCGTCCTTGTCTATGTAGCCGTAGTCGCCGGTCTTGAACCACTCGCCTTCAAAGGCCTCGGCAGTGGCCTCGGGGTCCTTGTAGTAGCCCAACATCACATTGGTCCCGGCAACATAGATCTCCCCCACGCCTTCCTCGTCGGGATCGGCGATCTTCACCCGGTTGCAGGGCAGGGGCTTGCCCACGCTGCCGAAGCGGAAGTCGTTGTTGCGGTTCACCGCCACCACCGGGGAACACTCGGTGATGCCGTAGCCGTTGATGACCGTGATGCCGAAATCGTACAGACCCTTCTGCAGCTTGGGGTCCAGGGCAGCGCCGCCGCAGATGATGGTCTCCAGCTTGCCGCCGAAATTCTCATGGATCCGGCGGAAGAGGCGCTTGCGCAGATCGATGCCGCAGATCATCAGGGCCTGGCTCAGGGTGATGGTGTGGCGCAGCTTTTTGTCCATGCCCTGCTTCTTCGCGTTGACCCAGATGCCGTTATAGAGCATCTCCACCATCAGCGGGACCGCGGAGATGTTCTGGGGCTTGTTCTGGTTCAGGTCCTTGACGATGCGCTTCATGTTGCCGCTGATATGGGCGTCCACATGGTACAGGAAGGCGGCAAACATGGCGGAGGCCCAGGAGAAGGTGTGGTTCATGGGCAGGAAGATCTGGGTGTTGCGGGCGGTGACGCATTGGCATGTTGCCACCACGTCGCTGGCCAGATTCCCGTGGGAGAGCATGACTCCCTTGCTCTTGCCGGAGGTGCCGGAGGTGTAGACGATGCAGGCCAGGGTATCCGGGGTCACCGCGGTCTCAGCGAAGGAGCGGTCCCCGTCCTGCATGAGATACTCCCCTTCTGTCACGTAGGAGTCAAACTCATTCATCGTAAAATAGAGCATCTCGGGGAAGTCTTCCAGGCTGTGGAAATAATCCGCCACGTCGGTATACTTCTTCGAGAAGAAGATGGCCTGGCAGCCGCAGTGCCGGATCAGCTCCGCCAGATCCTCCCGGGGCAGCTCCTTGTCCAGTGGGACCACCACGTTGCCGGTGCTGACGATGGCAAAATAGCTCAGGCACCACTCGGTGGAGTTTTCCCCCAGCAGAGCGATCTTCGCGTCCCGCAGTTCCTGGTTCAGCAGGAAGGTGCCCAGCGCCTCCACCAGATGATAGGCGGATTTGAAGCTGATGGGCTGGGTATTCCGTTTGCCGCCGTAAAAAATCGTGTTGTTGCCGCCCTGGTCCCGCCCGTAAGCGATCAGGTCCCGCAGGGTGGGGACTTCGGCAATCTCATAGTACGGATACGGTGCGTTTTTCATGGAATCGCAAAAACCTCCGAAGGCATCCGGGCATGTTACTGTCCACAGTACGCCATTGTTTTTTTGACTAAAACATTATATGGATGATCTCTCATGAAGTCAAGAGACGACCACTTTTGTCAAAAATTAAATTATTGCTTTTGCCCATGCATCCCGCTGTTTGCTCCATAATATACGCAAAAGGGACCGTGAAAACACAGTCCCTTTTCGATCCATGTCCGGG
Organism: uncultured Eubacteriales bacterium; assembly: GCA_900316255.1. Taxonomy (GTDB): domain Bacteria; phylum Bacillota; class Clostridia; order Oscillospirales; family Oscillospiraceae; genus Limivicinus. Next base: position 4,799 of record ONCI01000011.1, on the reverse strand, counting down.
AGACCGCGCTCACAGATCGCAGAGGAAGGCGGCAAAGCCCAGATCGTAGGCCAGGATGCGGTTCCCGTGGACCTCCAGCGGCCGTCCTTCCGCCCTTCCCTCCAGCACCCGCAGGGCGCCGTCATGCAGCCTGCCGATCAGCTCCGGGGAGACTGGAAAGCTGCCGTGGGAGGGCCAGATCGCATCGAAACGGCCCTGCCAGGCCTGCAGATGCTCCAGGCTGCGGATATACTGCTCCATGTTCCGGAAGCGGCCGAACATATAGATCCGACCGTCCTGGATGGGGTCGCCGCTGATCAGGACCCGCCGGGACCGATCCAACAGGGCGATGCTCCCCGGGGTGTGACCGGGAAGATGAATAATCTCAAGTTCCCTTTCGCCCAGGTCCAGCACGTCTCCCTCCCGGACAGGCAGGATCTTTCCTCCCCGCTCGCCGCGGCGGAAGTTCTCTTCCTCGTCCGGGTGCATATAGAAGGCCGCAAACTGGGGGTTGCTGCCCACATGGTCCATATCTGCATGGGTATTCAGCAGACTGATGGGCAGATCCGTGAGCTCTGCGGCGATGTCCCGGGCAGTGTGAACGCTTCTGCCGGAGTCCACCAGCAGGGCCCGCTCCGTCCCGGCGAGCAGGAAAAAGCGCACGCCGCTGTCCTCGATACGCCAGGAATCCCGGTCGATCCGGATGATCTCATAGTCCATTGTCAAGGCTCCTTTCCTTCTCGTCGCGGCCATAGTACTTGTCGATCCCGCCATAGCCGGTAATGAGCTTGTTCCGTCTTGTTTTTTCCAAAAAGCTGCGCAGCCGCTTTTGAAACTCCTCCGGCCGCTTTCGCGCGGCCTCGATATAGGCGATGCGGATCCGCTTGTAGGGTTCGGAGAAGTTCTCATAATGCTTCCAGGCTATCCGGTCCTTCCGGATGGCGTCCAGGATGTCCTCCGGGAACAGGAAGGGGGTTTCCAGCAGGTGGTGAACGCTCTCCCGGATCTTCGGGTGGAGCAGTCCCCTGCTGTCCAGCCAGAGCAGCCGCTCGATATTGGGCCGGGAATAGGCGCTCCCCTGCTTCCGGGGCGAAAAGCGCCGGATACAGTGCCGCTCATCCAGGCGTCGGTTCGTGCTGTCGATCCAGCCGAAGCACAGGGCCTCCTCCACAGCGTCGTTGTAGGAGAGGCTCTCCTCCCCCGCCGCCTTGGTGGGGAAAACGAACCAGACCTCCTCCGCCGTTTCAAAGTGCTGTTCCAGATACGCCCGCCATGCGGCACGGTCACTTGCAGAAAAGGTCTCCATTCCTCTCCCCTTTCTCAAAGCTTTCCCAAACCCGAAACCGGGTGCGGAAGAAAAACGCGGGCAAACAGCTGCGGTAGAGCTCCGTATAGACCCGGCGCAGCCGCTCCGCGCTGTGTTCCTTTCCCCTTGGGATCTCCAGGATCCGGTAGTCCGCGCCGAAAAGCACGGAGCGAAGCCCGGTTTCCCGCCAGCCCCCGCGCAGATAGAACTGCCGTCGCTTCTCCCGCTGCGTCCTCGTCTCCCCGTCCCCTGCCTTTTCCGGGTCCTCCACTTCCACCAGCACACAGTCTGCGTCCCGGAGGCTGGACCTCAGCTGCCGCAGGAAGACGGTGCCCAGGCCCTCGCCCCGGTGCTCTTCCGCAATGGCCAGATAGTCCAGGAGAGCGCTGCTCCCAAGCCGCACGAAAAAGGCATAGCCCAGGATCTCCTCCCCGTCGTACAGGCCGTAGCAGTCATAGGCGTTCTTTTCCCAGGAGCGGCGCATGGAGATCAGGGGCTTCAACTCGTTGCGGACAAAGTCCTTTTTCAGTCTTGTCCTGTAAAGCGCCTCCACCTGGGCAAAGTCTTTCAGCCGCCGGGTGCTCAGCCTTTCCAGATCCCTGCTCACAGCGGTTCCTTTCCCGAAGCGTCCGCCTCGACGCGGCCCAGCTCCGTATAGATCATGCCGCTCTTCCCGCGGTCGGACCGCATGAGGGAGATGGCCTCCACGTCCATGCCCGCCGGCGCGATCCCGATCCCCGCGGCGTCCCGCGAGGCCTTTCGCACCAGGGTGATATGGGGAGAAAAGCGCTTGCGGTCAAAGGGGATGTCGTTTTCGGCCAGGGCGCGGCGCACCCGGCGCGCCACCGCGTTCAGCGCGGCGGAATCCCGCAGGCCCGCCCACCAGAGATCGCCAAAGTGCCCGATGCCCTCCAGACTGAGCGAAAAGGGCCGGAAGGCCACCGTCTCCAGCGCGTCCAGCACCGGCTCCGCCGCCGGGAAGTCTCCGATGAAGGCGAGGGTCAGGTGGAGGTTTTCCTCCTGGCTGTAGTTTCCCCGCAGGCCGCGGTCGTACATGGCGTTCTGTGCCTCGATCAAGGCCGCTTTCATTTCATCCGACAGAAGGATCGCAACAAAAAGTCTCATATCAATTCGGAGGATGCGCCATTATTGATGCTCTCCAGGCACCCTCTTGTTGGGATCATACATCAGAAAGCGCAAAATGTCGACATCTTTGCGGAAAAAAGCTTTTGACACTTTACAGCGGCGAAGCGAGAAGATATACTGAGAAGCGTTCTCAACAAGCGATTCGATGGGTGTGATCAGGATGAAACTGCGCACGATCTCCGGCCGCTTTTCCTTCTCCAGCGGCAAGGCGCAAAAGGACGACGTCCCGGCGCGTTCCGACGCCGCGTACATCTTCGTCCACGGTCTCTCCGGCTGGGGCAGTTATGACAAAGCCTACAAACGAATGCCCTACTGGGGGATGTTCGGCGGCGATCTGATGCAATATCTGCGCAGGCAGGGCTTTGCCTGCTATGCCGCCTCCGTCTCGCCGGAGGGCAGCGCCTGGGACCGGGCCTGCGAGCTCTACGCTCAGCTCACCGGCACGGTGACGGACTACGGCAAGGCCCACAGCGAGCGCTGCGGCCATGCGCGCTTCGGCCCGGATTTTAGCGAGCGGCCCCTGATCCCCGACTGGAAGAGCGGAAAAAAGCTGGTGCTTCTGGGCCACTCCTTCGGCGGGGCTACGATCCGTCTGTTTTCCCAGATCCTCGCCAGCGGGGATGAAGCCGAGCAGGAAGCCTCCGGGGCGGATGCGCTCTCCCCTTTTTTCCTGGGCGGGCAGGGGGAGCGCCTGCATGCGCTGGTCACGCTGGCGGCTCCCACCAACGGCACCACAGCCTATGACCTGTATCAGGACAAGAGCTTTGATGTGAGCGCGGTGAAGGTCTCCCGCTGGGATGATTTCTGGGGCAACTTTTTCAGCAACCGCAAGTAGGCGGAGAAGGACGGCAGATCCGGGGAGGACTACGCCGCCTTTGATATGCACATCGACAAGGCCCTGGCCCTGAACGCCCGGATCGCGACTTTGCCGCAGGTCTATTACTTTGCCGTGCCCTGCAGCGCGACCCAGGCCGCAGACGGGGCACAGCGCCCCATCCGCTCCCGGATGGAGCCCATGTTCCGCCGCAGCTCCGCACGGATGGGGGTCTATACCGGCGTGACCGCGGGCGGCTTTGTGCTCGACGAGCGCTGGCGGGAAAACGACGGTCTGGTCAACACCGTCTCGGCCATGGCGCCCATGGACGCGCCGAGCAAGGCCTTTGACCCGGAGGCGGTCACGCCGGGGATCTGGCAGATCCTGCCGGCCTATCCCGGCGATCACATGTCCCTGCAGGGCGGCATGATGAAGCGAAACAACATCCGGCCCTTCTATCTGGAGCTGCTGGATATGATCGACACCCTGCCCGAGGGTTGAACACAGAGAAACAATCACACATAAGGAGGAAGAAGGCTCATGCTGCTTCAGGAACCCATTCTGATCGGAAAGCTGACCGTCGAAAACCGCCTCGTCATGCCGCCCATGCAGACGAACAAGACGGAGCGCGGCCACGTCACGGAGGAGCTGGTGGACTATTACCGGGACCGCGCCGTCCGCAGCCGCCCGGGGATCATCATCACGGAGCACAGCTGCATCTCGGAGAGCGGACGTGCCGCCGAAGGGCAGCTCTCCCTTGCCGCGGACGAGCTGATCGAAGAGCATCGGCGGCTCACCGACGCCATCCGCGAGGGCGGCAGCAAGTCCTTTGTCCAGCTCAATCACGCGGGCAGCAACGGGATCGGGGACGCGGTCTCCGCCAGCGCGGTGAGCATCCCCGTGAAGAAGCTGACGAAACGCCCCCGCGCGCTCGCACAAGAGGAGATCCGGCAGATCGAGGAGCAGTTCGCCGCGGCCGCGCTCCGGGCGGTCAGGGCCGGATATGACGGGGTGGAGATCCACTGCGCCCACGCCTATCTGCTGAACCAGTTTTATTCGCCCATGACCAACAAGCGCGAAGACGACTACGGCGGGAGCCTGGAAAACCGGCTGCGCATCACCCTGGAGACCGTGGCGCTGGTGCGGCAGGCCGTCGGCGGCCAGATCCCCATCGCCGTGCGTCTGGGCGGCGCGGATTATCTGCCCGGCGGTTCCAAAGAGGAGGACGCGGTCCGGGCCTGCATGCTGCTGGAGGCGGCGGGTGTGGATCTGCTGGATCTCTCCGGCGGCATGTGCTTCTTCATGCGCCCCGGGCATCTGGAGGCGGGCTATTTCTCCTCCATGTCCGAGAAGGTCAAGGCCGCCGTCTCCGTCCCTGTCCTGCTGACAGGCGGTGTGCATAAGATCGGCGATGCGGAAGCACTGCTCCAAAACGGCAAAGCCGACCTCATCGGTGTGGGCCGCGCCCTGCTGAAGGACGCCGCCTGGGGCGCCTCGTTGCTCCGAGGATAAAGACCGAGGCTGCGGTCAATGGACGATCAGAAGCAGAATAGT
>ONCI01000124.1 GCA_900316255.1 uncultured Eubacteriales bacterium | reverse complement strand
GTGCCCAATTCCGTGGGCTGGGAGATGTACACCATGCCGGGGAAGGGCATGTGGTCGTGGGTCTCGTTGGCATAGAAGGCGGCGCAGTAGCCCCGCAGCGTGTCGGCGGAGAGCTTGCCCCCCTGCTGGGGCAGGGCGATGACCTTGTGGCCGGTGAACTCGACGGCTCCCGCCTCGTGGACGTTGATGTGGCCGGTGTCAGCGGCGATGACCCCTTCCCAGCGCCGCAGGAGAGAGGCGATGGTCACGGCGTTGCACTGGGTGCCGCCCACCAGGAAATACACGTCCGCCTCCGGCTTTTCGCAGGCGGCGCGGATCTTCTCCCGGGCGGAGGCGCAGAAGCGGTCCTCCCCGTAGCCTGGCTGGGAGATCAGATTGGTCTCCTGCAGCCGTTCCAGGATGCGGGGATGGGCCCCCTCGGTATAGTCGCTGAGATAATAGAGCATGGTTATTCCTCCGTTCTCCGTTGATTCCGCCGACGGCGGCTGATATAGCGTTCCATATGTCCGGCGTTGATGAATTCCGCCAGCACCAGCTGGTCAAAGACCGGCACCGTGCAGGAGAAGGAATCCAGCTTCGCCCGGTAGTCCTCCAGCAGCCGCTCCGGCAGCACCAGAAAACCGGTGCGCACCGAGGGAGCCAGCAGCTTGGAAAAGGTGTTCAGATAGATGACCCGCTCCGGGTCCAGGGAGTAGATGGTCTGGATCCGGCGGGTGGGGGCGGCGAAGACCGCGTCATAGTCGTCCTCCACGATGAGGCTGCCCCGCTCCCTTGCCCAGGCGACGTACTCATGCCGCTTGGCGGCGGAGGCGGTGACCCCGCTGGGGTAGCTGTGATAGGGCGTCACGTGCAGCACCCCGGCCCCGCAGCGGGCAAGGGCGGCGCTTTGGATGCCATCCTCCCCCATGGGGAGGGGCGTGCAGCTTGCGCCGTTGGCCTCATAGACCCGGCGGATCTGGGCATAGCAGGGATCCTCCAGGGCAAAGGGCCGCTCCCGACCCAGCAGCTGCACGATGAGCCCGTAGAGATACTCCGCCCCGGCGCCCACCACGATCTGCTCCGGGTCCAGGGTCATGGAGCGGCTGCGGCCCAGCCAGGCGGCAAGCGCCTGCCGCAGGGGGAGGCAGCCCTTGCTGGGGCAGCGGTCCAGGATGTGCCTGTCATAGTCCGAGAGGACGGCGCGCATGGTCCTGGCCCAGAGGGAGAAGGGGAAGTCCGCCGGCGCGCCCTCCCCGGCCCGCATCTCCTCCAGCCTTGCCCGCCGCGGCGGCACCGCCGCGGGGGAGGCCTGGCCGAAGGAGACGTAATAGCCGCTGCGGGGGCGGGCAAGCAGATAGCCCTCGTCCGTGAGCAGGGCCAGGGCGTGCTCCACCGTGATCACGCTGAGGCCCAGCTCCTCGGCAAAGCTGCGCTTGGAGGGGAGCTTGGCGCCGGTGGGCAGGGCGCCGGAAACGATGTCCTGCCGCAGCTGGCGGTAGAGCTGCAGATAGGCGCTCTCGCCGCTGTGTTTTATGATCTGATAATTCATAGCACGATGTCAAATCTGACCTTATATTTTTGCATCAAACTGGCAATAGCAATAGGTCCAAATCCGATTATAATGGAAGCAGAACAAATGTCAAGGAGGCTTTTTCCATGGCTTATCATAAAATCCTCACCATCCAGGACATCTCCTGCGTGGGCCAGTGCTCACTGACGGTGGCCCTGCCCATCCTCTCCGCCGCCGGACAGGAGACCTGCATCCTCCCCTCGGCGGTGCTCAGTACCCACACGGCGGGCTTCACCGGCTACACCGTCCGGGACCTGACGGAGGACATCCCCGCCATCACCGCCCACTGGGAGAAGGAGAAGATCGCCTTTGAGGCGGTGTACACCGGGTATCTGGGCAGTACCGAGCAGATCGGCATGGTGCGGGACCTGATCGCCCGCCTCTCCGCCCCCGGGGCCCTGGCCATCGTGGACCCGGCCATGGCGGATAACGGCAAGCTCTATCCCGCCTTTGACGGGGCCTATGTGGAGGCCATGAAGGATCTGGCCTTCTCGGCGGACATCATCCTGCCCAACATCACCGAGGCCTGCTTTCTCACCGGCATGGAATACCGGGAGACCTATGACGAGGGGTATATTGCGGAACTTCTGGACCGGCTCACCGCCGCCGGGGCGAAGACCGTGATCCTCACCGGCGTGGGCTACGCGCCGGAGCGCACCGGGGTCCTGGTGCAGGAGCGGGGAGAGCGCCGCTACTATGAACACCGGAAGCTCACGCCCGGCAGCCACGGCACCGGAGACGTGTACGCCGCCGCCTTCGTGGGCGCCGGCAAAAGCGCCTATGAGGCCGCCGTCATCGCCGCGGACTACACCGTGAAGTGCATCGAGATCACCCGGGAGGACCCCGGCCACTGGTACGGCGTGAAGTTCGAGGCCGCCCTGCCGGCCTACATGAAGATGCTGGGACTCTGAGCAATTGCCCTCCCCTGTGTCCTTCCCCCAGCGGGGGAAGGTGTCGCGGCGCGTCTCCCGCAAGCGCCGTGACGGATGAGGGAGAGAGAACAGAATCCGCACGCTGGCGGCAACCGGGCTTCTCCCTCTTCACCCTCCAGTGTGAGCACTGGAGGGTGCTTCCCCCGCTGGGGGAAGCACTGCGGCCCCGGATTAGGCCGCGCCTGAGTCCCGCTGATCCGCGGCGCGATGAGGGCATCGCGCCCTACGCGGGAGACGGGCGGCTGCACCGCAGCGGGAAAGCTCGTTTTCTCAAAACTCAAAACTGAAAAAAGTCCCGAGAGCATTTGCTCTCGGGACTTTTTTCGTTTTTTACTTTGCGTAATCCACAGCCTTGGTTTCCCGCAGGACATGGACCTTGATCTGACCGGGGTAGGTGAGCTCCTCCTCGATCTTCTTGGCGATGTCCCGGGCCAGG
>ONCI01000006.1 GCA_900316255.1 uncultured Eubacteriales bacterium | reverse complement strand
AACGGCGTCACCATCATGATCGACGCGGGCTACAACTATGCCCGGCTGCAGGAGAAGATGCGGTGGCTGGACATTGACCCGGCGAGCATTGATCACATTTTGATTACCCACCAGGACACCGACCACGTCGGCGCACTGGAGGAGGACAGCGAGCGGCTGTTTCAAAACGCCACGGTCTACATCGGTGAAATCGAAAACCGCTATCTGACCGGCGAAACGCGGCGAAAGGTCATCCACGGCCTGTACAAGCTGCCGATGGTCAAGATGGACAACCGAAAGGTGCTCCTGCGCGACGGCGAGGTTTTTCACATCGGCGACATCAAGATCGAGTGCATCCTCGTCCCCGGCCATACCTGGGGACACATGGTCTATCTCGTCGATGACGAATACCTCTTTACCGGGGACACGATCTGGTTCGGCGCGGACGGCGGTTACAGCTTTATCAGCACCCTGGCGGAAGACAACAAGCTGGCGGTCCGTTCCCTGGAACGGCTGGAGCGGAACATCCGCGCGCGGAAGGGCCGGATCGCTGTAATCACCGGGCACACCGGCTGGACGGACGATCTCGACTTCGCCTTTGCCCATCGTGCGGAGATCTGCAAGCCCTTTACCAGACGCTATCCCGATCCGGAGGCCCCTTACGACGGCTATGAGGAAGCAGACGACACGGAAGAAGGGGCGCGGAACGTGCCGCTTTCCAAAAAGAAACAGAGCGGGGGCGGAGCAATATGACACGAAAAGAACAGATTCAAAACGCCTATAAGCTGACCGGAGGGGTATCCTCCTTTTATGACGGGATGATGACTTATTCCACGCTGCCGGGCAAAGCCATCTGCCGGATCGTGTGGAACATGGACGGAGAGAAAAACCTGCGCTACCTTGAGCGCGTCCTCTCCGGCGTGCCGGAGGATTTTTCCGGAAAGCTGCTGGAGGTGCCGGTGGGCACCGGCGTGCTGACCATGCCGGTATACCGGGAGCTGCCCGGGGCGGAAATCACCTGCCTGGACTACTCGCCCGATATGATGGCGGCGGCGCAGAAGCGTGCACAAAAGGTGGGAATCGGGAATGTGCGTTTCGTGCAGGGGGACGTGGGCGCGCTGCCCTTCCCCGACGAGAGCTTTGACATCGTGCTGTCCCTCAACGGCTTTCACGCCTTCCCGGACAAGGAAGCGGCGTACCGGGAGACCTTCCGCGTGCTGAAGCGCGGCGGGACCTTCTGCGGCTGCTTTTATGTGCAGGGCGGCTGCAAACGGACCGACTGGTTCATCCGCCATCTCTACCAGCCCAAGGGTTTTTTCACGCCGCCCTATGAGACGGAGACAAGTCTGAGAAATCGCCTTGCCGGGATGTACAGCGAGGTGAACGTGACGAGAGTGGAAGGCATCGGCTGCTTCCGCTGTGTCAAATGATATAAGGGGAAAGTGTATGAAAAAACCGGACTATAAAAACTGGGTGCCGACGAGCATGGTGATCGGTCTCGGCGCGGCGGCGGCCGTTTCCGCGGGCCTGTTCGCCCTCTTTGGCGCAGCGGATCGCATTTTGAAGGGCAGACCGCGGCAGATCGCCGCCGCTGCCTTCGGCGCAGCTACCCCGGTGCTGCTGTTTTACACCGCCTGGATGGGCGCCCTGCACCGGACCTTTGACTACAACGGAAAGCGCAAGCTGGCAAAGACCATCATCGACGGGACGGCGGACTTCGTGACGCTTCCCGACGGCGGCACGGGGCTGGACGTGGGCTGCGGCAGCGGTGCGCTGACCATCGCCTGCGCCAAGCGCAATCCCAAGGCGCAGATGGTCGGCTGCGATATCTGGAGCGGCGCGTACAAAGCGGTCTTCACAAAGAAGCGCTGCGAGGAAAACGCCGCGGCCGAGGGCGTGAGCAACGCACGCTTTGAAGAGGGCAACGCCGTGCATCTGCCTTTCCCCGACGAGAGCTTTGACACCGTGACGAGCAACTATGTGTACCATAACATCGCCGGGCAGGACAAGCAGAAGCTGCTGATGGAGACCCTGCGGGTGCTGAAAAGGGGCGGCACCTTTGCCATCCATGACTTGATGAGCAAAGCGCGCTACGGCGACATGGACGCCTTCGTTCGAAAGCTGAAGGACGCGGGCTATGAGGATGTGCGCCTGATCGACACCACGGACGGGCGATTCATGGGACGCAGGGAGGCAGTCTTCCTTGGTCTCGGCGGATCAACCCTGCTGGCAGGGAGAAAGTGAGAAGAAAGAAAATGATCAAGACAGTGCTGAAAATCGACGGCATGATGTGCGGCATGTGCGAGGCTCATATCTGCGACACGATCCGAAAGGCCGTCCCGGCTGCGAAGAAGGTGAGTGCCTCTCATGGATATGGCAAGGCATCTTTTCTGACGGAAGATCCGATAGACGCAGCGGCCCTGAAGGCTGCCATTGGCGCGACCGGCTATACCTGCCTGTCGGTGGAGAGCGCCGAAGCAGAACGGAAGGGCTGGTTCGGATGGAAATAAGCACCGTACTGTTCGGACTTCTGATTCCCTTTATCGGCACCTCGGCCGGAGCAGCCTGCGTGTTCTTCCTCCGAAAAGATCTGAAGCTCAGTGTTCAGCGGATGCTGAACGGTTTCGCGGCAGGCGTCATGGTGGCGGCGTCCATCTGGAGCCTGATCGTACCGGCTATCGAACAGTCGGCCTCCAAGGGCTGTCTGGCCTTTCTTCCGGCTTTCCTCGGCTTCTGGATCGGCATTGCGTTCATGCTGCTGGACCACGTCATCCCGCATCTGCACCGCGCCGGGAATCAGACGGAGGGGCCGAAGAGCCATCTGGCCCGGATCACCATGATGGTCCTGGCGGTGACGCTCCACAACATCCCGGAGGGAATGGCGGTGGGCGTCGTGTACGCGGGGCTTCTCTCCGGCTCCGGGATGATCAGTGCGGGCGGGGCGCTGGCCCTGACTCTCGGCATCGCGATCCAGAACTTCCCGGAGGGCGCGATCATCTCCATGCCGCTGTATGCCGAGGGTAAGAGCAAGGGTAAATCCTTCTGGCTTGGTCTCCTGTCCGGCGCGGTGGAGCCGATCTTCGGCTCGCTGACGGTGCTCCTGGTGGGGCTGATCGTGCCCGCCATGCCCTATCTGCTCTCTTTTGCCGCCGGGGCCATGCTGTATGTGGTCGTGGAGGAGCTGATCCCGGAGATGTCTGCGGGAGAACATTCCAATATCGGCGTCATTGCCTTCGCTTTCGGCTTCAGCCTGATGATGGCTCTGGATGTGGCGCTGGGCTAAGGAGGAGAAAAGCTTGAAATATCACATTGAAAAGAACTCCGTTCAGGAGACCCTCATCATCCCGCTCTTCGGGCGGCTCATCTGCTCCGAGCATTACCCGGAGCTGTTTTCCGATCCGTCGGCGAAGCGCATCTGCGCCATGCTGGACTATGACTTCTCCGAAAAGCGGAAACTCATGGAGTCCCAGGCGGGACTCTTCGGCGCGCTGGAGGTGGCTCAGCGGCAGTATGACCTCATGTGGGAGGTGCGGGATTATCTGAAAGCCCACCCCAAAGCGGCAGTGGTCAACCTGGGCTGCGGGCTGGACGACACCTTTTCTCAGGTGGATAACGGCCGGTGCCGGGGCTATAACCTTGACATGCCGGATGTGATCGCCGTAAGAGACGAGCTGTTGCCCGCAGGCGAGCGGGAAGAAAACATCGGCATCGACCTGAATGACCACGGCTGGATGGACCGGATCGACGCGAGCGGGGGCGCGGTGTTCTTCGCCTCCGGCGTGTTCTACTACTTTGAGACAGAGGCGGTCAAGGCGCTGTTTCGAGCGATGGCGGAGCGCTTTCCCGGCGCGGTGCTGGTCTTTGACTGCTGCAACCGGCGCGGCGCGAAGATGATGACCAAAACCTGGCTCAAGGGGGCCGGGATCCGGGACGTCAACGCGCTCTTCTCCCTGGACGAGCCCGTGATCCTGAAGCTTTGGAGCAAACAGTTCGCAGATGTCTCGACGAAAAGCTATATGCGCGGCTACCGGGACATCTACCCTAAGATGAACGCCTTTCATAAGCTGATGATCCGTTTCTGCGACAGCCTGGTCAAGATGGTGATCGTGAAGATCACATTCGGAGAGGGTAAAGAATGAAGTACATGGGAATGCCGCTGGGCATGTGGCTGTTGTATCGGAGGTCGTTCCGGGAACACCTGGTCTCCGTACTGGGCTACACCCCGCGAGAAGCAAAGGAGATCACGGAAAAGGCAGAACCGAAGTACCGGGAGATTATCGAAAAGCTCCCGGCATTTGAAAAGGGCGACCGCTTCCAGATGAATATCGTCAACTGTGCCCTGTTCTGCGCCTTTCTGCTGAGTATGGAGCGGCGGCCGAAAGTGGAGGATGCCACCGTGTTTTACGCGCAGGCCATGATGACTGCGCCCACCCGGTGGTTCTGCCGGATGAGCGCCAAGCGCAAGTTTACGGACGCGGATCTTCAGGGCATGAAGGATACCGCCGCGCTGCGTGCCGCAGACCGCAACCCCTATTCCTGGAACATGGACTATCTGCCCTATCCGGACGGCAGCGGCTATGAGGGCCGCTTTACCAAATGCGGCATCTGCACGCTGATGAAGGAACTGGGTCTGTTTGAACTGACCCCCGCCATGTGCCATCTGGACTACACCATGAGCGAGGCGGGCGGCGTATCGGAATTCGTACGGCAGTACACCCTGGCAAGCGGCGGGCCGTACTGCGACTGCGGATACAGGAAGAAGTAAAAAAACCCGGCAGACGCCGGGCAAACATAGGAGGAAAAAAGATATGACTACTACCGGAAAAATCGCACTGTTTGTGGGCGGCACGCTGTTTGGCTCCGCCGGCTTCAAGCTTCTGGGCAGCAAGGATGCCCGCAAGGTCTATACCCACGCTACCGCCGCCGTGCTGCGCTGCCGCGACCAGGTGATGCGGGACGTGGAAGCCGTGCAGGAGGGCTGTTCAGATATCCTGGCCGACGCCAAAGCGATCAACGAGGCGCGAGCCACCGAAGAGGAAAAGTACATCGAAGATACTGCGAAAGCATGAGATTCCAGATTCTGCATGAAAGCCGGGGGCGCGTCCGTCTGCGGGCGGTGCAGCGCTCCATGAGCATGCATGATGCCGACCTGTTGGAGGCCTGGATCCTGGCCCTGCCCGGCGTGGATCAGGTGCGCTGTACAGCGCCCTATCCCGCTTTTCCTACGAGGAAGCCGAAGAAGAGGCGCATGTACTCAGCCCCCACAGCCGCGAGATCAATCGGGAGTACAAAGAAAAGCTGGTCTTCCAGGTGTTGCGGCACTATGGAAAAAAGCTCTTTCTGCCCCTGCCGATCCGCCGGGTGATCAACACCGTCAACGCCATCCCGCGCATCTGGCTGGCCGCCAAAACTCTGTTGCGGGGCAGGCTTACCGTGGAGGTGCTCGACGGCGTGGCCATCGGCGCCTCGCTCCTGACCGGGGATTTCTCCACCGCGGGTTCCGTGCGCTTCCTGCTCTCCCTGGGCGAGACTCTGGACGACTGGACCCACAAGAAATCCGTGGACGATCTGGCCAAAAGCATGTCCCTGCAGGTGGACAAGGTCTGGCTTTTGACGGAGGACGGTACCCAGGTGCTCGTCCCGCTGTCTCAGGTTCAGGCCGGAGACCGGATCATCGTCCACACTGGCCATGTCCTGCCGCTGGACGGCATCCTAGAGCAGGGGGACGTGATGCTCAACCAGGCGTCGCTCACGGGAGAATCCGTCCCAGTGGCAAAGCGTCCCGGTGCCGCCGTCTATGCGGGCAGCGTGGTGGAGGAGGGCAGCTGCGTCCTGCGCGTAACCCACTCCGCGGGCGAAAACCGTTATGATCGCATCGTGCGCATGATCGAGGAGTCCGAACGCCTGAAATCCGGCACCGAGGACCGGGCCTACCGCCTGGCGGACAGGCTGGTGCCCTGGTGCCTGGGCGGCAGCGCGCTCACATGGCTGCTGACCGGCAACACCGCGCGGGCCGTCTCGGTGCTGATGGTGGACTTCTCCTGCGCCCTGAAGCTCTCCATGCCCCTGAGCGTCCTCTCTGCCATGCGGGAGGCCGGCCGCCACAAGATCACGGTCAAGGGCGGCAAGTACATGGAGATTTTGAGCCGCGCGGACACCGTGATCTTTGACAAGACCGGCACCCTCACCAACGCCTGCCCCACGGTGCGGAAGGTCGTACCCTTCCGGGGACAAGATGAGCGGGAAATGCTGCGCGTGGCCGCCTGCCTGGAGGAGCACTTCCCCCACTCTGTGGCAAACGCCGTGGTGCGCGCCGCCCGGGAGCGGGGGCTGGACCACCGGGAGATGCACAGCGAAGTGGAATACGTGGTGGCCCACGGCATCGCCACTAGGATCGGCGGCGAGCGGGCCGTCATCGGCAGCCGCCACTTCGTCTTTGAAGATGAGGGCGCGCAGATCCTGCCGGAGGACCAGACGGCGTTTGACGCCCTGGAGCCGGATTGCTCCTGGCTGTATCTGGCCATCGGCGGGCGGCTCTCCGCGGCCATCGGCATCTATGACCCGCTGCGCCCGGAAGCAAAGGAGATCGTAAAGCTTCTCCACGAGGCCGGGATCCGGAAGGTCGTCATGCTCACCGGGGACAACCGCTCTGCGGCGGCCGCCATTGCGGAGAAGCTGAACATTGACGCCTGGCGCGCCGAGGTGCTGCCCGAGGACAAGGCGGCCTTTATCCGTGCCGAACAGGAGGCGGGACGCAAGGTCGTCATGATCGGCGACGGCATCAACGACGCGCCCGCCCTGTCGCTGGCGGACGTGGGCGTCGCCATCGGCAGCGGGGCCAGCATCGCCCGGGAAGTGGCGGACATCACCATCGCGGCGGAAGATCTGCGGGAACTGGTGCTGCTGCGGGAGCTCTCCCAAAAGCTCATGGGACGCATCGACCGGAATTACCGCTTTGTCATGGGCTTCAACGGCGCGCTGATCGCCCTGGGGGCATTCGGCGTGCTGCAGCCTGCCACCTCGGCCCTGCTGCACAACAGCTCGACTTTGCTTCTGAGCATGGACTGCATGACGCCGCTGCTGCCGGAGGGAGGAGTAACATGAAATATGGAATCCTGGGCGGCTTTATCAAGCTCGCCTTCGCCAAAACGGCCTTTGCCTATTTGGAAGAAGCGATCCCGGGACTGGATATGGTCTCCTATCAAAAGCGTGTGCTGAAGGAGTACCGGGCCATTGTGGAACGGACGCCGGGCATCGGCAGCATGAAGGACAATATGTTCGTGCTGACCATGTACTGCGGGGCCTTTGCGATCGCACTCTACAAAGAGGCGGAGGGCCGGATGGATGAGGAGACGCTGAAAGGTCTGGTTCACGCGCTGGCCTACTGTCCGCTGATGGTGAAGGCCAAGCAGGGCAAGAGCGCCTTTACGGAAAAAGAGATCGCAAACCGCACCCGGCAGGCCAAGTGGTCGCGGGAGCATATCGAGGAATACCCGATGAACTGGTTTTACTACTTTAAAACCGTGCCGGGAAAGGAAGAATACTACATCACCCACAAACAGTGCGGCATCTGCAAGCTCACGAAGCAGGAGCACTGCGGAGAGATCACAAAGTACCTTTGCATGATGGATTATTATACCTTTGAGATGCAGGGCGCCGTGCTGGATCGGACAAAGACCCTGGGCTGGGGCGACGACGAATGCAACTTCCATCTGATGAGCCGGGCCAGAGCCGAGGAGCTGGGCTTCACGCCCGGCCCGGACGCGAAATAAAAAGCAGACAGCCTTTTTAAGAATCAGGAGGAGAACAATATGCTCTTAACGGTTTTTTTGGCGCTCGTATTCTGCGCAGCAATCACGATCCTGCTCATCTCGGCGGTGACCTTTGTTCAGGATACGAGGTTTTTCTCCTCAGCTCCGAAAGAGGCGCAGGAGGTCTTGAAGCCCAGAATCGAGGAATTGTTCTTCGGCGCCCGGGCCATGGGCTGGGTGCTGATAGTACTCAGTGTTTTGATGATATTGGGCGTAGGAGTGATCTCCATCTGGGACGGTTTTCGGAGCGGCTTTTCTTTTTTACAGTTCTTCCTGCGCTTTGTATTGATCTTTACGATCTACAAAGCCTACGACATGATTTTCTTTGACTGGTTTTTGCTGTGCCGTTTCCGGTTCTTCCAGTATTACTACCCCGAGGTGGCGTCCGTGTACGACGGCAGAAAGTACGGCTTCAACATCAAAAGCCAGCTGCTGAAGCTGTTGGTAATCTTTCCCGCGGTGTCCGCGCTGGCGGCGTGGATCTGCACCCTGTTCTGAGGATCATAGCATTTACATGGAGGTACGAATATGAGCATCTGGGTCATCCTGATCGAAATGGCCGTCTTTGCGGCTCTCTTTACAGCCATCGTTTTCCTTGCGTCCCGCGGAGACAGGAAGCACAGTCCCGCGGCGATTCACAACTATCCGCCCGATATCCAGGAGGAATACTTCAAAACGCACGAGCGCATCGACGTGAGCTACAAGTCCAAAAACGTGATCCTGACGAAAGGCTTCGGCGTGCTGCTCTTCACCTGCATCCTGCTGGTCTGCGCCCTCGTTGCGGGAGCAAATACCTTCCGGCAGGGCTTTTGTCTGACCTTTGGCCTGATGGCATGGATCGGCGTCTATGACACCTGTTTCCTCGATTGGGTGCTGTTCGCCAATCTGCCCAGGTTCCGGCTGGAAGACACCGAGCATATGGACAAGGCCTATCATCAGAAGTGGTTTCACGCGAAGGGAATGCTGTTTCCCGGCATCATCTTCGCGCTGATCCCCGCCGTTCTGGTGGGCTGGCTCGTGACTTTGATTCGGTGAGAACCGGAAGAGGTTTATCTGCAGATGAAATACTTTGAATTTGGGCAGGAAAACGCAGAATTGATGGTGCTTCTCCACGGCGGCGGGACCAGCTATCTCGGCGTTCTTCCCACCGCAAAGAAGATCGCGGAAAAATATCACGTTGTGTTGCTTGCCTACGACGGCTTCAATCCCTCCGAGCCGGAGACGGAGTTTCGCTCCGTGGCCTATGAGGCAGGGTGCATTGAGGACTACATCATCGAAAACTACAGCGGCAAGGTGGATATCCTCTACGGCCTCTCCTACGGCTGCCGGACGCTGATGCAGGTGCTGGAAGACGACCGTCTTCAGATCACCACGACCATTGCCGACGGCATGTCCCTGCGGGACTACCCGGATATCAAAAACGAAGCCCTGAAAGAGCTCTATCTGTTCTTCTTTACCGGGACCTTCTTTGTCGTTATGGGCCGGGCGGGCAAGCTGCGCAAGCGCTTTCTGGCAAAGATCACGGGCCGCAGCATAGAGGAGGCTGACAGGATCCTCTACACGAAAGCCAGCTGGCAGAGCTGGAAGAATCAGGACAAGTGCCTGATCGGCAAGAAAACGGATTACAGCGTCTTTGCCCGCACGGATATGCACATCTGGTACGGAGTCAAGGGGACGGTGGACAAAAAGCTGTCCGCCAATCTGGAAAAACTGAAGGCGGAGGGCTATCCCTTCACCTGTAAGATCTTTGAAGACATGGGCCACGGCGGCCTGGTGGGCGAGAACACGGAGCGCTTCATCCAAGAGGTGGAAGCGGTTCACCGGTACTCCAGACAGAAGGAGGAACAAGCATGACATCTCAGGAACGGGAGAAGATCACAAAGCGGATGCTGTGGATCATCCCGGCCATGATCCCGTGCATCATCGGCGACTATTGCATGGGCCTTGAGCCGAAGAACAGCACGGCTGTCTCCTTCATGATCTCCTCCGGCTGGCTCACGATCGCGGACTGGCGGATCGCCCTGTCCCATATCGGCGGGCTGATCGGTACCGCGCTGTACATGATCGCCGCTCTGGCTTTTGTGCGGTATCTGAATGAGAAGCTGGCCCGCTGCGGTGACAAATGGGGCCAGCGTTTCCTGAAGCTGTTTCTTGTCGGCCTTTACTGGGGCTGCATGGTTTTTGTGTATTTCCATCTGGCCTGCGGAACGCTGATCCATACCTACAATGTCCTCTTCGAGGCGGTGGGAGGGGATAAGGAGCGCGCGGTTGCGGCCTGGAATCGGGCTTATCTGGTGCAGGCTGTCCCATATTGGGTCAGTTTTGTCGTGTTGGAGTTCGCTACCACCGTCGGCTGGATCGCCGTCATTTGGAAGGGCGTGCTGCCGCTGAAAAAGCGCTGGGTGCTGGCAGCCCCGATGCTGATCGCCGGAATCGGGTTTCTGCTGGAATTGATCCTTCCGCTGCCCTTCAACGGCTTCGCGTCGGGCTTCGAGAGTCTTGGCTGGATCGTGATGTTCCTCGGGGGGATCCGGGCGATCAAGAATGACGAAAGGGAGGCCGACTGATGATTGCGCTTAAGCTTATCTTGGAAGGTCTTGGTCTGGGCTTCCTGCTGTACCTGATCTGCGCGATCGGTATCCGAAACGGCGCCGTCGGCATGGTGCATCTGTATGACAAAAAGGTGCAGGAACGTGTCGTTGCGCTGGGACTGACGACAGCGGAAGAGATCCGGAAGCGGAGCGTGCTTTTCCGCAGCCTCTGCCTTCCGGGGTATCTGATCTACGTGCTGATTTGCGTTTACGTGATAAACGGTGCTCGGGGCTTTTGGCCCGGCTTCTGGCAGGGCTTTGTGATCCTGTCCGTCATGAATCTGATCGACCGCTTTCTGATCGATGATTATTGGGTCGGCCATACCAAGGCCTGGATCATCCCGGGCACGGAGGACTTACGGCCGTATATCACAACAAAGGACAAGAAACAGAAATGGATCATGGGAACCGTGGGAATGGCATTCATCGCGGCTGTTCTCGCCGGGATTATGGCCGTGATCCTGAAATAAGGAGGGCGTATCGATGCAATTTGTTGAAATGGGAAACCCGTCCGGGAAGACACTGATGCTGCTGCCGGGGACGGCCTGCGACTATCAGACGAACTTCGCTGCGGTACTGGACCGCCTGGGCGAGAAATACCACCTGATCTGCGTCAATTACGACGGATTTGACGGAAGCGACGCCATTTTTCCCGATATGATCACGGTTACGGAGAAGATAGAAGAATACATCAAAGAAAACTATAACGGAAAGATTGACGGGGCGATCGGCTCCTCTTTGGGCAGCAGCTTCGTCGGACAGCTGATCCAGCGGGAGAACGTCCATGTCGACCACGCCATCTTCGGCAGCCCGGATCTGGATCAGAGCGGAAAGGCCAGCGCCTGGCTGCAGTCAAAGCTGGTGGTCCCGCTGCTGACCAGCTTTACCAAAAATGAGAAAAAGAGGATAAAAACCAGGGAAAAACTCAAGAGCATTTTCGAAATGGACGACGAGGCGGCGGACCGCTTTATGGGCTGCTTTTCCAAATTCAGCCCGGAGTCCATCAAAAACGAATACTACACGGACCTTCTCACCTGGCTCAGGGACGATATCCATGTGGAGGGCACGAAGATCCATTTCATCTATGCCAACAAAATGGGTGAAAAGTATCTGAAGCGATATAAAAAGTATTTCCGGGATCCGGAGATCCGCGAGTTTAATATGCAGCATGAGCAGTGGCTCTTCGGCGGGGAAAAGTACACCGCGCCGGTGCTGCAGGCGATCGACGAGTTTATGGAACTTGCGGCAGGATGGGAGACAGTATCCGATCGCTGCAGAGTATGAGCTGAAAACGAAGGAAAACGGCCTGTGGGTCAGTGTAAAGAAATAGAACGGAGCAGAAAAGCTGTGAAATACGTTGGAATCTACTGGTCGCTGTTTGCGCCGATGATCAAGAAGAGCATCCGGACAAGATTTGACACCGCTCTGGCGGATCGGTCGATCCGGGAAGGGAAAAAGGAATACAAAAGACTTCTGTCCCGGGCGGACGAGCTCGGTCCCGGCAATCCCATGGCCATGAACGCGTACTTTGCCTATGTTTTTGCCGCGGCCTGGCTGGGGAGCGGCCGGGAGATCACGCCGGAGGAAATGGCGCTTGTCATGACGGACGTACTGGAATCGAAGTTCCTCCGGACCGTGTTCGGCATGACCGACCTGAACAGGCAGCCGAAGAAATGGTACCGGGATATGAAGAAGTACGAGGCCTGGTTTGAAAAGCACGGTAAAGACTATCCGGTCAACTGGAACGTTTGCTTTGATGAGTCCCGGCACCAGGACGGAAGCTTTTACTACTTTACACGCTGCCCGATCTGCGAATTCTGCCGGCGGGAAGGCATTGCGGAACTCATGCCAGCCCTCTGTTCCACGGATGAGGTCATGTTCCGCCTGCAGCACGGGAAGCTTTTCCGGGAACACACGATCGCAAACGGAGACAGCATTTGCGACTACTGGGTCGTTGGAGACCGGGTAAAGAATGCAAAATGAAGAACTATGAACCGAAACAGCTGGTGGCGATCAGCCGTTATCAGAACTATTTCCCGAGCCTCCCGGCAGAGATCCGGGAGGACGTCTACGCCCGAATGCGGGAGCTCATTGAAAAGGAAAAGGCCTATTGCGACAAGGGCAACTATAAGCACATGGCGCAGATCCTCACATGGAGTCTCTGAAGGCACTGCGGAATAAGCTCGACCTCGGCAGGATCCGCTACGTGTTCACTTCCCACAACGGTTTTACCGACGATCTTCGCGGAAAAGGAGGAGTAATACTGTTTTTCAATAAAAAGCAGACACTTTTTATTGAAAAGGCGCCGTTCAACACGTCGCCCATCTGTGCGAAAGCACAGATGACGTCTCATACAGTTTCCGACGCGCTGACGCGCTATGAAAAGCAGACTTTGTCTGCTTTTCACGGGAAACTAGTATAACACAATAAACGCCAATGACCGACTTGCCTCACGAAAGTGGGGCAGTGTTTCAGACCATCAGTTAGCAATATCTAACCAAAGGCAAGGAGGAAAGAAGGAAAGAAAATGAAAGAAAAGAAACAAAGCGATCTGGCTGTTCTGCTGGGATACGCGGGCAGCCATAAGGGCCTGACCTTTTTAGGCCTGGGCCTCTCCGCCGTCGCCATGGTGCTGGGCATGCTTCCCTACATATGCATCTGGCTGGTGGCGCGGGATCTCATTGCCGTAGCGCCAAACTGGACGCAGGCGACCGGCATCGCCCGCTACGGTTGGATGGCCTTTGCCTTCTCCTTTGCGGGGATCCTGGTGTATTTCGCCGCACTGATGTGCACGCACCTGGCGGCCTTTCGTACGGCCTCCAATATCCGCAAGGCCGGCATGGCACACCTGATGAAGGCGCCGCTGGGCTTCTTCGACTCCAACGCCTCCGGCCTGCTGCGCAACCGACTGGACGGCGCGGCCTCCGAGACCGAGACGCTGCTGGCCCACAATCTGGCGGACATCGTCGGCACGGTTGCCATGTTCCTTGCCATGCTGGTGCTGATGTTTGTGTACGACTGGCGCATGGGCGCGGCCTGCCTGCTCGCGGCCGCAGTCTCCGTTGCCGCCATGGCCACTATGATGGGCGGGAAAAACGCCGGACTCATGGCCGAATACCAGGCGGCCCAGGACACGATGAGCAAGGCGGGCACTGAGTATGTGCGCGGCATCCCCGTGGTGAAGGTCTTCCAGCAGACCGTGTATTCCTTCAAGGCCTTCAAGCAGGCCATCGAGGATTACAGCGCCAAGGCCGAGCACTATCAGGCGGACGTCTGCAAGGTGCCCCAGGCGGTGAACCTGACCTTCACCGAGGGCGCGTTCATCTTCCTCGTTCCCGCGGCGCTGCTGATCGCACCGGGAGCTTTGAAGTCCGGCAATTTCGCGGCTTTCGTGACGAACTTCGCCTTCTATGCGGTCTTCTCCGCCATCATTTCCACGGCCCTGGCCAAGATCATGTTTGCGGCCAGCGGCATGATGCTGGCCAGCACCGCCCTGGGGCGCATCAACCAGGTCATGAGCGCTCCCACGCTTCCGATCACGGACCATCCGCAGACACCGAAGGACAACAGCGTGGCATTTAAGGATGTGAGCTTTACCTATGAGGGGGCCGCGCTGCCAGCGCTTGATCACGTTTCTTTCCGGGTCGAGCCGGGGCAGACGGTTGCCCTGGTCGGTCCCTCCGGCGGCGGCAAGACCACCGCGGCCAGTCTCATTCCCCGCTTCTGGGATGTGAGCTCCGGCACGGTGGAGGTCGGCGACGTGGATGTGCGCGAAACCGACCCCCATGTGCTGATGGATCAGGTGGCCTTTGTGTTCCAGAACAACCGCCTCTTCAAGGCCAGCATCCTGGAGAACGTGCGCGCCGCCCGCCCGGAGGCAACAAAGGAAGAGGTGCAGCGGGCGCTGTCGGCGGCTCAGTGTGACGATATCCTCGAAAAGCTCCCCCAGGGGATGGACACGGTGATCGGCACCGAGGGCACCTATCTCTCCGGCGGCGAGCAGCAGCGCGTGGCGCTGGCCCGGGCCATTTTGAAGGACGCGCCCATCGTGGTGCTGGATGAGGCCACGGCCTTTGCCGACCCCGAGAACGAGGCCATGATTCAGAAGGCCTTTGCCGCGCTGACAAAGGACCGCACCGTCATCATGATCGCCCACCGCCTGTCCACGGTCGTGGGCGCGGACAAGATCATCGTTCTGGATTCCGGTAAGGTTTCGGAACAGGGAACGCATGAGGAACTGGTTAAGGCGGGCGGCCTTTATGCCCGGATGTGGGCGGATTACAATCAGGCCGTTCAGTGGAAGATCTCCGCGGAAAAGGAGGTGCAGTAATATGTTCGGAAAAGATTTTCAGCACAAATACGCCCTTTCAGAGCAGGGGGTCAAGAACGTCAAACAGGGCACTCTCTGGACCGTGATCGTGAACCTGGTGGTCATGGGCGGTATGGGCATCCTGTTTCTGATGATGTCCCGCTACATGGACACGCTGACTGCCGGCGCGGAGCTCCCCAGGGCGCTGCCGATCCTGCTTTTGGTGCTGGCCTTTGTCGTGCTCTCATTTCTTACACATCTGCAGCAGTATAAGGCCACCTACGGTCTGGTGTACGGCGAGGTAAAAAACGTCCGTATCAGCCTGGCCGAGCGCCTGCGCAAGCTGCCGCTGGGCTACTTCGGCAAACGTGATCTGGCGGATCTGACGGAGACCATCATGGGCGACGTGAACCGGCTGGAGCACGTCTGGTCCCATTGCCTGGGCTATCTCTACGGCTCTTATGTCTCCACGGCCATCATCGCTGTGATGCTCTTTGCGTATAACTGGAAGCTGGCGCTGGCCTGCCTCTGGGGCGTACCCGTGGCCTTTGCATTGCTCTTTGGAAGCCGGAAGCTTGCCAAGCGCAATTCCGAGATCACCAAGGCCGCCGGGATCCAGGTCTCCGACGGCATTCAGGAAACGCTGGAGAACATCCGGGAAGTGCGGGCCACCAACCAGGAGGATCGCTTCCTGAAGGAACTGGGCGACAAGATCGATCATCATGAGGCGACCATGATCCGCGGCGAGCTCTCCACCGGCATTTTCGTGAACGCGGCCAGCGTCATCATGCGTCTGGGCGTGGCGACCACGATCCTCACCGGCACGACGATGATCCTCTCCGGACAGATCGACTTCATGACCCTCTTCATGTTCCTGCTGGTCATCACCCGCGTCTACGCCCCCTTCGATCAGGCACTGGCGCTGATCGCGGAGATGTTCGTCTCTCAGGTCTCCGCCAACCGCCTCATGGAGATCCAGGACGCAAAAACCGCCGAGGGCGCGGAGCACTTTGCGCCGCATGGGCATGACATCGTATTCAATAACGTAGGTTTTGCGTATGACGACAAGCAGGTGCTGGACGGCGTGAGCTTCACCGCGAAGGAAGGAGAAGTGACCGCGCTGGTCGGTCCTTCCGGCTCCGGCAAAAGCACCTGCGCCCGGCTCGCGGCCCGGCTCTGGGACATCGACCAGGGCAGCATCGAAGTGGGCGGCGTGGATATTGCCACCATCGATCCCGAGGTGCTGCTCACAGACTACGCCATGGTATTCCAGGACGTGGTGCTGTTTGACGACACGGTGATGGAGAATATCCGCCTGGGCCGTCATGGCGCGACGGACGAAGAGGTGATCCGCGCGGCCAGGGCGGCCAACTGCGAGGAGTTCGTCAGCAAGCTGCCCCGGGGCTACGATACGCCCATCGGCGAAAACGGTGCAAAACTCTCCGGAGGTGAGCGGCAGCGGATCTCCATTGCCCGTGCGCTGCTGAAAAACGCACCGATCGTCCTGCTGGATGAGGCAACCGCATCCCTGGATGTGGAGAACGAGACAAAGGTTCAGGGCGCTCTGTCCCGTCTACTGCAAGGGAAGACGGTTCTGGTCATCGCCCACCGGATGCGCACCGTGGAGGCGGCAGATCACATCGTCGTGCTGGCAGAGGGCAAGGTCGCCGAGGAAGGCCGCCCTGAAGAACTCCTGCGAAAGGACGGCGGCATCTTCCGCCATATGACCGAACTGCAGACGGCCAGCGCCGGCTGGAGCATTTGAGAGTAATCGAAGCGCCATCACCGTGTTTGAGTGATGGCGCTTTTATATCTCTAGATTTCTCTCATTTGTCCATCTATCAGAACGTCGGTCATGATCTTGGCAGCCAGGCGAAAGGCATAGATAAAAGTCTCGCAATCGGTCAGCACGTTGACCTCCCGCTGGGCAGTCATGTAGTCCTCGAACAATTCTTTCTGCTTTTCGGTGAGCGTGTCGGTCAGCGCATCCCCGGCTTTCACAAGGTCATCCAGCGCCTTCGCATACTGGGTGTTTCGCTTGAAACTGCGCTCGCTGGGACGAACATCACCGAGGTAAAGATCTTCCAGTATCAGCATTTCGGCACCTCCTCAGCGGTAGACGATCTCACTCAGTACGATCTCTTCCGCCCGGTTCCGGATGCTATTCATTCGAGCAACCCATGCCATCTGGTCGGTAGCCTTGAGTACTTCGGTCACGCCCTCTTGCTTTGTCATTTGCTGGATGATGTGTTCCAATTGCTCCTCACAGCTTCGTTCGATCTCGGCCAGGTGCTGATTCAACTTGCCGGTCGTTAGGAGATTGGTATACAACACTGACCGGTGTTCCTTCAAATATCGTTTCCGCATCCTCCCGTATTTGCCGATGGGCTGTTGCTCAGATTCGTCAATTGTCAGGTTGGGGAGAAGGTAATCTCCGACCTGTATGTAGGTGCCGCCGTTACGCTCGAAAAAAGACCTGTTTGTATTCATATTTTCCTCCAAAACTGATCTCATAAATTCCGTTCATTTTCTTTTGCAACAGCAGGCTTTCTAACACCCATCTAACAAATATCCGATTTTTCAAAAAATCGGCAGGTTATTGTCATTGTTGGGTTTCATGGTACGACGACCTTGAAACCCTTGATTTTGCTGGAAAATTCGTGTGTATTCATGTCGCGCGATGGAGCCAGAAATGACCGCTTGTGAGCCCCTCTCAATAAATGGCATTCAAGAGGTCAGCGGTTCGATCCCGCTTATCTCCACCATCACACGGGATGTGAAGTACCGAAAAAGTCCTGAAATCGCAAGATTTCGGGACTTTTTCGTTTTAAAAGTTCCCGATTCTGACCCCGGAATAATTCAGGTTTGCGGAAGTTTTTTCTGACCAGAATTCTGACCAGAATTGCATTTTACACCTTGGGACGCATACCGCTGGCGGTACGATTTGACCCACACTTCCGCTGTTTCACGGCCTCAGCCGCCCACATTGTAGGCGGAAAAGGCAATGGGCAGCGCAATATTTTTTCCGCTCTCAGGCGGCTCGGGCGGCTCCGTTTCCGGATTTTTCCCGCCGAAGGCCTTGGCAAAGCGGTCGATGGCGTCCTGCCGAATCGGCTGCTGCACGTGGAGATAGTGCTGGGTCATGTCGATATCCGCGTGTCCCACCATGCTCTTGATGGTGTCCAGGTCCACGCCCAGAGCCTGCATCTGGCTCACATAGGTGTGGCGGCAGCTGTGGGGCGAAAGGACCCTGACGGTCTCCAGGCTCTGAAGCGCCTTGGTGTAGTTGTGCCGGAAGGTGGACGGGTTCACGGGCGTTCCGGGCACTTTTCCCTCCCAGATATAGGTACCGGCGCCGTCCCGCAGAAGTCTGGCGCAGTAGCGCACGTTCTCCGGTACCGGAACATCCCGGTAGCTGTCCTCGGACTTGGGAGTTCCGATCTTCGCCTTTCCCTTGTCCATGTTGATGGCCTGGCGGATCTGGATCAGGGAACCGTCCTCCGCAATGTGCCTCGGCTCCAGGGCCAGAAGCTCCTGGGTCCGCATCCCGGTGCCCAGCATCAGCCTTATGCACCAGCCGATCCTGTTTTCCGGCAGCTCATCAAACATTTTCTGGACTTCTTCCGCCGTGAAGGAGTCCTTTCCTTTTTTATGGGGCAGCCTCCGCAGCTTTTCGGCAAAGCGGACGGGGTTCTTCCGGATCAGGTCGTTCCCTTCTGCCTTGTTCATGATCTGAAACATCAGTGCCTTGCACTTGGCAAGGTAGGAATCCGAACGCCCGTCGTTTCTCAGCTTTCGCATGAACGCCTCGATGTCGTAGGGCTTGATGCTGTTCAGGTGCCGCCGCCCGAAGTATCCCGTGAGGATGCGCAGGGTGTACCTGTAATTCTCCTGGGTGGTGGGTGCGATGTTGTCCTTATGTCCCTCAAACCAGAAATCCGCCCAATCGCTGAAGGGCGTCTCTCCGCCCGCCGTGTCGATCCCGGCCTCTTTGTCTGCCAGATATCTTTTTAATTTTTCCTTTACCTGCTTTTGTGACTTTCCGTAGAAGCTCTTGAGTACGCGCCTGCCGTCGTTGTCATACCCATCCATGAGCGTGCATTCCCAACGGCCGTCGGCACGAAGGCGAAGGGTCCCCTCGCCGTTTGATCTTCTCCCCTTGGACAATTGATCCTCCTCTCTTGTACGCCGGTAAAGCATTTCGTTGTGCACTTCCAGTATACCGCCGGCGTGCTGATAATTGAAGAGTCTATCTTTCACAGAATTTCGTGCCGAAATGAGTCTATGATTCACAATTGTGTGCACGAATTAAGGCGCTATCTGCCGGAAGCGTGAGTCAAGGTCCGTGTTTTCAGCGTTTTTTCCGGCAGTGTCTCTCCTCTCTCAGGCTCCCATATGTACGTCGATCCAATTCAGGAAGCGATCCCGGTGCACCACCATCCGATACCCGAATTTGATCGTGGGAAAACCCTTGGTGTGCATCAGCTTATACGCCGCCGTGCGGGAAATACTCAGGATCGATGCTATCTGCTCCGCCGTCAAGGTCATGGGCAGCTTAGAAAAGTCATTTAGTTCCTGTTCCTTCCCGCGTTCCGAGCCTCCTTGTGGCTTGCTATCGGAGAGTCTTTCCTCTTTCACGCTTTTTCTGTTCATTATCATTCTCCTTTTTCTTTTATCAGTGATCTCATTAACCAGCGTGACCCCGGACTAGTCCACTGGTTCAGCATTGATGCTGACGGATTGTTGCACTTTCCCCTGCTTCTTTTGGGAATTGCTGTTAAACTTCTATCTGGACTCCCCGATAAGCGGGTGCTATGCACCTTAGGCCGATCGCTGGCGATTTCAGCGTGTGTGCCGAGCCGTGGGAGTTCTTTATTTTTCCTCATCTTGACTTTGTATATAAATATCGGCCTGCATAATGGATTCGATACTAAGCTGAATGAGTTGCGGTATAACCGGACGCAGCAGATCGTGGCCGCCCAATAAATTCAGTCTAGACTCTTCCTGTACCATCAAAACCCTCTCGACGAAGTTTAGCATCGCAACAGCTCTGTCGAGTTCCTTCATGTGCGCCGCACCTCCTTCCTCTTGTAGGGCACCGTGGAGATGACCCAGTAATCATAGCCTGTCCGGGTATTGCAGAAGGTGCAGGTCTCCTTCACCACCTGGCAGGGATCCTGCCGCAGAAGATAGTAGTCGGGCGAATTGCCGAAGTAGGAAGCGCACTGAGAGCAGAGGCAGAGCTCCATCGGCTTTCTGGACCGGCGGACCTGTCTCGGCACGGTATTGCTGCGCTGGATCTTGCTGTGTTCATATGTATTCATATCTCGTCCCCTTTCCTGTGCCTCAGCACAAAAGGATATGGCCGGGACCCTGATGGGTCTCGGCCACATAGTTTTTGCGCTGAAGGTTTCCCTTCAGCAGGGAGTTTCCAACCCTATTTGCCCCATGCTCCCCAGGTTGGCGGGTACATCTCAGCCCACACGTGGATCGTGTGTCACAGGTCATTGCCTCCCCGCGGGCCTCGCCGGGTCGCCCCCATTGCGTGATCCGGCAGAGCCGGGCTGTGGCTGGGCGAGAGTATCATTGTTGCATTCAGACTTCACTGCGATCGGCCCGCTCCACACGGGCCGTTCCCTGCGCTGTTGATCGCTCGCTCCGAAGAGGTCATGGCGGCAGCCGGCGTCGCTCCATCTGAATGGAAGGTAACTGAGATGCGCTATTCACTTGTCAAAGAGCACGAGGCAGGATGTATATCCCACTCACTACTCTATTGGGCAATTTTTTTCGATTTGTATGAGGTCCGGCGAAAGTTTTTTTCAAATAATTGTCGTTCCCAAAAAACGCATAAAAAAACTCCCGGACGGGTATAGCAGACCAGGCCTAAGCCCCGTTTGCACCCGTTCGGGTAAAGAAGTTGATTGTCGGTTGCACAATCCTGAAACAAACAGAGAAACGCCGACCGGGTTTAATTCCCGATCGGCGTTCTTGTGTCCATGAAAGGATATGCCCCTCCGATTGACCGGATCGGAGGGGCATTCTTGAGAGAGGTGTGCGGCAGCCTTGCACCGGGATTGAGGGGATCCCGTCTGCCGCACTTGCATCTGATCTGCCCAAAGCATAGCAAAAAACGGTCCTCGCCGAAAGCCCCCTGGGGGGATCGTTTTTTCTGTTCCCCTCATATCCCCCATATGGGTTTCTTTGACATCTTGTACAAAGATTCCATCCGCTCCTCTGCCAAGTTTCGCGTTTTCCCTCTGCTCCAAGCTTTTTCTTTCTTGTTTTTCTCTCATTTTTCGGCAATCTGTTCAAAATGACCCGGGGAGGGGGATGTGCTCGGCGTGGAGGTCATATCCCCCCACCCGGGTTGCGGCGGCTCCGGGGCAAGAATAGAATACAGGTATTCTGGAAAGCGGGAACTCGGAACGTGAAAAAGACAGATTTGCAAAGCAAATATGATTCCCGCTATGTGGTCAACCGCCTTTCACGGGCTATCGGCCATGTGAAGCTGGTCAAGACCATGGCGGAATCCGGCGCAGACTGCACGGATCTGCTCTCCCAGCTGGCTGTTGCCCGCGGGCAGGTGGACAGTATTCATGCCCATTTGCTGGCTCAGTACGCCGTGCAGTTTGCCGAGGACTACCAAAGGAGCGGTGAGCCGGAAGAGTTGGAACAGTTTCGTCAGGTGATGCTGCGGTCCGCTAAAAAATGATTCTGCGCCGCGGCGCTGTTGCCGCGGCTTTTTCACGGGAGACGATCATGTACAGCTTGGATGAATGTGCCCGGCTTTGGGAAGAGGCAGGCAGGCACGGGGACGCTGCAGAGCGCATCGCTCGGGCGCAGCGCTGGCTCCCCTACTATGCCTATCTGGCTGCTGCCCTCCCGGAGGAGCCCTACACGCTTCCCGAAGAGGACGGCAGCTTCCCCTCCCTTCTGATCCGGGAGGGCCTGGTCCGCCGGGAGGACGCACTTCTGGATATCGGTGCGGGCATGGGCGGAGACACGCTCCGCTTTGCCTCCTACTGCCGCAGGGTCACCGCGCTGGAACTGAGCGGGGACAGCCTCCGGGTCCTTTGCCGTCGGGCAAAGGATCTGGGCCTTGAAAACATCGAAACGATCCGGATGCCCTGGGAGGAATATGCGCCCGCGGAGCGCTTTGATGTCTGCTACAGCGCCATGTGCCCCGCTATCTGTAATGTTGAGGAGCTTCGGCGCATGGAGAGCCTCTCCACGCGGCTCTGCTGCCTGGTGACCGTGACCCGCGGTTCTTACGACAAGCACCGCAAGGCCATGATGACGGAGCTTGGCGTTAAGCCCCAGGGCGGAATGGTCACCGAGGCCATTCACTATTATAACGTTCTGTACCTGATGGGTCGTCAGCCCGAGGTTCGCTGCCACACGGTCCACCGGGAGTATCCGATCTCCCGGGAACGGGTCCTGGCGCAATACCCCATCTACTTCAAGCTTTTCGGGATAGAGCAGGAACGGTCTATCCCGTTCCTGGAGGACTACCTGGACCGCAATGCTCCGGAGGGTCTGCTGCATGAGGAAAGTCACATAAACTTGGCGATGCTCACATGGACGAAAAGCTGATTCTGGACTATGACAGCGGGCGGATCACCGCCCGGCTGGACCGGGGTGAAAAGGCCCTGGTGCAAAATGTACGTATCCGGCTCCCGGCCGCCCGGCTCCTGGCTTTGATCGGAGAGACCGGCTCCGGGAAAACCATGACAGCCCTCTCCATCCTGCGCCTTTTGCCGGAAAATGTGTATATGTCGGGCGGAGCTCTCCGCTTTTGCGGAGAGGAGCTGCCTGCGGGAAGGGGCATCCGCCGCCTTCTCGGCACCGAGATCGTCTACATTCCGCAAAACGGGCTGGAGTTTCTCAACCCCTCCCGGACGGTTCAAAAGCATCTGAACGACAGTCTGCAAAAGCTGGGCGTCCCCAGGCGGGAGTGCAGCGGCAGAGCGCTGGAGGCTCTGCGGGCGGTTGGCTTCCCTCAGCCGGAGGAGATCCTGCCGAAATACCCCTTCCAGCTTTCCGGGGGCATGGCCCAGCGGGTGACCATTGCCCTGGCCGCCTGCTCCCGGGCAAGGCTACTCATTGCGGACGAGCCCACCAACGGTCTGGACGAGGCGGCGACGAAGCAGTTTTTCCGGCTGCTGGATCAGGTTTTCCCCGAGGCGGGGAAGATCATCATCACCCACGACATTGCCGTTGCCTCCCTCTGCGACCGGATCCAGGTGCTCTGCGGCGGCAAAGCCGTGGAGAGCGGCCCTGCCGCCCGGGTACTGCGCGGTCCGCGCCATCCCTACACCAGGGCCCTGCTGGCCGCCCTGGTTGAAAACGGGATGCAGCCCTCCCCTCCGCTGCGGGCAGCTCAAGGTCCCTGCCCCTTCTATCGGCGCTGCGCCCATGCCTCCGACGCCTGCCTGGCCGAGCCGCCCCGGCAGACCGAGGGGGAAACAGAATGGTGGTGTGTGCGTCGTGATTGAAGGACGGGACCTGAATAAAGCCTTCGGCAGCAAGCTCATCTTCGAGCATGCGAGCTTTTCCGTCCCCGACGGGCAGATCGTGGGCGTGTACGGTCCCAGCGGCATCGGAAAGTCCACCCTGGCCAAGCTCCTTTGCGGTGTAATGAAGCCGGACGCGGGAGAGATCCTGCTGGACGGAGAACTGCTGGTCTCCGCAAATCAGCCCTATGACCGCAGGCGGGGGCTTGCCATCCAGATGGTATACCAGCAGCCCTATTCCTCTCTGGATCCCACGCAGAAGCTGCTGGACGGATTCCGGGAGCTGATCCGCTATCACGGCTTTGTCAAAACCAAAGCGGAGGAGCAGGCGCTCATCGAGACGCTGCTGGAAGAGGTGGGCTTGGACACTGATATTCTGGCCCATCTGCCCCGGCAGATCTCCGGAGGCGAGGCCCAGCGCATCGCCATTGCCCACTGTCTGCTCTTCCGGCCCAGGCTGCTCATTCTGGATGAGGCCACCTCCATGCTGGACGTCTCCACCCAGGCCAATGTTATCGCCCTGGTCAGGAAGGTGATGGCAAAAAGCAAGGGGTCCGTGCTGCTCATCAGCCATGACAAAGCCCTTGTGGACACTCTTTGTGATCAAATATATTTATTTGATAATCAAACATTAAAGGAGAAAGACACATGAAAAAGATCCTTGCTTTGCTTCTCGCACTGTGCATGCTGTTTGCGCTCTGTGCCTGCGGTCAGGCCGCGGAAGCTCCCGCAAGCGCGCCGGCGGAACATGTCGAAGCCCCCGCCGCGGAGGCTCCCGCGGAAGAGGCTCCCGCCGCGGAGGCATCCGCAGAAGAAGCCCCTGCAGCGGAAGAAGCTCCCGCTCCGGAGAGCAGCACCATCGCGCAGATCACAATTGGCACCACTGCCGCCATTGAGACTGCCACCAACGGCGAATATGCCTACGACATGCTCTCCAGCGGCACCACCCAGATGCCCCTGGTCTGCCAGAGCACCGACGGCAACTTCCACCCCCTGCTGGCAAGCTTTGCCACCGAAGACTCCATCACATGGACCTACACCATCCAGGAGGGCATGAAGTGGGATGACGGCGAAGACGTGACCGCCGAGGATATCCTCTTTACCCTGCAGTATGAGGATGCCAAGGGCGGCGCCAACCTGATCGACCAGACCGACAGCGAGGGCAAGACCACCGCCGCCAAGTACGCGGGCTACGAGCTCTCCGAGGACGGCCGCAGCATTTCCCTGACCCTGGCCTCCGCCAATGTGCGGGAGCTTGGCAACATGACCTCCTTCCGGGTCTGCCCCAAGCACCTCTGGGAGGGTAAGGAAGAGCTCAGTGAGGAAGAGCTGCGCGTGGGCTGCGGCCCCTACATGTTCGAGTCCTTCAACAAGGATGCCGGCACCATCAGCTTTGTTCCCAACCCCTACTTCCCCCAGCAGCCTCATGTGGATCGCCTGGTCTACCAGCTCTTTGACAACGACGACACCATGTTCCTGGCCCTCCAGAACGGCGACATCGATATGACCTGGGTCTACTCCACCGGCGTACCCGGCACCTACCAGGAAGTCCTGGCTGAGACCGACGCCGTGCAGCTTCTGAGCATCAACGCCACCAACGCGCCCGCCGTGCTGGCCTTCAACAACGCCAATGGCCCCTTCGCCGATGAGAACCTCCGCAAGGCCGTTGTGAACGCCCTGGATTACGAGCAGTTCCGCGACTACGTGGGCAGCGCCGCGGCGGACATCCCCAACGCGGGCTTCGTTCCCAGCTCCACCCTGGGGTTCAAGGACACCGCTCCTCTCGCCACCGACCTTGCCAGGGCTGAGGAGTTCATGACTGCCGCCGGCTACACCAAGAACGCCGATGGCAAGTTTGCCGATGCCGACGGGAAGGTCTTCTCCTTCACCCTGACCTACCGCTCCGACCGCAACAACCAGGTCAGCTGTGCCGAGCTCATCAAAAACCAGCTGGAGGCCTTCGGCATCGGCGTGGAGCTGGATCCGCTGGACAGCGATTCCTACAACGCCAAGACCAGCAACAAGTTCTCCGAAAACAACATTACCATGGAAGCCGCCCTCTACGGCTACACTGCCGCCGGTATGGGCATGGGCAACGGTCTTGCCACCATCTATGTGGACGGCCGTCACGCAGTGCAGGGCGGAGCCCAGGTCTATGATGAAGAGTTCCAGTCCATCCTCTCCGCCATGGCCGCTGCCGTGACCCTGGACGAGTACATCGAGGCCGCCGGCCAGATGCAGGACTTCTATGCCGCGCACAACCCCATCGTCGCCCTCTATTGGGACAGCATGACCTTCGGCATCTCCTCCCGCTTTGAAAACATCGTCATCGACGGCGCCTTCGGCCTGAATAATGTGAACAACTGGCTGAGCATCACCGAGAAGTAAACGATCGCGAAGCACGCTTCGCAAATCGCACAGGAAATGAGGGAGCACACCATGAAAAAGTACCGGAACAGCATTGTCACGGCACTGGTGTGCTTCCTCATTGTGCTTGTGCTGAATTTCATCCTGCCCCGGCTGCTCCCGGGAGACCCCATCGCCTATCTCTCCGGCTTTGCCGAGGAGGACATGACCGCTGCCCAGTATGAGCGCTATGCCTCCGCCCTGCACCTGAACGAGAGCCTGCCGAAGCAGTTCTGGTACTATCTCCGCTCGCTCCTCGACGGCAGTCTGGGCTATTCCTTCAAGAAAGAAGCCGTTGTCTCCGCTCTGATCCGGGAGCGCATCGGCTCCACCCTGCAGATCACCTTGCCGGCGGTAGTCCTCTCCACGGGCATCGGCCTTGTCTGGGGCCTTCACTGCGGCTACCGAAAGAACTCCCTGAGGGACCGGCTCTCCACCTCTGCGCTGATCGTGCTGAACACGGTACCCAGCTTTCTCATCGCCCTGGTGCTGATCATCCTGCTCTGCTTTCAGCACCGGATCTTTCCCTATACCGGTCTCAGCTCTGCCGGCCTGGAGCCGGGAGTCCCCGGCTTTTGGGCCGACCGGCTGCGGCACCTGTTCCTTCCGATGCTCACACTGACATTGGGTGCGGTCCCCTCCCGCTATCTGCTGATGCGAAATACCGTGCGCAAGGCGGCAGAGGAAAAATACGTACTCTATGCCCGGCAGCGGGGCCTTTCTGATTGGAAGATCCAATATTGCTACATTCTGAAAAACATCGCCCAGCCCTTCATCACCATGGTGGGCATGAGCGTGAGTCTCTGCGTGGGCGGATCGCTTGTCATCGAAAACATCTTTTCCGTGAATGGCATGGGCAAGCTCCTGACCGACGCTGTCTACACCCTGGATTATCCGCTGATGCAGGGGATCCTGTTTGTCACCACCGGGATCATGGTAATCTCCATCGTGGCAAGTGATCTGCTCTGCATCCTGATCGACCCAAAGGTCAGATGGGGGGAAGAGCTTGCGTAAACAAAGGATCCTGCCGCTTTTGCTCGGCCTTGGGCTGTTCCTGCTGTTTCTGGCCGCGGCGCTGCAGCCTGATTGGTTCACCTCCTACGGCCTCAAGGACATGGCCCGGCCCTGGCTCAAGCCCTCCGCGGAGCATCTGCTGGGCACCAACTCCCTGGGCTATGACATTTACACCGAGATCGTATACGGCACCCGGGACACCCTGTTCATCGGGGTGATGAGCAGTGTACTCACGCTGCTCCTGGGAGCCGCCATCGGCGCCCTCTCCACCCGAAAAGGGCTCCTCGGCGGTCTCTTCAACGGTCTCATCAACGTCTTCGTGCTGCTGCCCCGGCTCATCACGCTCATCGTGCTCTCCGCCTTTCTGGGGACCTCCCAGTGGCATTTGATTTTCCTCATCGCCGCCTTCAGCTGGGTGGGCACCGCCCGGAACGTCCGGGCCCAGGTCATCCACCTGAACAGCCAGCCCTTTGTGGAAAACTGCATCATCCAGGGCTATTCCCGCTTTCACATCGTCCTGCGCCACATTCTGCCAAACCTCTATGAGGTGCTGATCTCCCGCTTTCTGCTGGGTGTCAACAGCTGCATCATGATGGAGTCCACCCTGAGCTTTCTGGGCTTTGGCGATCTCTATCACCCCACCTGGGGCACCATGATCAACTTTGCCTACAAGCGCGGCGCCTTCATGCGCCAGGCCTACCCCTATCTGCTGATGCCGGGCGTGTGCATCATGGGGCTTAGCCTGTCCTTTTACTTCATCAGCCTGTATTTCGAAGCCCGGCGGGAAGCCATTCAGAATTGAGGAACTGCTATGGGACAATACTTTGCCGATCTTCACGCGGGGCCGGAGAGCCAGCTTGGCTCCGCTCCCTGCGCCATCCCCGACTCTCCCGAGGTCGCAGCTCTGCGCGGAGCCGAAACTGTGGAGGAACTTTTTGCCCTGGCCAAGGCCCTGAACTTCCAGCTGCGTTATCGGGACGCGCTGCGGGTTTACGACCGCATTCTGACTCTCGAACCGGAGAACGCCCTTGCCTATCGGCAGCGTGCACCCCGTTTTCTCAACACCCTGCAGCCAGAGAGGGCCATTGCGGATCTCCTCAAATGCCGGGAGCTTGGCGGAGACGAGGCAGACCTCTCCTACCGGCTGGGCATCGCCCGCTATCTCAGCGGCGACTATGCCGCCGCCATGGCGGAGGAGGATCGCTGCTTTTCCCTGGTGGATGAGGAGATGGGCATCGCCGCCATGTTCTGGCACAGCATGAGCGCTCTGCGCTGCGGAAGCGATCCCAAGCTGCTGCGGCACTACCGTCCCGGCATGGCTGTTGGCCACCATACCGCCTATGAACACGTGATGGCTCTGCTCTCGGGAAACCTTCCCTGGTCTGAAATGGAAATGCTCCTGCAGCGGGAGGAGAGCGATCTGGAATACGCCATGCTGGCCTATGGAAGCGCCCTGTGGCTCCGCTCCTCCGGCGAGGAGGACGCCGCTGAATCGCTTCTGCACAGTATTCTTCCCCGTGATAGCTTCTGGATCAGCTACGCCTACATCGCCGCCTGGAACGACTGCCATCGCGGAAACTGACAATTTCCACGCAAGCATAGCCCACCTGACCGTAACAGCCCCCAAAGCTTGTCATTACAGTCCAAGCAGACTTCATCTGGCAACTGATTGTTATATCATGCCAATGATGGCGCAGCCGACCGGCTGTGCCCCTTTTTCATTTAACTGCGAATGAACTCGCTGTTTATGCGTTTCTCTGCTCAATGCTCGGTTGAACTTGTCAGCGCTTTTCGCTATAATACTTTTGTTCAAAACTGCGCCGTCACGGACAAGACTGATGGGTGCTCCTGTGCTATGATCGGTGTCGAATGGAGGTGCCTGACCGAAATGAATGTGAGAGAAAGATATGACCGGACGATCCGCGCCATTGAGGAACACGCCTCAGATCCCGACCTGGATCCGCAGGAGCTGGCGGAGCTGGTCGCCCGGGACAGCGGCTTTGCCGTGCGGGACATGATCGCAGTCTTCAAGTACCTGACAGGCCGTACGCTTCGGGGATACATCAGCGAGCGAAAGCTCATGGCCTCCTGCGGCTACCTCCTTGGGCCGGGCCGCAGGGACATTGAGACCGCTCTCGCCATTGCGGGATACCAGGATCAGCCCGGCTACACCAAGGCCTTCAAGGCCCGCTTCGGCCTGACCCCCGGCGAGGCGAGACGCCGCAGCGACCGCTCTCTGCTGGAGGGCCCCCTGACCTGGGATGCGCTCTCCCGCAGAGGCAGAGCTCCCTCCGAAGAGCCCGAGCCCTCCGCGGCAGATATGGAAGAGATTCGCTTCGGCATTCCCAAGTCCCAGCTGGACCGGGCTGCCCGCGCCATGGAGCTGGAGGCCTTTTACGAGCTGAGCCGCCCCATGAGCGAATATGCCTTTTCCCTCTCTCAGCGCAGCGGCCGCAGCCTGGAGGACTGCTTCCGATATCTGGACTCTCTTCGGGATTACATTCTCCCCTTCCCCGAGCAGGAGGATCCCGACGACGAGGCACTGACCACCCAGCCTAAGCTGCTCAAGGAGTATGCGGACGATTCCTTTGTGCAGGAGATGTTTTTCCGCCTGGGGATCCGGCTGGAGACCATCCAGTATTTCCACGCCTACCACGATGCAAGCCAGGAGGAGCTGC
This sequence comes from uncultured Eubacteriales bacterium, assembly GCA_900316255.1. GTDB lineage: Bacteria > Bacillota > Clostridia > Oscillospirales > Oscillospiraceae > Limivicinus. The sequence continues at coordinate 19,651 of ONCI01000006.1, read as the reverse complement.
TGGACTGTGGCCCGGAGATGCTTGCCACCTATTCCGAGACCTGGCAGCTCCCCTTCCACGACTACGTCACGCTGTGGCGGGTCTACCGGCGCAAGACAGGCGGCCTTTTCGATCCGGAGGAATGGGAAACGCTGGTCTGGAAGCTGCTGCGCTGGCTGCCGGGCGGGCAGGAGGATCCCGACGCGCCTCTCACCGAGGAGGAGGCCAAAGATCTGCTGGCTTCTCTGGATCCCCGGATTCGGGAACTGCAGGCCTACTATGACGAGGTGGACCGGCGCATGCGGGAATCCTACACCAGCTGGCACGGCGGAAGGCTTGACCGGGAACTGGCCCAGGATGACGACCCACTGCCGGGCAATCTGCTCGAAGAGATCCCCGAGGAACTCTGGGACGATCCTTTTGACGAACTGTGAAACGAGGCTTCAATATTGCCTCGTTTCTTTTGTCCGTTTTTGCGCTGCCGCGGACAAGACAGTCTGCCCTCCCTGTGTTAAGATTCTGCCACATTCAAACAGGGAGGGAACGATATGATACTTACGGTTTGGAATCTGGCGAAAGTCATTATAGAGTCGTTTCATAAAAACAATCCGGAACTGATCTTCGACGAAGGGCTCTTTCGGCAGATCCTGGAGGATTGCAAAAAACTGGATCCCTTAGTGGAGGAAGGCCGTATCTTTGGCTGCGGTGTCGATCCCATGGGGGATAGCGGAAACGTTGAGGTGAAAGTGTACTTCGCCAAGGGAGCGGAGCACAGCGAGGAGAACCGGATTCTGGCGGAGATTCTCCCCCACGCGGTCCGAATTGGAGTCTGTACCGATGAAGACGCTCAGTGGGAACCGGAGGAAGGCGTAGGGACCTGCCTGGGGATCCGCTGGGACTATCCCCCGGCCTTCCGATCTCCCGAAGAATAAGCAAGGCGCCGGCCGGGACCTCCCCGGTCGGCGCTCTTTTAGTCTTGCAGATCGAAGCCAGATATTGTAAACTATGATCAATCACCCTTTCCTTTGATCGGAGGCCGGGATGCTGCAGCTATCGGAACGTCTCCAACAGAATATCGCCTTTGTTCTGCGCCGCAGCCGGGAGCTGGAGGAGCAGGCTGCTTCCTCCGCCCTGTCTCAGCCTGGAAAGCTCACCATGCTCTGCTACGCCGCCTCAGAGCTAGCCCTGACGGCTCTCATCAGCTCAGATGAGCTGGAGTCCCTGTCCCTCCCCCGGGAGGAGCAGCTTTTGCAGCGGGAGGCCGCCTCCGCGCTGCGGCAGATCGCCCTGCATGCGCTGGATATCCAGGCCTGGGAGCTGCCCGACGCCATCCGTGCGGAGCTTGCCGCCATCCGGAAGCACTGCGAAACGCTTGCGAGCTGCGCAGCGCTGCCGCCTGAGCCTGAGGCGCCCGCACCGGCTTCCCTTGTCCCCGTGGGCCAGAAAGCCCCCGCGCAGGCAGAAGCCCAAAATCTGGTGCTCTTTACGCCTACCACCGAAGAGGACGAGGAGACGCGGCTGCGCGCCCAGATCCGCGCCCTGCGGGAGCTCCTGGCCGACCTGGTGCAGGAACGGGACGAGCTGGTGCACGTCATCTGCCGGGAGCTGGAGGCCCGCTATTACCGGGAGCTCGGCAGTCTGGAGGCCGAGGTCTTCCGGGCAGACGGCCTGGTAAACTACTTTCGCCGCCGGGCTGAATATCTGCGCGCCGCCCGGAATCGGGATGAAAAGCCGGATGTCGAAAAGGTGGAGCAGAAGCTCCGCAAGGACCTGGAGGAGTACCAGAAGGTCTATGAGGAATTCACCCGCCACGCGAAGGAGGCGGAGGCCCAGCGTCCCAAAAGGGCCGGCAAAAGCACTTCCCTTGCAGAAACAAAAACAGGCGAAAAAGCGTCTGATCCTCAGGGGCAGGAGAACGTGGAAGATGAGATCCCCAGCGAGGAGGCAGAGGCAGAAGATAAGATCCTCAGTGAGGAGGATCGGCTCAAGCGTCTCTACCGCCGGATCGTGAAAGCCATGCACCCGGATCTGCATCCGGAGCAGGACGAGGCCACCCGTACCCTGTTCAAGCGGGCGATCCAGGCCTATAAGGACGGCGATCTGAAGACGCTGGAGGAGATCGACGGGATGTGCGCCGACACAGAACCGGAGCCCGGTCAGGATCCGCTGCAGGCGCTGCGGGAGGAAAAGCAGCGGCTTCTCGACCTGGTCTTCAGTCTGCGATATGAGATCCGGCATATCAAGACCCGCTTCCCCTACACCAAGAAGAAGCTGCTGGAAGATCCCGAGCTCTTGGCTGCGGAGAAGAAGCGGCTGGAGCAGGCGCTGTTCCTGCTTCGTCAGCAGGCGGAGCGCTACCGCCGGGAAGTCGCTGACCTGGAGGGCAAGACATGAACGAACTCATTTTGAAGCAGGCCGAGGAAGAGCTGGTCGCCGCCCTGCACGCAGACGGCGCAGAGCTGACCCTTCCCCTGCCCTTTGAGCGGGACATCTTTCTGCTGGGGACCGACGTGGTCGGCACCAACTATGTGAAAAACATTGCCGCGCTCTACGAAACGCTCCAGGAGGGCGAACGGGTCCGTCTGGTGCGGGAGCCGGAGAACCCCTATGACGAGTACGCCATCCGCATCGACGCGCTGCCCGAGGAGGGCGAGATCTCCCAGGATGCGCTTGCCCTGGGGAGGAAGTTAGGCTACATTCCCCGGGACCGGAACAAGATATTCGCGCGGCTCATGGACGCGGGCAAGGATCTTTACGGCACCGTCCGCCATAAAGAGATCGTCGGCGACTACTATCGGATCGTGATCAAGGTCTTTCTGCGCGACTGAGCGATCGCGCAAGTCCTTATAGACAGAGCAGCCAACGGAATTTCTCTCCCGTTGGCTGCTCTGTTATGTGAGCTCACTTTTCATTCTGCGCCATTGCGTGCTCCCTTCTGTCCTGTTCGGCTTCTTCTTTGGCTTTCGCCCAGATTGCATCCAGGATCTCTCGCTTCTGTGTCGCCTTCTGGAGCTTTACAGCGTCTTCAAAGCTGTTTTTCGCTGCTTCCTTCAGCCATTTGTCGCCTTCCTGGATATCGATATCCACCCCAAGTCCACGCACATATTGAAACCCGAGCCAAAACTGTGCTTCCTCATCCCCATTTTCAGCCGCGTATCTCAAGCACTCCTCAGCACTTTCACCGTCTCGTTCTGTTCCCTTTCCATGCAAATACATCATTCCGAGAAGGCAATTTGCTTGACGAAAGATATCCTTCTCTTTATCGCAGAGACTTTTTGCAATCCAATTTGCATTAAACCCCATAAGCCATCTCCAGGCTTTTTCATAAGATCTCGGGAGTGTAGTCCCCCTATAATACTCCTGACCAAGCCAAGCCTTACTTCTTTTGTCGCCTTTTTCTGCGGCTTTTTCAAGCCACTGAACTGCGCGTTCACAGTTTTTGTCAACGCCTTCTCCATCAAGATACATGCTTCCTAGTGAGACCATTGCTTGAGTGTTGCCTTTTTCTGCAGCTTGTTCAAACCACTGAACTGCACGCTCACTGTTTTTCTCAACACCTTCTCCGTATAGATACATGCTTCCTAGCATGGTCATTGCATAATTGTCGCCTTCCTCAACAGCCCTCATCGTATACTGAAAAGCCTTCTCATAATCCTTCTCTACATATTCGCCATTATAATACATCCGTCCTACAATCCTCGTTGCATTGGTGTATCCTTTATCCGACGCTCTTTTAAACCACTCGAATGCTTTTTTGTAGTCCTTCTCTACTCCATGCCCGTTATAATATATCACCCCCCAATTGTATTGGTCTATTGCCTCTATTGGCATAATAGCGCTAATGAGGGATTCATATGCCGTTTTGTAATCGCTATCCGCCGCAGCTTTCTTAGCATCTTCATGCGCTCTTACAACTCTGGATATTTTCTCTGTTTCCTTTTTTATCACGTCATCGATCATACGTATCCCCCTTTATATGCTTAGTCTTTTGAAAGCAATTATCCTCAATTACATTTCTGTATTTCCCATCATATCCAGAATCGATTCTATCAGTTCCACTGGGACCTTCTCGATCTGTTTTACAGTTGCAAAGTCTCGAACTCTCTTCAGAATTCTAATCGTCTCGCGAGGAGTCCCTCCCGAGACAGCACCGATCTTTAGTGCGCCTTCCCTGTCTATCCGTATTCCAAGCTTCGGCGCATACTGCTCTGCAATCACTGCCAGTTCTTCAAAGGAATAGTCATGTAATCGGATCCGGATCTCAAAGCAATCCTTCAGCCTGTTATCCAGACTATCATCTCTATACGTTGTACCAATCACGGTAAAGAAAGGAAGCTCGAGATGAATCTTATTTGCAGATGGACCTTTTCCTAACACAATATCCATGCTGCCCTCGCTCAAAGCCGGAACGAGATTTTCTAAATCTCTCTTCTTCATTCGATGAATATCATCAACAACGACAATGTCTCCATTAGATAGATCTGTCAGAACAGATACCAGATCCCCCGAAGACGATAGCGCATCTGGAGAAATCCAATATACATCCCTGTTCATCTCATTTGCGATAGCCCGTGCAAGCATAGTTTTCCCAAGCCCTGTTTTCCCTGTAAGGAGAATGTGATCCAAGGGTGCTTTCCTTGCCTTAGCAGCGTCACAGGCTATTTTCAATAAAGAAACGGATTCTGTCTGGCCAACGAAGGTGTCAAGCGTGCTTTCATTTGAGCTGTTCACACCTCTAAATAGAAGGAAACGGTTCTCGCAGAATTCCATGGCCTATTTGTGTCCTTTCTGCATTACATCTTCTGTATGCTAAATCAAAAGAAAAGAGGATTGGTCGTCCTAAAGACCAGCCACTCGGAATACGCTCCTACTGACTTACACAATCCTCTTATTTAGTATATCTTCCTTCCTCAGTGTTGTCAAAGAGATTTATCGTTCGTCAATTACTAATGACCTGCCTTCACTCTTTAAACCAATCGCCTCGTACTGATTGTCCACGCTCACCCGAGCAGTGCTTTCAATCTTTTCAAAGCAGCATTCTTTCGGGATTGCACCGTAGGAAACGGCAGCCCACACAGAGCTGCGTATCCCCGCAGGGTCATGGGCTCGTCCTGCAGGAACAGCGCATGGATCAAACTCTGTGCTTCCGCGTCTAGCGTTTGCAGAGCATCCCATACCGCTGTTTTCTCTGCAGCGAGGAGTATCTGCTCCTCTGGGCCGGGATCGTCTGAGGTAAGAGTGTCCTCCAGCGTGATCGGATCCGCCTCCGTCCCACTGCAGAGCTCCTCCAGCGAAAGGATTTGAAGAGATGCCCGCTCCCGCTCCTCACGCAGGTAACGTTCCCGCCTCTTGGCCCTCTCCGCCATCGGCATCAGCGCAGCGTCCACCTCAAACCAACACTCCTGTGCATCCTCACAGTCGCTGCCACGTACGAAGCAGCGGCGCCTGTTTTCTTCCTCGCGGAAGAAGGTCAGGATCTCCTTCCCCCGGATTTCCCGGTACATGACCTTCCCGTCACAGGACGGGATCGTTCCCTCTATATCTCTGATATAAAATGTTTTCATATTCTGATCTCCTTTTCGTTTTGTTTTTTTTGGAAAGCAAAACTTGGGAGATCAGGGGTATTTCGCCAGATAACAGGCCCACTTGCAGCGCATGCTGTCCCCTTCCCGCCTGTGCGGTCGAAGGGGAGGCTCTGTCTGCAGAGCTGTTTTCAGGCCGAAAAGAGCACAACAAACCAAGGCATTTTCCAAGGCCAGATCTCAGAGCTCTTCTCTGCATGATCCTTATGGAAATACCCTTCGCCCATTGCGCACCAGGCTCGATATATCGTTTTAGTCCCCGTCAGGTGCTGCTTGCCGGGAGAATAGAAAAAGCCGGACACCGGAACTAAGGGATACTATGATCCCTTAGCCCCGATGTCCGGCTATTTGGTGACTCGTTTGGCCGTTATGGCCGCGGTCCCGCTGCTCGGTACTTCGGTTTTGGATTTAGAAGTTGATGGTCATCTTGGGTACATATGAGGAACCCCGGCGAGCACGTCGAAAGGCTAAATCGAATCGCACGACGTTCTTGCACTGAGGGCATTTGGTTTCCACCACGCCAGACCCCGTCGTAATCTTATCGAACAGGCGCTTTCCGCAGTACGGGCATCGTTTCACTACCCGCATCTCATTGGGCATTTTTCTTTCCATTCTCACAGCATTCCTTTCTTCCGTTATGGTGTTTCTTTCATCCATCAAAATCATCTCCTGCAAGTACATCTACTCCATACGGGCGATAGAGCTCAGCCTCCTCTATGAGGCCCATCCCCATCATCCGGATACAAAGTGCCTGTTTGGAAACGCCCAGCAGCTCACTCATCCCGCAAAAGCGCCCATAGGCCTCGCTGTCGGGGCAGAGCCACTTGATTCTCCCTCTCTGCCCCACTCGGATCATGGCCTGTTCAACCAACTCCCGGGGCATCAAAATGGAGGAAGTCAGTCTGTCGACCTGCCACTCCTCCCGTGACCAGCCCTCTCCTGTGCACCGATACCGGAGAACCCGCCTGGCGTTTGCTCCCGCGGCATAATCTCTCGGATACAGCATTCTGAGAACATGGTGGCAGCCCTCGTGCATGATGGTGAAGTTTCGTCTGCCGGTCTGGTTCTCAGACAGCAGATTCTTCTCGATGAGCACCGTCTTTCCGTCAAAGGAGAAGAATTCTTCCTCCTTATCGAAGATCTCAATCTCCAGTTCCTCGTAGCTTGTCATCCCCAGGGTCTCTCCGTCCCGGGAGATATGCCGAAACGCAACGGACAGGCCCAGCAGCTTCGTCAGAAGCAACTGTGGGTCGACAGAATGGACTACCCTTGCCGCCTGCACCTCCGGAAGCTTCCGGTACGCGCGAACCACCCGACCCGCAATCGTATCCAATTGAGCATAGGAAAGATACCTGGACACTTTGCTCATCTCCCTCCATCCCGTACGTGATCGTTTGTCCTTCCGACCTGTGTACATCCGAATCGTCCCGATCTTCATGCGGTCACTGTTTGTCGGCGTTTGTAATTATATTGTAACTTGTGGTTGTTGTCAAGTAAACGTTTGTTAACCTCAGGTTTCTTTTTCTCTTGACAGCATTCTTCCTATCTTCTATAATGTGATCAACTGCAAACAGGAGGGAACTAACATGCCCAGAAAAAACAAAGCTCCTATCATTCATTTGAATCGGCCTCTATATAATGCTCCTTCCGAGTATGCCAACAATGTGATCGGTGAACGCATCGCCGATCTGCGCAAGCAGCGAAAAATGAGCCAGGCTTCACTTTGTGATGAGCTGTCTCTACATGGCATTGACATCAGCCGCACTGCTCTTTGGAAGTGGGAAAAGGGCAGCGCCACACCAAGTGCATACCATCTGATTGCCCTGGCCAAGATTTTCGGAATCGATTCCATCTCTCTGTTCACCTCCTCTCCCCTTGCGCCGGAGTTGGACCCAGTCGGACTGAGAAAGCTGGAGGACTACAAAGAGGACCTGATCGCCTCTGGCCGTTACTCCCCCGCTCCCAAGCACATGGAAGATGAGCTGGTTGAGATGCCGGTGAGTTACCTGTCCGCCTCCGCCGGTCCCGGCGCCTTTCTGGATGAAGGCAACTTTGAGATGGTGCAGGTTCCCAAAAGCATGGTCCCCGCCGGGGCCGATTTCGGCGTCCATGTAAACGGCGACAGCATGGAGCCGATCTTTACCCAGGATCAGCTCGTCTGGGTGCAGCGGACTGATACCCTTCGGATCGGTGAAGTGGGCATCTTCATTTACGACGGTCAAGGCTATATCAAGGCCTACAGCGAACAGGAGCCGGAGGAATCCCTTCGCGAGGTGTTCACCGACAGCAATCACTGCCTCCACAATCAGCCGGTCCTGAACTCCTATAACAAGGCAAAATATGAGCCAATTGTGGTCTCTCCCTATCGCTTTTTTGAGATCGCCGGCCGCGTGCTTCGTTGAAAGTCCTGTTTATGGTACAGCGCCTCTGCTAAGCTGAAAGCACATATCCCCTAGATTGCAAAAGTGAAGGTCACTTTTTACTCCTTTCAGAGCGTATCTTGCAGATCTCCCCGGGTAAGAGCGACAACCTTCCTCTCATGACCACCACATCTACTGTATGGGGTTCGGGTAGCATTGGACTTTCCCTTGTTGCGCAGGGTCGTCCGCCCCAAGCCAGCCTTGTATGTGGTTTCTGTCCGTTGGCCTGAGAGTTTGCCCTGCGGCGGACCTTTCAACCTCCGCAATCCGGCTTCCTTCTGATTCCCTCTCGCGATGGACACCCTTGCCTTTGGCTAACGGTTCCTGCTGCCGAGTCCGTAGTGGACTTTCGCCACCAAGTTGTCGCCCATGCCGGGCGCACGCAGAAAAAACCGCGGCGAAGATTGTCTTCGCCGCGTATTTTCCAGCAGGGGAAGCCGATACACTCGGCCCCATGGAGATCAGTATTCCACTACGTTTGCCCAGCGGAGGAGGAAGTCCCGTTCCTCCAGCTTGCCCTTGATGGACTGGGACGCTGCAACGATGGGCATCCACTTCTGGACATAGTCCTTTTCGATGTTGCTGCCCTCGCAGAAGAGGTCAAGATAGCGCTCGGCATTTTCCGCCTCGCCGCGCAGATGGAAGGTCAGAAAGCTGCGCGCCGCGTCGGCGGAGGCGTTGCCCTGGGTGGCGTGGGCCCAGTCGATGATATACAGCTCGCCCGAGGGGGTGAGGATGATGTTGGAGGGGCAGAGGTCACCGTGGCAGAGCTTGTCATGGGTGGGCAGACCCTCCAAACGGATCAGCAGCTCATAGCGGGTCACAGGGTCGAGATCGGCCATGAGGATCTTGCGGTTCATCTTGTCTTTGAGGCGGGAGAGCAGCGGGCACTTCTTCGTGTGGATCAGAAGCTGGGTGTTTACCATCATTTCAAGATACTTCTCCGTGTTGTCCGGATCGTCTCGCATGAGGTGGGAGAGGGTCTTGCCCTCGATGAACTCGGAGACGATGGCCCACTTGCCGTCCACCGTGGTGACCTCCAGGATCTTCGGCACGTTCAGACCGCAGTCCTCCACACGCGCCTGGTTGAGCGCCTCGTTGAGGATGTCGGCCTTGGCGAAGCTGCTGTTGAAAACCTTAACGCACTTATCCCCGTCGCGGTAGATGGTTTTGTTCTTGCGTTCGGCAATGATATTGTCCAAATTCATGCTCATTCTCTCCCTTCAAGCTGTTTGACGTCGGGTTTGGCGGTCTCTTCAAACTGCCTGCCGTAGTAGGCGTCCAGATACATCTGCTTGATCTCGCGCATAAGCGGATAGCGGGGGTTTGCGCCGGTGCACTGATCGTCGAAGGCCTGCTCCACCATCTCGTCCAGCGTGGTGAGGAAGGCCTCCTCATCCGGCACGTAATCGCGGATGGTGGGTTTAATACCGATGGACGCTTTCAGCTCGTCGATCTTCCGGATCAGGGCCTCCAGCTTCTCGCTGTCCGTGCTTCCGCCGCAGCCCAGAGCATCCGCCACCATGGCGTAGCGCTCCAGAGTGTGCGGGTGATCGTACTGGGGGAAGGTGCCCATTTTGGTGGGAGCCTCCGCGGCGTTGAAGCGCAGCACCTCATCCATCATGAGAGCGTTGGCGAGGCCGTGTGCCACGTGGTGGAAGGCGCCCAGCTTGTGGGCCATGGAGTGCATCACGCCGAGAAAAGCGTTGGCGAAGGCCATGCCCGCCATGGTGGCGGCATTGGCGACTTTCTCACGGGCCTGCACGTTGCTGCCGTCTTCATAGGCCTTGGGCAGCCAGGTGAACAGATTCTTGAGGGCCTGCAGAGCAAGGCCGTCGGTGTAGTCGGTAGCCATGACGGAGGCGATGGCCTCCAGCGCGTGAGACACCGCGTCGATGCCGGAGGAGGCGGTCAGACCCTTGGGGGCAGTCATGTGGTAATCCACATCCACGATCGCCATGTTGGGCATGAGCTCATAGTCCGCCAGCGGGTACTTGATGCCGGTGGTCTCATCGGTGATCACGGCAAAGGGAGTCGCCTCGCTTCCGGTTCCGGCGGAGGTGGGGATGCAGATGAAGTAGGCCTTTTCGCCCATCTTCGGGAACTTGTAGATGCGCTTGCGGATATCGGAGAAGCGCATCGCCATGTCGGCAAAGTCGACCTCGGGATGCTCATAGAGGACCCACATGATCTTGGCCGCATCCATGGGCGAGCCGCCGCCCAGGGCGATGATCACGTCGGGCTTGAAGGTCGCCATGCGCTTGGCGCCCTCTCTGGCGCAGGCGAGGGTCGGGTCGTTGGGCACGTCAAAGAAGCAGCTATGTTCGATGCCCAATTCCTCCAGCTTCCTGAAGATCGGCTCGGCCGCCCCGGTCTTGTGCAGGTGCGGGCCGGTCACGACGAAGGCGCGCTTTTTGCCCATCTCGCCCAGCTCCTTGAGGGCAACGGGCAGGCAGCCCTTCTTGATGTAGATCTTTTCCGGCGCACGGAACCAGAGCATGTTTTCCCTTCTTTCCACCACGGTTTTGATATTCAGCAGATGCTTGACGCCCACGTTCTCCGACACCGAGTTGCCGCCCCAGGAGCCGCAGCCCAGCGTCAGCGACGGCGCGAGGGCAAAGTTATAGAGATCGCCGATGCCGCCGTGGGAGGAGGGCGTGTTGACTACGATGCGGCAGGTCTTCATCCGGGCCTGGAAGGTTTCGAGCTTGTCCTGCTGCGTGGCGGTATTGAGATAGATGGAGGCGGTGTGGCCCAGGCCGCCGCCCTCCACGAGAGCCTCCGCCTTGTCCACCGCGTCGGCAAAATCTTTGGCCCGATACATGGCGAGGACGGGGGAAAGCTTTTCGTGGGCAAACTCCTCGGACTTGTCGGTGGATTCCACCTCGCCGATGAGGATCTTGGTGCCCTCGGGGACCAGGACCCCGGCGAGAGCCGCGATCCTGGCAGCGGACTGGCCCACGATGCCGGCGTTGACCGCGCCGTTGATGATGACGGTTTTCCGCACTTTATCCAGCGCCTCCCCGTAGAGGAAGAAGCAGCCGCGCCTTGCAAATTCCCTGCGCACTTCGTCGTAAATGCGCTCGTGCACGATGACCGACTGCTCCGAGGCGCAGATCATGCCATTATCAAAGGTCTTGGAGTGGATGACGGAGTTGACTGCCAGCAGGATATCCGCCGAGTCGTCGATGATTGCGGGGACGTTGCCCGCTCCGACGCCGAGAGCCGGGGTGCCGGAGGAATAGGCGGCGTTGACCATGCTGGGCCCGCCGGTGGCCAGGATGATGTCCGACTCCTTCATGAGAAGACGGGTCATCTCACGGGACGGGGCGCTGATCCAGCCGATGATGTCCTCAGGAGCACCAGCCGCGACCGCAGCTTCCAGCACGACCTTGGCGGCCTCTACGGTGCTGCTCTTGGCGCGGTGGTGGGGGCTGATGATGATGCCGTTGCGGGTTTTCAGCGCCAGCAGCGTTTTGAAAATAGCGGTGGAAGTGGGGTTCGTCGTGGGGATGATGGCGCATACGAGGCCCAGTGGCTCGGCGATCTTCTTCACACCGTAGGCCTTGTCCTCCTCGATGACACCGCAGGTTTTGGTGTTGCGATAGGCATTATACACATACTCAGAGGCAAAGTGGTTTTTGATGACCTTATCCTCCACGATGCCCATGCCGGTCTCGGCGACCGCGGCCTTCGCCAGCGGGATCCTGGCCTTGTTCGCGGCAGTCGCTGCGGCAAGGAAAATCCTGTCCACCTGCTCCTGTGTATAGGAGGCGTAGACAGCCTGCGCGGCCTTGACCCGTGCAATCTCCTTCTCAAGCGCTTCCAGGGTGTCAACATTGGGATATTCTTTCTTCATAATCATCAACTCCTTTTCGGGATCGTCAAAAGATTAACACATTTTTGTGCATACATCAATTGTCATTGTGTCCGAAAATATCGGGCTGCATCACGCTGAAAACGGCAGGAAACCGTCGTTTTCACGATAGCGCGCTTTTCTATTTTCGGGACGACGGAGACGCCTTTGTGGAGAGCCTGCTGAAACGCTGTTTTTTCCCGGTCCTCCGAAAGCTTGAACAGAAAGCGAAGCACCTGACGGGTACGCCCGGTCGGCGTTCATTGTGATCTCGCCCTATCGCTTTTGAGAGTTAACGGGCTGCGCGTGGAGACGTTTCTTCAACATTTACTTTTTCATTTAACGATGCTCCCAGAAAATACCAAGTCCGTTATTTGGGACACCTTTTATGAGATAATACTTTTTGCCAAAGAAGAAGATGCAAAAGTGAAGGTCAGGTATTCAGGGTTTAGGTGCAATTTGGAAGGAGGTTCTCACCATGAATACAATGGATAAGCTGAACGACATTCTGGTCGACCGCGGTCTGACCTTGGCTGCACTGTGCCAGATGACCGGGCTCACACGAGCAGCATTTTCAAATGCAAAGAGGCGGGACAATCAGCTTCGGATCGATACCATTCAAATCGTATGTGATGCACTTCACATGCCGCTCTATGAGTTTTTCATGAGTGATGAGGATTGGGCGGAGCTTGACCAGCTCTGGACGAATGCAAAACGGGTAGGGCAGCATTGGAACACTGCCGGCTCAGAAAGAAGGGTATGATATGAGTATCGGCATTGCTGTTGTGCTCCTGGTTTTCGCTCTTCTGATTGCCGCGAAAAGGGCTCCCTCCTCTGCTCCGCGGGAGGACGATCCTCTCACCTTGATTGACGAGCTGGAGATCGTCGACGCCATTGACGAGGACGACTGACATGGAAAACACAACACGTTCTCTTCAACTGGGGTACACCCGGGAATGCTTTCTTGTAAGCGGAGAAGATCTCGGGCATCAGAACTCTGAATTTATTGAGTTTCTTCGGAATGAAGGCTTTCAGTGTAAATATGGCTTCTGGGATTGCCCATGGGTTTGGGTCAACATTGACAGCAAGGTATATGGCCGGGGAAGGCCTGGTGTGGCTTATGCGGGTGTCATCGGCGGTCACGCCATCACCATCATGGAGTTCATGACGATCTACAACGTATTTAAGAAATACCGGGGCTACGAGGTTCTGCAGTTTCCCTGAGTTTAGGGGCAACTTTCTCAGAGCAAGATTCTGATGTTTAAAGGAAAACCCATTTTCATGTTTTTCCTTTCCATCCTCTTGTTGGGGATTCCGCTCCCCAATCCCTCGTTCAGACCCGGTTCCCATCGGTCTCATTTTCATGAGACAGTTTTTCCCGCTTGCGCGTGAAAAGGAGCTTGCCATGGCACGACCAAAAAAACTTGATACCCCGACCAAAGGACGCTTTGTGGGCTTCTGGATCTCGGAGGAGCTCTATCATGTCGCATCGACCGAGGCGAAGAAGGCCGGTCTCTCTCAGTCCGCGTACTGGCGCAGTCTCGCCGCGAATCAGCAGATCCGGCAGCAGCCGGTCCTGATCCATAACGTGGATGCCATCGTCTCCGAGCTCCAGCAAATCAACAAGCTGGGCGGCAACCTGAATCAGATCGCCCGGTACTTCAACGAGAACGGCCTCATGACGAATTCCCTTGCGAAAGAGCTGCAGGAAACGCTTCATATGCTGCAGGATTCCTGCGGCCGTTTGGACCGGGCAGTGGAAAAAGAATATGGCAACGGTTAAACACATCAAGGTCAAAAACAACTGGTATTCCGATGCCGTGCGCTATCTGAAATACCGGCATGACGAGTATACGAACAAGCCCATCCTGGACGAAAACGGCGAGCTGATTCTGCGGGACTTCTTCCTTATGGACGGCGTCCTCTGCAGCCCGGAATCCTTCGGCATGGAGTGCATGCAAACAAACGCCTCCTTCGGGAAGAACGCCTCCCCTGCCGAGATCAAGGCGCACCACTATATTGTGAGCTTTGATCCCCGGGACCGGGAGGAAAACGGTCTCAGCTGCGAGAGGGCGCAGGCCTTTGGGCTGGAGCTCACGCAGCGCGCTTTCCCGGGTCATCAGGCCATTGTCTGCACGCACCCGGATGGTCACAACGGTGCGGGAAATATCCACGTGCATATCGTGATCAACAGCGTCCGAAAAGAGGCAGCGATTGACCTTCTCTTCCCGGAAAAGCAGAGCCTTCTTCCGGCGGGGTATAAGCACAACGCCTCCGATGCTTTCATGGCCTTTTTCAAGCAGCAGGTCATGGACCTCTGCCAGCGGGAGGGTCTCTATCAGGTGGATCTGCTGAACCCTGCCAAGGTCTGCATCACCGACAAAGAGTACTGGGCGCAGCGCCGCGGGCAGCACGATTTGGATGAGGCTGCAGCCGCCCAAGCGAACCCCAACGAATCCAAATTTGAGACGTTTCTTGGCACCCTGCGCAGGCAGATTTCGTCCACTTTGGATGACAGCAAAAGCCTGGAGGAATTCCGGGAAAAGCTCTTGGAAAACTACGGCATCACGCTTCTGGAAAGCCGCGGGCGTTTCAGCTATCTGCTTCCGGACCGGGAGCGTCCCATCCGCGCAAGACGACTGGGAACGGACTTTGACAGGGGCTTTCTTCTCAGCTATTTTCGCAGCCTGGAATACAAGGCCAGGACCGCAGAAAGTGCCGCTTCGAAGCCCGCTCACAGCGCAATAAAGGCGGATCCTTCAATCCGACTCATCGCGGACCTGCAGACGCTGGTGAAGGCCTGCGAGAATCCCAATTACGCCCGAAAGGTCAAGATCAGCAACTTGAAGGAGATGTCTAAAACCCTTGCCTTCCTTCAGGAAAATCAGCTTGGCACCGAGGAGGATCTGCGTGCAATTCTCACCGATACCAGAGCCGATCTCCACGAAAAGCACGCCGCGCTGAAGGCCACCGAAAAATCGCTGGACGGCACCAATCTCTTGATCCGAAATGTGGGTCAGTATCTTGCCAACAAGAACACCTATTCTGCCTATCTGAAGGCCTGGAACAAGCAGGATTTTCGGGAGGCTCACTCCGGTAGTCTGGCCCTGTACGAGGCCGCAAGAAAGCAGATCCGCGAGCTCACCGGGGAGAAATCCATCCCCTCGCTGAAGGATCTGAAGGCACGAAAGACCGCTCTCCTTCAGCAGAAAAACGAGCAGTACGCAGACTATTCCTTTGCCCGCTCAAAGCTGCGGGAGCTGCAAACCGTGGCCTCCAATGTGGAGACCATGCTTGGCGTCAAGCTCTCGCCCGAGCACTCCCCTGCCGATCGGATAAAATAAAAAAGCCGCGGAAGAGCGCGGCAAGGAGGATATGATCATGGATGTAACGATTGAAAACCCCTTCTGGGATTCGCTCAATTACAAGCAGAAGAATCATCAGCTTTTTCTCACCCAGAAGCACACGCTGGATCTCTTCGTAGAGCGCGGCGCCATCTCCAAGGCGCAGTACAGCAAAAGCCTCCGCGACCTGGCGGAGAAGATGGGCGAAAGCTGCTGAAGGGTCGTGACCACCCAAAAGGATTATGCGGCGAAATAGTAGCGCAGCACGAAAACTGCTTTAATAATAGTTAAAATCCTCCAGATGTTGTCGATAGACTTCATTTGGAGGATTCTTGAAACTTCACATTACGCTGTTTCAGGAAAGAATGCATCCGACAGATAAGTGGGCTTCGTCAGTGTTCCTCATGGATATAGCGTACGTCCAGCAGATACCCAAGTAAGCCCTCAATCTGACCCCGACTACGCATATCCGGCTCAGGAATATATTGGAAATAGCACTGTTCACGCAGAAAAGACTTTGCCTGTTCCATCGTCTGGATTTCCGGGACATTTAAGTCCTCTGTAAGATACTTTTTGAGACGTGCGTTAGACTTTGGCCCCATCAAATGGTTCGTGTACAATCTCTGGCGTAGATTCTTTGTTCTTCCGACATATAATGTTTCACCTGAGTCTTTATCGAAGATCGCATAGATGACTGCCAGGCCAACCTGCAAATCAGATGGCTTCAAATCGCAAAAACTATACTTCTTGCTGTTGAGCAATCTTTCCGCTATTATTTTTGCAGCTGCTATCCGGGCTTCGATCATGTTTTTTCCTCTTTTCTAATGATCGTTTCACCAGCTCCGCCAACGAAGCATCCCTGATTATATCAGTTCAAGCACCTTGTTACAAGAGAAATCAACTTCTATCCACACTTTGGGTTCACATTGCATATAGCCTGCAACACTTTGACTTTTCAGTAGTACCATTGTATACTGATCATGCAATATCCATGCAGCAGATCGGAGAAGGCAATTATATTCAGGAGTTGACATCATCATGAATAAAATTGACAAAACAGATTCGCTTACCAAAATTCTTTCTCATAGACGCTTTACAGTTGATGTTTTTCAACGGGAATATCGTTGGGGCAGAAAACAGATTGAGCAGATGATATCCGATTTTCAGGATACTTTTGAGGAATTCTACGATCCGAATGAACACGATACTCCTGAAGAAGTGGAACGCTATGGATACTACTACATGGGTTGCATCATCTGCACAGGCAGCGCTCCCAATAAAATCATTGATGGGCAACAGCGGCTGACATCTCTGTCCCTGTTATTGATTTACCTGAATAATCTTCAGGCCGAACAAGCCAAGCTCGGATACAGAACCGTCAAGTTCGAAGACATGATCTATGATGATCACTACGGTAAAAAGAGTTTCAACATTGATGTTGATGATCGCCACCTTTGCCTAGAGGCATTGCTTTCCAACGACGCATCCTATCAGCCTGACAATGAGAGCGCCCAGAATATGATGGATCGTTATAAGGATATTGAGGATCTTTTCCCTGACGAATTGAAGGGTGAGGCTCTGGAGTTTTTTATTTATTGGCTGAAGGAAAAAGTTCTCCTTCTGGAAATTGATACTCCTTCTGAGGATGAAGCGCATACAATTTTCCTGACGATGAATGATCGTGGTCTGAGTCTCAACAGCGCAGAAATGATGAAAGCTTATGTGATGCAACAAATCGTTGACTCTGAAAGAGCTTTGGTCAATCATCGCTGGCAAGACAACATCAATCAAATAAAGAGCGCTTCCTCATATGATTCCAGCGGCGTAGTCAACACAGAGGACGTTGAATTCATCTCAACATGGCTCCGCGCGAAATATGCCCAAACACTCCGTGAAGGAAAACGCGGTGCAAACGATGAAGACTTTGAACTGCTTGGTGAGAAATTCCATACTTGGGTACGAAGTAATGCCAAAACAAAGATGGGGCTTATCAAATCCAGTGATTATAAGGCTCTGATAATGACAGAGATGACCCGAGCAACGAAACTCTACCTAAAGCTGAAAGAATATGGCTTACATTTCACCCCTGGTTATGAGGAGGTCTTCTACAATGCCAACCGCGATCTGAACTATCAGATCACCATGATTCTTTCTGCAGTAAGCAATGATGATTCAGAGGAAGACATCAAGCGCAAAATCCAGATGATATCGAAATTCGTTGACATCTTTGCCTCAACCCGTATCTTCAATTTCAAAAAAGTCAATTGGAATACAAACAAATATCTGTTATTCCGCGTTATGCGGGAAATCCGCAATCAAGACTGCCGTACAGTTGGTATGGTTCTCGTAAGAGCTTTGCGCAGGATGGACGTAAGCATAGATAGCATTACAAAGTTCAGCTTGAACCAATTCTCTGGGCGATATATGCTGCATTTACTTGCTCGATTCACTTCTTATGTGAATGTCAAGATGGGAAATCCCTCGCAGTTTGATATATATGTTGACCGGAAACGCAAAGGGAACACCTACGACATAGAGCATATTCTTCCTGATGACTATGAAAGCTATCAAAATGATTTTGAAAATGCCGATGAATTTCAGGCGTGCCGTCAGATGATCGGCAACTTAATCATCTTAACTCGAGATAAAAACCGTAGCTATCAGGCAATAAAGTATCAAGAGAAAGTCGGCAAATATATCGGAGATAATGTGCTCGCTCAGTCTTTGAATGACACAGCTTATCACAACAATCCGAAATTCTTATCAGTTGCATCGCAATACGGATTGAAAGCTATCCCTCGGTTCACGAAGGAAAGTATCAAAGATCGCGCAAATTCTTACCTGCAGATGGCAGTTGATATCTGGGATCCGAATGACATCAAAGAAATCGCTGGCGGCTGGGATGATGAGATCGACAAAGAATTCATTAAGTGTGATAAGGCGCAGGAATTCACTGTTGAATATTTCGATAAAAGCTGGCCTGATGCACTGAAATATGGTTTCCTGTCAGCGAGTATTGGAGGCTCTGGAAAATACCTCAGGAATATTCAAGAGGGCGACGTAGTTTACTGTCATATAGCTGGCGCTGGTTTTGTTGGAATCGGTGTCTGCACCGCAGCAGCTGTTCCCATGGATGATTTCACCGTAATTGAAAATGGGATTGAAGTTCCTATCTCTGACGCTCAATGGATTAAACCTGAATATAAAACTGCCTTGAAGCCCGATCAGGAGATTTTTATTCGTATAGCTTGGAAGAGCTATGTTGAAAACCCCGCTGATGGATATTGGGAAAAAGGGATGACCTCCGTTCCTCTTGTCGCATACATGCTCAACGATCAGACGACTCACAAGAAAGTTCGGCAGCACTTCGGTTACAAGCTGCAATGAGCAAACAGACTACCCCATTGCTACTTTTTTATATTCCATTCGAAATCCAACATTATGCAGAGGCGCCCATTCTACTTGACATATGTCAAGTAGAATGGGCAAAATACTGTCAAGTGAGGTGATCCGGATGAAAACTGCAATCATACATAAAAAGCAGGATCTGACATATCTTAACTGGAGCAAGATCCGTCACTCTTCCGGACCAGCAGGATCATTTCTGAAGGCGACTTCCGAAACTCCTTGCCAAAGAACGTCATTCGCCGCTTCCAGCAGAAAATCGAGGATGTCGTCCCTCTTCAGGGGAATAGCATCCTAGTTTTCTTCCGGGACGGCATGATCCGGAAGTGTGATCTGCGTGCGTATATTGACGCAATACCGCAGTTTTCCATTCTCAAAAACCGTCCAGATTATTTTTCCCGTATCCAAATTCAGCCCGGCGGCTATGGGATCCAGTGGGATGAGAACCTGGCGATCTCAGACGCAGAGCTCTATAAGATGGGAATGATCATTCCGCTGGAAGCCGAAGACTTCCGCGCCTTTGCCTCCGAGAGGATCATCAACGCCGCCGAGGCCGCTGAGATTCTGAATTGCTCAAGGCAATATATCAACGAGCTCGTAAAAACCGGGAAACTGCATCCCATCAAGTCTTCGGAAAAGAATACACTCTTTCTGAAGAGCGAAGTGCTGAAAAGGAACTGGCAATAACCGTTTCCAAATCTTTGAGCCGCCCCAGCCATCATTGGTTGAGGCGGCATTTTTCTTTTCTTCTATTGCTTTGTGCGGTTTTCTGAGTATAATAAATATTGAAATGTGTGATTCATGTTGCGGTCAGCATATTGAATTGTGTGATAACTCTGGGCGTTGATTCTCTTGAAAAGTGCGGAGGTGCGCTATGTTAGTTCGGAAGATCCAGCCGTATATTGAAAGCTACTTGAAGTCAGACTCCAACAAAGTGCTGATCATCGACGGCGCGCGGCAGATCGGCAAGACCTTTATCATCCGCCACGTCGGGCAGCAGCTTTTTGAAAACTATATTGAGCTGAACTTCGCGGAGGATCAGAACGGCCCCCGTGTGTTTGAGTC
>ONCI01000035.1 GCA_900316255.1 uncultured Eubacteriales bacterium | reverse complement strand
GGGATAGATGTTGGAATGGCGGCCGATGACCGTGCCGGGATTGCAGACGGCATTGCAGCCCACTTCCACATAGTCCCCCAGCATGGCGCCGAATTTCTTCACGCCGGTCTCCATCTGCTCGGTGCCGTTGTGTACGACCACCAGTTTCTTGTCAGACTTCACGTTGCTTGTGATGGAGCCAGCGCCCATATGGCTGTAATAACCCAGGATACTGTCGCCCACGTAGTTATAGTGCGGCGTCTGCACATGGTCGAAGAGGATCACGTTTTTGAGCTCCACGCTGTTGCCGACAACGCAATCCGCCCCGACGAGAGCGGAGCTGCGGATGAAGGCGCAGTGGCGCACTTCGGTGTTGGGGCCGATGATGCAGGGAGCGCCCAGGTAGGCAGAGGGGAAGACCTTCGCCGTCTTGTGGACCCAAACATGGGGCTGCACTTCCTCGTAATCCTCGCTCGGCTGCCAGGGTATGGTCAAGATCATAGAGATCTGCGATCGTAAACATCTTAAAGTCTCTCCTTCCTCTCGATATCCAGGAAATACTTGTAAGTGTCCACGGTCAGTTCTCCGCAGGCGGCCTCATCGCAGGCGATGATGGCGCCGTTGTGCATCTGCAGCGCGCTGCAGGTCCACTTCTGACTGACGGAGCCTTCCACGGTGGCAGCCAGGGCGCGCGCCTTGTTGTGGCCGTTGATGAGGATCAGGACCTCCTTGGAATCGAACACCGTTCCTACGCCCACGGACAGGGCCTGGCTGGGCACCGCTTCCGGATCATTGCCGAAGAAGCGAGAGTTCACAATCCGGGTGTCCGTGGTCAGATTGCGCACACCGGTGCGGGAACGCAGGGAGGTATAAGGCTCGTTGAAAGCGATGTGGCCGTCAACGCCGATACCGCCCATGAAGAGATCAATGCCGCCGTAAGAGGCGATCTTCTCCTCGTAGCGGGCGCACTCCCCCTCCGGATCCTTGGTCATGCCGTTGAGGATGTTGATGTTCTCCGGCTTCATGTCCACCAGATGATCGAAGAAATTGTCGTGCATGAAATACCAGTAGCTCTGGTCATGTTCCCGGGGCAGACCCAGGTACTCGTCCATATTAAAGGTCACGACATTGGCAAAGGAGAGCTCCTCCGCCTGATTCATGCGGGCCAGTTCCTTGTACACGCCGATGGGGCTGGAGCCTGTGGGCAGGCCCAGCACGAAAGGCCGGTCTTCCTTGTGAGCCTTGATCTTCGCAGCAATGTAATCTGCCGCCCACTTGCTCATTTTCTCGTAATTATCCTGGATAACAACACGCATATCAAATTAACTCCTTATCAACTTTATCTGATTCTTTCCGAATCGGTCCCTGCGGACCGTATGTGAACAAGATCGGAAAAAGCTCTTCCTGGTGATAAGAGAAGCTCTGTTACGGTTTTGATTCCGCTTTTTTCCTTCTCTCTAACGACGCACCGCCGCAGCATCTCTCCCCACTGGGGGCCCATGCCGCAGCCGCCGTGGCAGCATCCGCCGAGTCTTTCGACAACTGCCATTCCTCGTCACCCATTTACGGGCCTGGCGCTAACAGTCCCTCTGCTCCTCTTGCACAGAGCTGGTCTGTTTTACTATATGTTGTGGTGTTCAAGGGCATGAACACACGAACCACCCGGTATTATATAACAGGACCCCCTCTATCGTCAAGAAAAACAGCGATGTTCAATCCGCACGAATTTAAGGTAGCAAAGCGACAGCCATGCAGGTTCAAGTCCCGCATGGCTGTTTTCTGTACGCTCAGGCAGAGGGTTCCCCCATCTTCGGGATCACATTCCGGATCAGCCTGGCAATAGCACTGTCGTTATGGGAGGGCAAGAGAACGCTGCTGATCGCCTTGATCTCCTCAATGGCGTTCGCCGGCGCGCAGGCATGATCCGCAGCTTCAAGGAGCTCATAATCGTTCCAGTAGTCCCCCACCGCAAAGATCTCTCTGTTCTCATAAACGGGCAGATTGTGCAGAAGGGAGATCCCCACGCCCTTGTTGATGTCTGCGGCCAGCAGCTCCTGGTACTTTCCGATCTTCACCACATCCGTGGTCCCCTCCACCAGGCTGATCCTCCGATCCAGGCCGGAAGTCTGCAGAAAAGTGACCATGGACTGCAGCGCGTCCTTCTCCCGTTCCAGCAGCACTACCTTCATCCAATCCTTTCGGACCAGGACCTCCATAGGCTGAAAGCTGGTGGGCTGGTGGATCCGAAGAAAGCCCGGGTCAGCCGTCTCCAGGGGCGTTGCATAGAAGATCCCTTCTGTGGTGTAGATCTGCACATCCAAGGGAAGCTGCAGCTTTCCGCAGTACTCCAGCACCTGCAGGGCGGCCTCCTTGTCCATCAAAACGGTATTCAGATAGCGCTCAGCCAGAAAATCATAGACCGCCGCTCCGTTCAGGACGATGGAAGGGGCGTTCATCGGCAGCTCCGGCAAGTGGAGCCGGGCGTTATGAGGCTCCCGTCCTGTCGCCACGCCGAAAATACCGCCTTGCGCGATATAATCAGCGATCGCCGCCCGATCCTCGTCAGAGACCAAACCCTGACTGTTAAAGAGCGTCCCGTCCAGATCCGTCAGGATCGCTGTGTTTTCATACTTCATCCGAAAAGATTCTCCTTGTCATGCAGATTATCAGGTCTATTTGACAGTCTATCACACAGTTTCATTTCGTCAAGTCGCTTTTACTCCGCCGCCGCTGCCACTGCATCTGATATTTTTATTGAAAAGGCGTAGATAAGTGTTGTAAACTATTCTTAGAGCAATTTTCTTTATCATTGTAACGTTTTTCTTCTTTTCCGATCTTATAGGCGAAGGGTGGTGAGTATGTGGCGGATTTCGAGCATTTGTTTTCGGAAAACTACGATTTCATCTACAAGTACCTGACAAAGCTCTGCAAGGACCCAACCCTTGCGGACGAACTGACGCAAGAGACCTTTTTTCGTGCTTACATGAACCTGGGCCAGCTTCATAACCAGGAGCGCATCGCTGCCTGGCTCTGTCAGATCGCAAAAAACTCCTTCTATACCTGGTACCGGGAAAGCCAGAAATATGGACCCCTGGATGAGGACGCCGCAGACTCCTCTCCCGATTTGACCGATGCTCTGATCCGAAAGGAGCTGTCAAAAGAGACCTTTGCGAAGCTTCACGAATTGGAAGAGCCCTATAAGGAAGTCTTTCTGCTATCTGTCTTCGCCAATCTCTCCTTTGTGGAGATCAGTGCGCTTTTCGGTAAAAGCGAAAGTTGGGCAAGAGTCACCTTCTTCCGCGCCAAGCAAAAATTGAAAGGAAAGCTGAGGGATAAACATGCATTGTGAAGTAATCCGTGATCTGCTGATCCTGTATGCGGATGATTGCTGCAGCAAAGAAAGCAAAGCACTGGTGGAGGAACATTTGCAGAGCTGTCAGGCCTGCAGAGAAGCCCTGAAAGAATTGCGGGACGTCTCGCCAGTTGCGGAAGAGCCAATATCACCACCGGCCCCACTTACCCGTGTCAATCAATGGAAAGCCTCGCTGCTGCAGTCTGTTCTGCTATACTGCTCTTTTTCCCTGCTGGTTTTCGGCGTGTTCCGAGAGAGTATCACGCCGGAGGGCGGTACCAACGGTCTCTGGGCTTTCGCCCTTCTCGTTCCTGTGACAGGATTTCTTCTGTCCCTTGCGAACTGGTATTTTCTCCGCCTCTATCCCAGCCGCAAAGCCTTTTCCCGCTTCTCCCTGCTTTTCACCGGTGTCTTTATTCTTCTGGGGGACCTATGGGCTGTCATACACTATCAAAGTGCTCTTTCCGGACTATTTCGCGGTACTGCACACACTGTAACTCCATTTCTCGCCGGCATTGCATTGAGCATTGCCCTTTGCATTCTCTCTCCGTTCCTTGCGGATCGCTACGCCCGTCTCTCTGGCAAGGAGTGAACCATGAGGCGAAAAGATTTCCCGGCCTCGCTGCTCTTTCTGCTGGCCTTTCTGTTCCCCGGGACCTGTCTGATCTCCAAGCTCCTTGACTACACATTGTTGGTTCACAGCGGAAGGCACTTTGCCGTTCTTTCCACGCTCCTTTACGGCATCTTGGGAATCCTTCTCTTACACCGGGAAGAGAAGACCGCCGGCGCAGTCGCTGCTGTCCTTCTATCCCTGTGCCCCTTTTTGAATCAAATCAATGTCCTGCTTGCCATCTTTTATACAGAAGACTTCCTCGTGGTCTTCTTATTCATTCCCTGGACGGTCCTGTCTGTAGTGATCGTAAGCGAGTATGTGGAGCGCAAGCTGCTGAAAGTGCCCTTTTATGTGCTGGCCGGTTTTCTGACTCTCCCGATCCTTCTTTTCCTGCCATTCATTGGCTTCGGCGCGAGAACGACGCTTGCCTGTGAACTCTCTCCCGATGCCGTCTATTGCGCCGAAGTTATAGACGACGATCAAGGCGCGCTTGGCGGCTCGACCCGACTTGTGGTTTACCGCTTTGACAAGAGCTTTTGCATCGGCTCCTTCGAATTTCGGAAATCACAAAAAGAGCTCCGTTCCGGTCCCTGGGGAGAATTTGAAAGCCTTGCCTGGCAAGACAGAGAACTTCTCTTCATGAACGGCAAAGCATACGAAATTGTGGATTACTACCCAGAAGACCTCTCCGAGAAAGAGCGAATACTACGATATGTGAAGCAGCACGAAGGACTCCTTCTTCGGTATGTGAAAAAGCGGGATGATGCGATTCTCGAAAATCAACCCATCATCCAGGAAGTCAAATTCGATGCCTCCTGTATCGACTTTTTCTGCGGAGGAAGCGGCTTTGGATCTCATACTACCTATTGGGGCTTTTTTTATTCCGAGTCTGACGATCTGACGGCGCGTTGCCCTGCTCCATCGGACGGAAAAGAATATGAGCAGATACTTCAGCAATCCGGCGAAGGCTATCTATGGAGAGAATCATGGCAAGACCCACGCGGCGACAACAGTTATTATGTGGAGCCCATAGTCGGCCATTTTTATTACTACGAAATACACTTTTAACTGCACGCAAAAAGCGTACCCGGAAGGCCGCCAGCAGGCATCTTTCCGGGTATTATCCTTTTTCAGCAAAGGATTGTGATGCAATTGCTTTTTTAGGGAAGCTGTTTTCGAAACAGCATCTATATGCCACAAGTTTCCAATGCTGCGCTCCCCCTCTTTCCACACTGTTTCGGGGTTACAACATTTTCCGTCTTTGAGGACGATCCGCCAGAAGCAGAAGAACGCAGCCGGGCCGAGGCCATGGCTGCGTTTTTCTGTTTCCAGTGGACCCGCAAGCACTTGATTTCCTGCGTATCCGCTGATACCGGTGATCTTAGGCTTATTGTTTCGGCCTATGCTTTCCGGGATTCTTCCTGAGAAAGCGTCGGGAAAAGCGGGATCAATCCTCCCACTTCCAGTTGCTTACTTCCGGCAGATCCTGGCCGTACTGGTGGATATACTGCTTATGCTCCACCAGCTTGTCGCTCATTTTCTGATACAGATACGCACCGCGATTGCCCAGCTGCGGAAGGTACTTGATAGCCTCCTGAACCAGGTGGAAGCGGTCCACATCATTCTGCACGCGCACATCAAAGGGAGTCGTGATGGTGCCCTCTTCCTTGTAGCCGCGCACGTGCATGAGACGGTTGTTGTGGCGGCGGTAGGTCAGCTCATGCACAAGAGAGGCGTAGCCGTGGAAATTGAAGAGAACGGGTTTATCCTGGGTGAAGAGGATGTCATATTCCGCATCTGTAAGTCCGTGAGGATGCTCGTTGGCAGGCTGCAGCTTGAAAAGGTCCACCACGTTGATAAAGCGGATCTTCACCTCGGGAAGCTCCTTATTGAGGATGGAGACCGCAGCCAAGGCTTCCAGCGTGGGCGTCTCTCCGGCGCAGGCAAAGACAATATCCGGCTCCTGTCCCTGGTCGTTGCTGGCCCAGTCCCAGATGCCGATGCCCTGGGTGCAATGCTTGATCGCTTCCGGCATGCTCAGCCACTGGGGCCGGGGATGCTTGCTCGCCACGATCACATTGACATAGTTGCGGCTGCGGATGCAGTGATCAAAGCAGCTCAACAGACAGTTGGCGTCCGGCGGCAGATACAGGCGGACAACATCAGCCTTCTTGTTTGCAATATGGTCCATGAAGCCGGGATCCTGGTGCGTAAAGCCGTTGTGGTCCTGCTGCCAAACCGTAGAGCACATGATTAAATTCAGGGAGGCGATCTCCTCGCGCCAGGGCAGCTGATTGCAGACCTTGAGCCACTTCGCATGCTGGGCAGCCATGGAATCGATGATGCGGGCAAAGGCCTCATAGGTGGCAAAGAAGCCATGGCGGCCGGTAAGCAGATAGCCCTCGAGCCAGCCTTCGCACATATGCTCGGACAGCATGGAATCCATGATACGGCCATCTGCGGCCAGATGATCGTCAGTGTCATAACGCTCCGCGTTCCAGGTCCGATTCTCCACCTCAAACACTGCATTGAGACGGTTGGAATTGGTCTCATCCGGACCGAACACGCGGAAGTTGCGGCTTTCAGCATTGAGGGCAAGGATATCCCGCACGAATTTGCCCAGCTCTGTCATGTCCTGCCCATCCCGCTCGCCGTGCTCCGTGATTTCAAAAGCGTAATCACGGAAGTCCGGCATGCGCAGATCCCGCAGCAGCAGGCCGCCGTTTCCATGGGGGTTGGCGCCGATGCGGGCGTTGCCCTCCGGAGCGAGAGAAGCGATCTCAGGGAGGAGATGTCCCTCCTCGTCAAAGAGTTCTTCCGGATGATAGCTGCGCAGCCAGTTCTCCAGCAGCGCAAGATGCTCCTCGCCCTTCTCCATGGAGATCGGAACCTGGTGCGCCAGGAAATTGTTTTCAATCCGCTTTCCATCAACCATCTTGGGACCGGTCCAGCCCTTCGGGGTGCGCAGCACGATCATCGGCCAGCGGGGACGGCTGCAGTCGCCGGTCTCCCGGGCGTGCTTCTGGATCCTCTGGATGCTCTCGATGACCTTGTCCATGGTCTCGGCCATCAGCCGGTGCATGGGCATGGGATCGTCGCCCTCCACAAAATAGGGCTCCCAGCCGCAGCCATGGAAGAAGTCCGTGATTTCTTCCCGGGACATGCGGGCAAACACGGTGGGGTTCGCGATCTTGTAGCCGTTCAGGTGAAGAATCGGCAGCACTGCGCCGTCGGTAGCGGGGTTGAGGAACTTGTTGCACTGCCAGGAGGTGGCCAGAGGTCCGGTTTCGGCTTCGCCGTCACCAACCGTAACCGCCGCGATCAAGCCGGGGTTGTCAAACACAGCGCCAAAGGCATGCGCTATGCCATAGCCAAGCTCGCCTCCCTCGTTGATCGAGCCCGGCGTCTCCGGCGCACAATGGCTGGGAACGCCGCCGGGGAAAGAAAACTGCTTGAAGAGCTTCTGCATGCCGGCCTCATCCTGAGAGATGTTGGGATACACCTCGCTGTAGGTGCCGTCCATATAGTCGTTGGCAATATAGAAATTGCCCCCGTGACCGGGACCGGAAAGCAGGATCAGATCCAGATCATAGCGCTTGATGACACGGTTCAGATGGACAAAAACGAAGTTCTGTCCAGGCACCGTCCCCCAGTGGCCAACGATCTTTTTCTTGATCATATTCAGCGTCAGCGGCTTTTTCAGCAGCGGGTTCTCCAACAGGTAAAGCTGGCCTGCCGAGAGATAGTTTGCCGCGCGGAACCAGGCGTCCATCCTGCCGAGCAGTTCCTCGGTAATGGGGCCCTTTTCGGCGCACACAGGTATTGTGATTTGATCCATAGACTGTACTCCTTTTCTGTCCATATCATTTCCTGGACTGTCCATCATTATAAAGGCATCGCTGAAGTCCGTCAAGGCGTCCGGGGAGGACAATTCGCACTTTCCTCCGTTGATCGATAGACGTCATCCCGTTATCATGGTCAAATCTCGGGACTTCCGTCCAAAGCCGCTGAGACATCGCTGCCCTGAATGGATTCAAGCGGAAAAGAACTGCACGGCAAACAATGGGAAAAAGAGCCCCGATGAACGATCGGAGCTCTTGAAAAAAGCGATTATTCGGACTTGTAAGATCTTTCGGTCATATGGCGCACTTAATACAGTTTAGCGCCGGCAGGAATATGGGGATCGACCATCAGCAGATGGAGCTTCTCTTCTTCGCCCTCGTGATGAATGGCGGAGAGCAGCATGCCGCAGCTCTCCATGCCCATCATGGGCCGGGGCGGCAGGTTCACAATGGCGATGCAGGTCTTGCCAATGAGCTCTTCCGGCTCATAGTAGGCGTGGATGCCGGATAGGATGGTCCTGGGTGTCCCGGTGCCGTCGTCCAGGGTGAACTTCAAAAGCTTCTTGGACTTCTTCACAGCCTCGCAGGCCAGGACCTTGACGGCCCGGAAATCAGACTTGGAGAAGGTCTCGAAGTCCACCTGATCCTGGAACAGAGGCTCGATCACGACCTTGGAGAAGTCGATTTTCTCTTCGACAGGAACCACTTTCTCTGCTTCCTGAGCAGCCTTGCATTCCTCCTGAGAGGGACAGGTAAAGCAGGCGCATTCGACCGCGGGCTTTTCCTCCGCCTTATCTCCCCTCTTCTCCTGCTTCTCCGGCTTCATGGTGGGGAAGAGCAGCACGTCGCGGATGGAATCGCTGTTGGTCAGCAGCATGACCAGCCGGTCGATGCCGAAGCCCAGGCCGCCCGTGGGAGGCATGCCATACTCCAAAGCATTCACAAAGTCATAGTCCACCTGGGCCTTGGTGTCCGGGTTCAGGGCACGACGCTCTGCCACCTGGCGCTCAAAGCGCTCCCGCTGGTCGATGGGGTCGTTCAGTTCGGAGAAGGCGTTGCCGAACTCAGTGGCGTTGATGAAGTACTCAAACCGCTCCGTAAAGGCGGGGTCGTCCGGCTTGCGCTTGGCAAGGGGGCTGATCTCCACCGGATAGTCATAAATGAAGGTGGGCTGGATCAGCTTCTCTTCCACAAAGGCGTCAAAAAACTCTGCCAGGATTGCGCCCCGGGTGGGGACCTCGGGCAGCTCCACATTATAGGCCTTGGCACAGGCAATGGCGCCCTCATCGCTCTTCCAGTCGTGGTAATCCACGCCGGAATACTTCTTCACCGCCTCGATCATGGTGAGCCGCTCCCAGTGGCCCACGTCGATCTCATGCCCCTGATAGGGGATCACAAGGCTTCCGCAGACCTTCTCGGTGACGGCCTTCATCATATCCTCCACCAGGTCCATCATGCCGTGGAAATCGGTGTAGGACTGATAGAGCTCGATGGTGGTGAATTCCGGGTTGTGCTTGGTGTCCATGCCCTCGTTGCGGAAGATGCGGCCCACCTCGTAGACCCGCTCCATGCCGCCCACGATCAGGCGCTTCAGGTAAAGCTCCGTCTCGATACGCAGGACCATATCCATGTCCAGGGCATTGTGATGAGTGTAGAAGGGCTTGGCCGCGGCGCCGATCTCAAAGGGCGTCAGCACCGGGGTATCCACCTCCAGGAAACCCCGTCCGTCCAGGAAGGCGCGCAGCTCCCGCAGGATGCGGCTGCGCTTGACGAAGGTTTCCTTCACCTCGGGATTCACGATCAGGTCCACATAGCGCTGACGGTAGCGCAGCTCCCTATCGGTCATGCCGTGGAATTTCTCCGGCAGGGGCCGCAGGGACTTGGCCAGCAGCACCACACTCTCCACGTGAATGGAGATCTCCTCCGTCTTGGTCTTGAACACATAGCCCGTGGCGCCGACGATATCGCCGATATCAAACTTGCGGAAGTCCTTGAATTCCTGCTCGCTGACGGCGTCGGAGCGGGTATAGAGCTGGATCTGCCCCCGGTCATCCTGGATATGGCAGAAAATGACCTTGCCCATGCCGCGCTTGGACATGATGCGTCCGGCAACGGAAACGGTCTTTCCCTCAAATGCGTCATAGTCCGCAAGGATCTCGCAGGAATAAGCACTGCGCGCAAAGCGGGTCTGCCGGAAGGGATCTCTCCCCTCCTCCCGCAGGGCGGCCAGCTTATCCCGCCTTACCTGCAGGATCTCACTCAGCTCCTGGACAGGCTCAGCCTGCACATGATTGTTCTCTCCCATGATGCGCTCCCGCTTATTCGTTTTCCACCGAGAGGATCTCGAACACCAGGTCGCCAACAGGCGCGTGGATGGTCACGGTCTCGCCGGCACGGTGACCGATCAGTCCCTGGCCCACAGGGGAGTCGTCAGAGATCCGGCCTTCCATGGGATTGGCCTCCTGGGAGCCGACGATGGTGTACTGCTCCTCAAGGTCGTCCTCCACGTCGCGCACGCGGACCTTGCTGGACAGGGTGACGGCGTCCTTGGGGGCGTCGTGATCGATGTTGTCCACGATCTCCGCGTTCTCGATCAGCACCTTCAGCTCTGCGATCTTGCTGTAAAGCTTGCCCTGCTCGCTCTTGGCCTCGTCATATTCACTGTTCTCCGAAAGGTCGCCGAAGCTGCGGGCTTCCTTGATGAGCTCCGCCACTTCCTTTTCCCGAACGGTTTCCAGATAGTACAGTTCTTCCTTCAGGGCGTCCAGACGTTCCTGACTCATCTTAAACTTATTCACATTGGCCATAAAGCAGGTCTCCTTTTCATGATTCATACAGTCGGTTTCCCGCCGACTGAACAGATTTTGATTATATCGGTCCGCAGAGCGGATGTCAACTCAAAAGTCTCAGCGCCGCCATCAGCTGGTCGTCGTCAGAAATACTGGCGGTGCCGTCTTCGCCGCCGGTGGTGCCTTCGGTGGTGCCGGTGGCGGATTCATCACTGTTATACACAATGAAATCGGGCACCACGCCGCCGGTAGCGCAGATGTCCACGCCGCTGGGGGTGAGGTAGCTTCTGGTGGAAAGTCGGATGGCACTTCCGTCAGAGAGCGGAATGGTCTCCTGGGAACGGGTGTTGCCGTAGGTGGGCTCGCCCATCAGCGTGGCCCAGTTCCATTCCTTCATCACCGCGGCAAAGAGCTCCGCCTCCCCGTAGGTCCCGGAATTGAGAAGGACACAGGTGGGCATCTGCAGATTCATGGAATCAGACTCCGTCACGGAGACGACGCCCTTCTTGTCCACTTCGGAGAAGAGACGCCCCGCCGGAAGCAGGTAATCCAGCAGCACAGCTGTCTCCGTGGCAAGCCCGCCGGGATTGTTGCGCACGTCGATCACCAGAGAGTCGGCGCCCTGACCCAGCAGATACTCGATGGCGTCGACAGCGGACTGGCCGCTGCCTGCCTCAAAGTTGTGGATCTGGATGTAAGCCGCGCCGGTTTTCTCCATACGGAAATTGACAGACTCCGCGTTCACATTGGTGCAGTCCACCTCGATGGAGCCCTGTCCGTTGGCGATCTCCAGGACGAACTTGGTATTGAGCTTACCGCGGATCTTGGTGCGGACCTCGTCCGTGGTGTAACCCAGAAGCTTCTCGCCATCCAGCGCGGTGATGATCATCCCGGTGCCGACGCCAGCGTTGGCCGCAGGAGAACCGGGATAGACCGAGATCACCTGAAAGCCGCCGTTTGCCTCATCCTTTACAATGGAGAGACCGATATCGGCGTAGTCATTGGCGGTGGAAAGCTGGTAGGCCTTGTACTCGTCGGCTGTCATGAAGTAGCTCCAGGGATCTCCCAGACCCAGCACCATGGAAGACGCAGCCGCGTCTGCCATCACAGAACGGTCCACCGGCTCGATGAAATGCTCATCCAGTACGTCCTTGATCTCAATATAGCGCTTGGCTTCGGCGTAGTCCTCCGTGCCGCCCACATCCCGAATCATGGAATTGTGGGTGCCGAGATAGGTAAACGCCCCAACGAGCGCGCAGAGGATCACCACGAACTTCAGCGGGATCCCGGCGTTCAATAGCCGCTTAAAGAAAAAATAGATCTTCCTCAGAAGTCTCAATATCAGATATTTCACACGACCCCTCCTGTAACGAAACAATATCCGGGGACAAACAGATTTCCCTTTGCATGGCACAGCCGGGCAGTAGAATACTGCCCGGCATTCGGTATTTCGGAATACCGAAAGGCTTATTCCCCTGCATCCGGCGCGTAAGTCAGCCCATAAAAGCCGCCTACAGCCTCCGGATCCAGCTTTTCGCTGCCATACCGGATCTCAAAATGCAGATGGGGTCCGGTAACCAAGCCCGTGTCTCCCACGTATCCGATGACCTGACCCTGGCCCACAGCCTCTCCCTCCGAAACCGCGTAGCCGGAAAGATGGCCGTAAAGCGAATAATAGCCGTTTCCGTGATTGATCATCACGCAGTTGCCATAGCCGCCGTTGACGGAGGCCATGATCACGGTGCCGCCATCGGAGGCAGTCACTGCGGAGCCGTAGCTGGCGCCGATATCCAGACCGGAATGATAGCGCCATTCATTTAATATGGGGTGGAGGCGATTGCCAAAGCGGCTGGTGATGTAGCTGCAGCTGGGGCAGGGCCAGGCCCAGGAGCCGGAACCGCCGACGGAAGCGCCGCTCTGCATGGCGGCCTGCATCCGCTCTCTTTCCTGCTCAGCCACAAGTTCGTCGATGCGCTCAGCGACCTCGATCTCCGCAAGGAGCAGATCATGGAGCTCCGCATTGCGTATATCGATGTCCTCCTCCAGGTCGCGGATCAGCTGAGCCGCTTCTTCGATGTCCTTCTCCAGCTCAGCCTTGCGCGCCAGGAGCACATCCTCCTCCGCCTTAAGCTCGGACTTGTAGTTCTCGTATTCTGCCTTGACAGCCTCGGTGTTTTGCCTGGCGAGCATGTAATCATCATAGAGCTCCACGTCGCTCTTCATGATGTCCCCGGCGTCGTCCATGGCGGTAAGCAGCTCACTGAGGCTGTTCACATTCAGGATCAGGCTGAGATAGTTCATCTCGCCGTATTCCTCCATGGCTCTCACGCGGGCACGGTAGCGCTCCAGCTGTTTTTCCTCCACAGCCTTGGCCTGCTCGACCTTGATCGCTTCCTCGGCGATGATCTGGTCATAGAGGGAGATCTCGCGCTCGATGCTTTCGATCTCCTTGCGGGCGAACTCATTGCGCTCGTCCATGGCCTTTTTCTTTTCGACGACACTGGCTTTCTGCTCTTCCAGCTCGTCTACTTTTGCCTGTTTTTCCTCATGCTCCTCGGCGATGGCAAGCCGCTCTTTCCGAAGCTCATCGATCTCCTCCTGCGAAACAGCCCAGGCTTTTCCCGGAAGCAGCAGGAGCAGATATGTGCATACAAGTGCGAAGCACAACAGGCGTGAAACAGATCTCTTTTTCATGGTAAATGCCGCTCCTCAGCAGCCCCAGTAAGACATCCCGCTGAAGAATTGTTCGGGATCGATCCGGTTTCCGTCCAGGAAGACCTCAAAGTGGCAGTGGGTGCCGGTGGCTCGTCCGGTAGCGCCCAGATAGCCGATGGTCTGCCCCTGGCTGACCACATCGCCGTAGCTCACAGCATGGCCGGACATATGACCGTAAAGCGTCATATAGCCGTTGCCGTGGTCGATGATGACATAGTTGCCGTAACCGTCGTTGTAGGTGGCGGTGACCACAGTGCCGCCGTCGGCCGCGATGATGGGATAACCCTCATGGTTGTAGCCGTCGATATCGATGCCGCTGTGGTAGCGAACCTGCCCGGTGAAGGGGTCGATGCGGTTGCCAAAGCGGCTGGTGATGCGCATACTGCAGGGTACCGGCCAGACAAAGCTGCCCGTAGCGGGGCTGGAAGGAGGCGGAGGCGTAGGCACCGGCGTGGGTGCAGGGGTGGGCGCGGGAGTCGGCTCGGGCGTCTCGCCTTCGCCGCCCTCGCCGGGCTGTTCTCCTCCCTCACTGCCGGGATCAGGCTCAGCAGGGTCTTGCGGCTGGGGATTTTCGGGCTCCTGAGGCTGGGGATCCTGCGGCGTTTCCGGGGCAGGAGCCTCGGTGGGTACCGGAGTGGGAATATCGATCCAGCCCAGATCGCCTTCGCCGTTATTGTCGTAGTTCTCTTCCTCGCGCGCTCTGGCTTCTTCCTCTTCTCTGGCCTTCTGCTCCTGATAGGCGGCGATGAAGGCAAGGATCTCCTGGGCAGCAGCAGCTTCTGCATCCCTTGCGGCCTCATACTGAACGGTGGCAACCTGGATGTCCTCCTCCAGATCACTCAGTTTGCTCTCCGCCTCCTGAATATCCTTGGCGATTTCATCCTTTTCCTCATTCAGCTTTTTCTGCTTTTCCTCGCAGGCATCGCGCAGCTCTTCAAATTCGCCCATGACCCGTTCGCTCTCTTCCCGGGCGGAGCGGTACTGCCGCTCCAGAGCCTTGTCGCTGGCCATCACGTCGCCGGCGTCGTCCAGGGCGGAGAGAAGCTCTCCCAGGGAGGAAGACTGGGCGATCAGGACCAGGATATTGAAGCCGCCGTCCTCTTCCATGGCGCGCACTCTCGCCCGATAGCGGCGAAGCTGCTGCCAGCTGCTGATCCAGGATCTCCAGAGAGGCCTCTCTGGCCTTCATCTCTTCTTCCAGCGCGACCTTTTGCTCCAGGACGCTGGCTTCCTGCTCCTTCAGGCCATCGACCCGCTGTTTTGCCTCCTCAGCGTGAGCGGCAAGTTCTTCCTTCTTCTGTTCCAGCTCGTCGATCTCCTCCTGCTCAATGGCAAAAGCAGCGGGAAGAACGGACAGGAACAGGGAAAGGATCATGATCACAGCCATCACGAAGGCCAGGATTGATACCAATTTTTTACGATCCATAAAATGCTCCTTTACAGGGCGTCGCTTACACCTTCAGATAATTCTTGATGGCGTTGACGCCTCCGAACACACCGATCACAACGCCGATCCCCAGGTAAACCGCAAGGATCAGGGGCGCGATGGACAGGAAGGGCACGACCTCCAGAATATCCCCGGTGATGGATTCCATCAGGCTCCTGGTGACCAGGTTATACAGACCCCACTGGGCCAGGAAACCGAGACCGCCGCCCAACAGGCCGAGGACCAGGCCCTCCACCACAAAGGGAAGCCGGATAAAGCCGTTGCTGGCACCCACCATCTTCATGATCGCGATCTCTTCCCTGCGGCTGAAGGTGGCAAGCTTGATGGTGTTGGACATGATGAACATGGACACGAACACCAGGATCGCCATCAGCACCAGGGCCACACCGCTCACGATGTTGCGGATCTTGACGAAGGTATCGGCATACTCCTGGTGGGCACGCACTCTTGCGATGCCGGGTACTCCCTCCAGCGCTTCCTTGGTCTGGGCAAGCTTTTCAATGTCATTGAGGTGGATGATGAAGCGATGCCGGAAAACGGTCTCGTCGATTCCTTCCATCAAAGACTTGTCGTACTTGCTCATGTAGTTTTGCATTGCCTCGCTGCGGGACACGAAGTCGGCGGCGCTGATGTTGCCCACGGCCAGGATCTGACTGCCGATGGCCTTGGCTTCCTCTTCATCCTCGATCTCATCGTCCACAAAGGCGACGACCTCATTCTGCTTCTCCAGATCCTTGATCAGATAGTTGATGTTCAGGGACAGGAGCGCAACGCTGCCCATGATGATCAGGCAGGCCATGATGATCGTAACGGTTGCAAAGGACATGAGCCCGTGGGTCTTGATGCTCCGGAAGCCCTCACGAATCAAATAACTTCCTCTACTCATAGCTGAAATACCCGTCGTTTCCGTCACTGGTCACGTGGCCTTCTTCGATCTTGATGACGCGCTTGGCAAAGGCGTTGACCAGTTCCTTCTCGTGAGTAACCACCAGAACAGTGGTCCCCATCTCATTGATCTTCTCAAACAGGAGCATCAGCTCCAGGCTGCGCACCGGGTCCAGGTTGCCGGTGGGCTCGTCGGCCACCAGCATCCGGGGAGAGTTCACCAGGGCGCGGGCTATGGCAACACGCTGCTGCTCGCCGCCGGAGAGCTCGTGGGGCAGGCGTTTTTCCCGTCCTTCCAGACCGACCAGTTCCAGCACATAGGGTACGCGGCGGCGGATATCCCTGGCGGAAGCACCCACCACGCGCATGGCGAAAGCCACGTTATCATACACGTTCATGTTTTCGATGAGGCGGTAATCCTGGAACACCACGCCCAGGGTGCGCCGCATCTTCGGCAGCTTGTGGCGCCGGATCTTCATCATGTCAAAGCCGTTGACGATGACCCGGCCAGCATCGGCCCGGACCTCGCCGGTGATCAGCTTCATCAGACTTGTCTTGCCGGATCCGGAAGGGCCGACAAGAAAGACGAATTCGCCGTCATCAACCTTCAGATCTACGCCGTCCAGGGCTTTTGCGCCGCTGTTGTCGTAGGTCAGCTTGACTTTTTCAAAGCGAACCATAGTTATCCTCCGTTACGTGGGATTTGCGAATGATCTGCGATCATGCGGAGCATTGGGGCTCCCCCGCTCCGACACTCAGTATCTGAAATTATTCAGCGAATCCAGGTACATTTTGACCATCATGGCCACCTTGAAGACGATGGCGTGGTCAAACTCTCTCAGGTCAAGTCCCGTGATCTTTTTGATCTTTTCCAGGCGGTAGACCAGGGTATTGCGGTGAACATAGAGTTTTCTGGAGGTCTCGGAGACGTTCAGATTGTTTTCAAAGAAACGGTTGATGGTCTCCAGTGTGTCCTCATCCAGGGTTTCGATGGGGTTCTTCTTGAACACCTCGTTCAGGAACATTTCGCAGAGGGTGGTGGGCAGCTGATAGATGATGCGGCCCAGACCCAGGTTTTCATAGTGGATGATGGACTTCTCGCTTTCAAAGATCCGGCCCACATCGATGGCGACCTGCGCCTCCTTGTAGCGATCCGCCAGCTCCCGCAGATGACGGGCGGTGGTGCTCACGCCGATGACGCAGCGGATGCCAAGCTCCTCGTGCAGCGCGTTCTCGATGCCGCGGGCCACCTTTTTGACTTCCTCCAGATTATCCGGATTCAGCAGGGACTTGACGACCACCACGTCAGTCTCATTGATGTTCAGCACAAAGTCCTTCTGCTTATCCGGAAAGAGACGCCCGATCACTTCCACGGCAGCCACGTCTGCATTGTTCATCTGGCGCACCAGAAGCACGATCCGGGGCTCATCCGTGACAAAATGCAATTCCTTGGCGCGAACATAAACATCACCGGGCAGAATGTTGTCCGAAATGATGTTTTTGATGAAAGCGGCCTTGTTGTGCTTTTCCTCAAAATTGTTCTTGGCTTCGCTGAAGGCCACTGCCGCAACCGCGCATACCGTGCGGGACACGCCGTCCGTCCCCTCCACGAAAGCGGCAAAATCCAGCTTGCCGCTCTCGGAATTCAGGGCGCAGAAGCTGCGGTTTTCCGCCGAAACAGGCAGGCCGTGGGCCTGCTCCAGGTCAAAGCTGTGGAAGTCGTCCAGGCGGGAACCGATCATCGCAAGCTCGCTTGCGGCGACGACGAAGCCCTGCTCGTCCACGACGCCGATGGGCCGATCTACTGCGTCCTTCATCTGAATAATCACGTTCTGGAAAATCCTGCTGGACATATTATCTCCTCCTGTGAGCAGCGGTCAAAGCCAATCTGGTCAAATTGCCAAACCCCCGCATAATATCTTTGACCATAATAACTCCAAAGCTCGTGATTTTCAATAGAAAATGCGTTGTTTTTTTGTGAATTTTTTTGCTTTTGTAGTGGGAACGCTCAAAAAGCTTCAAAAAATGGCTTTACTTTTGACATTTTTCCCATACGTCAGCTTCTGAACACTCTGCACAAATCCTCCTGGCCCAATTCTTTCCAGCCTCCCGGGCCAAGATCTTCGTCCAAAATCAAATCGCCGATGGACAGTCTCTTCAGCTCTTTTACCGGGAATCCCCGGCTTGCCAGCATCCTGCGTACCTGATGGTACTTCCCTTCCGTCACGCGGACCAGGCATCTTCCTTCTCCCAGTAATTCCAGCTCTGCCGGCAAACACTTTGACCCATCCCGCAAAAGCAGTCCCTCCCGAAAAGCTTTCACATCCTCTTCGTTCGGCTCGCCCTCCACGGTGGCACAATAGCA
Organism: uncultured Eubacteriales bacterium; assembly: GCA_900316255.1. Lineage (GTDB taxonomy): Bacteria > Bacillota > Clostridia > Oscillospirales > Oscillospiraceae > Limivicinus. Next base: position 18,711 of record ONCI01000035.1, on the reverse strand, counting down.
TTTTTCGACTGCAGACTTTGGAGAAATGACCCGATGCAGAAAATCTCCGTCATTCGACAGCAGCAGTAAACCGCTGGTATCCTTATCCAGCCTGCCCACCGGTGAAAGACCCATCCGGCGGTATTCCGGCGGGAGCAGGTCCAGCACCGTCTTTTCGTTCCTGTCCTCGGTAGCGCTCACGACGCCAAGAGGTTTATACAGCATCAAAGTACGAATCGAAGAAGCAGTGAGCACGCTTCCGTCAAAACAGATCTGATCGACTTCCGGATCCACCTTGAGATCGGCGCTTTTTACTAGCGACCCGTTCACCCGTACGCGGCCGCTGCGGATGATCTCCCGCAGCTCTTTCCGGGAAGCAAGCCCCTGATCGGCAAGAAACTTATCCAATCTGAGCTTTGGCATAGCCTTTCCCCCTGCAGCATACTGTTCGTGACTTGTATACTATAACAGATTTTTAACTTTTTTGCAACCATTTTTATCTGTTTTGACTTTGAATGTGGAGGAAGCTCCCCGGAAAATGGGCGAAAAACCATCCAAACACATATTCCGGCGGTCTGTGAATATGCTTTTGTGGAGGTGACAGACATGAAACAGAAAACAGGTATCGGCAGCAATCGGAAAAAGGCGCTGCGGATCGTGCTCGCTGCGGCGATCCTGCTCACCGCGCTGATCCTGCTGCGCGGGAACAAAGCTTCCGACGGGGTCTCCACGCCGGAGGGCCGGGCTGCCTTCCTGCAGCAGTTCGGCTGGGAGATCGATCCCGCCAGCGAGGATGTACGAACCGTCCAGCTTCCAAAGGTGCTGGAGGGCATGCTGCTGAACTATAACGAGGTGCAGCGCAAGCAGGGTTACGATCTGACCGGGCATTTGGGAGAAAGCTGTCAGCAGTTTACTTATCGGGTCCTGAATTATCCCGACAAGGAGCAGACCGTGCTGGCTACGCTGTATATACAGGGCGACCGGGTGATCGCCGGAGATATTCACAGCACGGCGCTCAACGGCTTTCTGCAGGGCTTGAAGCTCGAAAAGGAACAGCCCCGGGCACAGGAATAGTTTCACAGCCGCACCGAATCCATTCGATGCGGCTGTGATTTTATTTTCCATTGGTCCACCGGGTATAGTCTGCTCCGATCTCCGGCGCAAGGGAGGCAAAGTAGCCGCTGAAGGAACTGCGGTTGTTCTCCCATTCCGCCTGCAGCGCACCCTCCGGATCCAGCTCCGGGATCCCGCGCAAGTCCCCTGTAAAATAGCCCAGGTTCAGTTCACAGGCATAGTCGATCAGCTTCTGTGCCATGTTGGGGTCATAGTCCTTCCCTTCCAGCATGCCTTCGGCCTGGATTTTGGTGCGTTCCCGCAGCCGGTCCAGGGCATACTGCGGGAAATGCTGAAAGTCCTGATTATCGATCCCCTGCTTCTTTGCCCAGGCATCCAGGTCCACGCTCCCGGTCTCATAGCGGATCCGATCTCCATTCAGATGCAGCAGGCCGTAACGGCAGGCGCTCATGGTCAGCGGAGAGGTGGCGATCTCCGTGACGGTTCCTTCCGTGAGGATATGCTGTATGTGCATATGGCCGCTGAGCATCAGAGGCACCCGATAGTCCTCCAGCAGCTGATGGAGCATTTCCGAGCATTCCAGCATATAGCCGCCCCGAAAGACTGAATGCTGGTACAGATTCTGATGGCAGGCAGCCAGGACGTCCACCCCTTCCTCCTTCGCGGCGGACAGCTGTTCCTCCGCCCAGTCCAGGGTCTTTTTCGACAGACTGCAGTAATCATGGAAGGTATTCGCATCCAGCATCAGAATCCTTGTGCCCTCGCTCAGCTGCGCCATATAGCTGAGAGAATCCGTATCCCGGGAAAGCGCCTCCTCAAAGCCGAAAGCTCCGTAGATCCGACTGAAGTCCTCTCCGCTGACGCTGGGCACCAGCTCATAGCCATCCCCAAAGAACGAGGCCGAGGTCCCCCGATACACATCGTGATTTCCGGGAAGAACAAACACCGGGATCCCCGCATCTTCAGCCAGTTGGAGTTTTGCGGCGAGGCGCTCGTGACTTGCCCTCTCACCGTTGAAGCTCAGGTCCCCTGTCAGGATGAGCGCGTCCGGCTTCTGGGCGATCAGCTCGGCCAGGAAGGCGTCGATCAGCTCCTCGCAGTATTCCGTCACCTTGCCGTCCCCATTTTTCATGACTTGCCAAAAAGTCTCTCCGTGGTCGGTGAGCTCCGGTGAAAGATAGTGCAGGTCCGTAGCCGTCACAAGAAAGGTTCCGTTCTTCTCTCCCTGATCCTCGGCACCGCAGGCGGCAAAGCCCAGGCACAGCAGCAAAACCAGGCTCCATGCAAGCACCTGTCTTCTCACTGGCTTCCCCCTCCTTCCCTCTTTTGTGCAATTATATCGGATAAACGATTCCCGTGCAAGACCGCGTATTTCTCTTCTTGCGATTTTATCCGAGTATGTTATACTCGTGAAAAAGGAGATGATCGTATGGAGCACAAGGGAACCGTTCTTTTGGAGACGCCGCGTCTCCGTCTGCGCTCCTTCACCCCCGGGGACGGGGACGCCATGTTCCGCAACTGGGCCCATGATGCGGAGGTGACCCGCTATCTCACCTGGCCTCCACATGCCGATGCCGCCGTTTCCCGGCAGATCGCCGAGGCATGGGCGCAGAGTTCCGAAAAGCCGGACTTTTATCAATGGGCCATCGTGCCGAAAGAGCTGAACGAGCCCATCGGCAGCATTTCCGTTGTCCGGATAAATGAGAAGTACGCGAGCGCCGAAATCGGATACTGCATCGGCAAAGCCTGGTGGGGCCGTGGCATCACCGCGGAAGCGCTGCGCGCCGTGATCGAGTATTTGATCCGGGAAGTCGGCTTTCAAAAAGTCTTGGCCGTGCATGATATCCACAATTCCAACTCCGGCAAGGTCATGCGCAAGGCCGGTATGAAGCAGGAAGGGATCCTCCGCCGCAGCGGCAGCAACAACAGCGATCCCTGCTGCGATCTGGCTCTGTATTCCATCCTGGCCGAGGAGCTGGACGAGCCATCTCCCGTCTTTCGCCCGGTGGCAAGGGCAAAACAGGCCCTGTCACAGGAGGATTGTATTCGTATCCTGAGGCAGGAAAAGCGGGGATTTCTCTCCGTTCTGGGGGATGAAAACTATCCTTATACGCTTCCCATCAACCACTGGTATGACCCGGAGGACGGAAAGCTCTACTTCCACAGCGGGATGGCCGGCCACAAGATCGACGCCATGCGCCGCTCGGACAAGTCAAGCTTCTGTGTGCTGGAGCAGGCTGACACAGACGGGGACGGCTGGTCTCTCTATTATCACAGCGTCATCGTCTTCGGCCGTCTGGAAATCGTGGAGGATCATGACCGGGCACTGGAAATCAGCCGCATACTCTCCTATCAGTTCACCGACGACCGGGACTATATCGAGTGGGAAGTGGCCCACGCAGGCCACCGCGTGCTTTGTTTTTCCCTCACGCCGGAGCATATCACCGGCAAGCGGGTCCATGAGAAATAGTTTTTAGTTTTTAGTTTTTAGTTTCTAGTATCATGCTGATTAAAAAATATCCAGAATGTCCCTTCTTCAATGAAAAAACCTCTCGGATTACACATCCGGGAGGTTTTTCGATTTTCAATTCTAAAAACTATGAACTAAAAACTAGAAACTCACTTGATCAGGCACTTGCCGGTCATGTCGGCGGGCTGCTCGATGCCGATGAGCTTCAGAATCGTGGGGGCGATATCGGCCAGACGGCCCGGCTCCAGCTCGATCCCCTTCTGCCGCACGCAGAAGGGCACGGGGTTAGTGGTATGGGCGGTATTGACCTTGCCGGTCTCGTCAAACATCACGTCGGCGTTGCCGTGGTCGGCGGTGGGTCTCCACAGCCTTCACAGCGGCTTCCATCACGCCTGTATGTCCCACCATGTCGCAGTTGGCAAAGTTGCAGACGATCAGGCTGTACTGCTCGGAGGCAATGGCCTCCACCACCTTGTCGGCCACCTTCTCCGCGCTCATCTGGGGGATCAGGTCGTAGGTGGGGAACTCCTTGGGAGAAGGCACCAGGCAGCGGTCCTCGCCCTCGCACTGCTTCTCCACGCCGCCGTTGAAGAAGAAGGTGACGTGGGCGTACTTCTCGGTCTCCGCCACGCGGAACTGCTTGAGACCGCGGGAGCTGATGATGTCGCCGATGGTGTTCTCGATGACCTCGGGGGGATAGGCGATGGGCAGGGGCAGCGCCTCGTCATACTGGGCGGTGCAGACATAGCTGAGAGGATAGACGGTCTTGGGACGCTGAAATCCGTCAAAATCGGGCAGATTCAGGGCCCAGGTCATCTCGCGGGCGCGGTCGGGACGGAAGTTCATGAAAATGACGCTGTCGCCCTCGTTGATGGCGCCGTCCTTGCAGACCACGGTGGGCTCCACAAATTCGTCGGTCACGCCCTGAGCATAGCTGTCTTCCACAGCCTTCACAGGGTCCACAGCCTCCACGCCCTCACCGCAGACGATGGCGCGATAACCCTTCTCCACGCGGTCCCAGCGCTTGTCGCGGTCCATGCCCCAGAAGCGGCCCTGGATGGTGGCGATCTGCGCGTTGCCAAGGGACTGGCACTTCTCATGCAGTTCCTTCACAAAGCCGGCGCCGCTGGTAGGCGGCACGTCACGGCCGTCCAGGAAGCAGTGGACATAGACCTTCTCCACGCCCCGCTGCTTGGCCATATCCAGGATGCCGAAGATGTGGGTGATGTGGCTGTGCACGCCGCCGTTGGAAAGCAGGCCCATGATGTGCAGGGCCTTGCCATTGGCCTTGGCGTCCTCGATGGCCTTGATATAGACCTTGTTTTCAAAGAACTTGCCGGTCTGGATCTCCTGGGTGATCTTCGGCAGGATCTGGAACACCACGCGGCCGGCGCCGATGTTGGTGTGACCCACCTCGGAGTTGCCCATCTGGCCCTCAGGCAGACCCACGTCAAGGCCGGAAGCCTGCAGCTGGGTGCAGGGGTACTCGGCAAAGAGCTTGTCCAGATTGGGCTTCTTGGCCTGGGCAATGGCGTTGCCTGCGGTGGGGGGCGCAATGCCGAAACCGTCAAGAATGATAAAAACGGCTTTTTTCATAAATGAGAAAATTCCTTTCTGATACATTTGGAAAAGGGGATGCAAAGCTATCCTTGCATCCCCTGATTTGCCGGATCAGTCCTGAGCGGTAGCGTTCTTGGCGTTCATGCTGCCGCCGTAGAGAATGCTGACAGCACGGGCGGGACGGGCGCCGTAGATCTTGCGGATCACGGCACGGATGCCCTCGCAGACTTCCTGCGCCTGCTCGGCGGTAGCGGTCTTGCCGGTGCCGATGGCCCAGATGGGCTCATAGGCGATGACGCAGCGGCGCAGCTGGGTGGCATCGATGCCGGAGAGGGCAGCCTTGACCTGGTAGGCAACATACTCCATGGTCAGGTCCATCTCACGCTGCTCCAGGCTCTCGCCAACGCAGATGATGGGGGCGATGCCCTTTGCCAGCAGGGCCTTGGCCTTGGCGTTGACCAGCATGTCGTCCTCGCCGTGATACTGGCGGCGCTCGCTGTGGCCGACGATGCAGTACTTGGCGCCGATGTCCGCCAGCTGGGCGGCGGAGATCTCACCGGTGTAAGCACCCTTCTCGAACTTGGAAACGTCCTGGGCGCCGGCGGCGACCTTGCAGTCCTTACCGGCACGGATCAGGGCGGGGACCATCACGGCGGGGGCGCAGAGCACCACGTCGCAGGTCTTGGTCTTGGGCATATTGGCTTTCAGCTCTTCCATGAAGGGCTTGATGGTGGAGGCCAGCTGGTTCATCTTCCAGTTGCCGGCAATAATGGTCTTACGGTACTTTCTATTCATTGTCAAATCCTCGTTTTCTAAAAACTAAAAACTCAAAACTGAAAACTTACTTGTCCAGCAGGCAGGCCACGCCCGGCAGCTCCTTGCCTTCCAGGAACTCCAGGGAAGCGCCGCCGCCGGTGGAGATGTGGGTGATCTTGTCGGCAAAGCCAAGCTTTTCCACCGCAGAGGCGGAGTCGCCGCCGCCCACGATGGTGACAGCGCCGCTCTCGGCCAGAGCGCGGGCCATAGCCTTGGTGCCCTCGGCAAAAGCGTCAAACTCGAACACGCCCATGGGTCCGTTCCACACGATGGTGCCGGCGCCCTTCACGGCCTCGGCAAAGATCTCGCGGGTCTTGGGGCCGATGTCCATGCCCATCAGATCGTCGGCGATGTCGCCTTCCACCAGAATGGGCTCGGCGTCGGCGGAGAACTCCTTGGCACAGATGTTGTCGATGGGCAGCAGGAACTTCACGCCCTTCTCCTCAGCCTTGGCGATCATATCCTTGGCGTAGTCGATGCGGTCGGCCTCCAGCAGGGACTTACCGATCTTGAAGCCCTGAGCCGCCTTGAAGGTGTAGGCCATGCCGCCGCCGATGATGATGGTGTCGGCCTTCTCCAGAAGGTTGTTGATAACGTTGATCTTGTCGGAAACCTTGGCGCCGCCGAGCACAGCGACGAAGGGACGGGCAGGATTCTCCAGAGCCTTGCCCATAATGCTCAGTTCCTTGTCCACCAGCAGGCCGGAGTAGGCGGGCAGGTAAGCGGCAACGCCGGCGGTGGAGGCGTGGGCGCGGTGCACGGTGCCGAACGCGTCGGAGACGAAGATCTCGGCCATGTCAGCCAGAGCCTTGGCAAAGGCGGGGTCGTTCTTGGTCTCGCCCTTGGCGAAGCGCAGGTTCTCCAGCAGCAGGATCTGACCGGGCTGCAGAGCGGCGGCCTTGGTCTTGGCGTCCTCGCCGATGGTGTCGGAAGCGAAGATCACGTCCTGGCCCAGCAGCTCGCTGAGGCGCTTGGCAACGGGAGCCAGGGTCAGCTTGCGCAGGGACTTCTCCCACTCTTCCTTGGTGATGTCGGCCTCGTTCTTGCCCTTCTCGACCTGCTTCTTCACGTAGCTGTCGAAGGTGGCAGCGGGCTTGCCCAGGTGAGAGCAGGCGATCACGGCTGCGCCCTGCTCCAGCAGATACTTGATGGTGGGGATGGCCGCAACGATACGCTTGTCACTGGTGATCTCGCCGGTCTTCTTGTCCTGGGGAACGTTGAAGTCGCAGCGAAGCAGGACCTTCTTACCCTTTACGTCCACATCGTAAATGGTCTTCTTGCTGTAGTTCATGGGTTATCCTCCTAAAAAAAGTTTATCAGTTTATTCAGCCGACATTTCGCCGGCCTCCATAAGGCCCGGGAAGCCCTGCTGCCGCAGCGCCTCATAGGCCAGAATGGCAACGGAATTGGAAAGATTGAGGCTTCTTGCCTCCGAGATCATGGGGATCCGGATGCATCTGTCCCGATAGCGCTCCCGCAGCCACAGGGGCAGCCCGGCGGTCTCCTTGCCGAACATCAGCGTCACGTCCCCGGAGAGCTCTGCCTCATGGTAAGCCCGGGGCGCCTTGGTGGTGGCAAGCCACAGGTTCTCATCGCCCCGCCTGGCAAAATACTCGTCCAGGTTCTCATAAACGGAGATATCCACCAGATGCCAGTAGTCCAGGCCGCAGCGCTTGACCCATTTGTCGGAGATGTCAAAGCCAAGAGGCTTGATGAGGTGCAGTCTTGCCCCGGTACAGGCGCAGGTTCTGGCGATGGCGCCGGTATTGTGGGGGATCTCCGGCTCCACCAGCACGATATCCAGCAAAACACCCACCCCCGGATCTGTATTCAGGTCTCTCAATCGGCATCATTTTAGCACACTTTTCCAAAAATTCATGTACTTTTTTGCATTTTTTTCGGATTCTTGCAATATCCACAAATTTAGGGTATAATCTTTCCCGGATTTTCCAATTTTATGGTGATTTTGCCAAAAAGCCGAAAAGATTCCGAGGAACGATCAGAATGGATGTTTTTTGTAACGATTGTCCCCGCCAATGTGGGGCAAAACGCGGCCCGATTGAGCCCGGTGGTGTATGCCGCTCCCCCGCTCTTCCCCGGGTTTCCCGGGCTGCGCCCCATTTTGGCGAAGAGCCCTGCATAAGCGGCGTCCGAGGCTCCGGCACCGTATTTTTTACGGGCTGCAATCTCCGCTGCGTGTTCTGCCAGAACCGGGAGATCAGCCGGGGCGGCGGGACAGGCGAGATTCTCTCCGTTCCTGCCCTCCGGGATTTGATGCTCCGGCTGCGGGATCAAGGGGTGCATAACATCAACCTGGTAACCGGCGCGCACTTCATCCGCCCCATCGCGGAGGCGCTGCATGGGCTGGACCTGGGCATCCCGGTGGTCTGGAACAGCTCCGGCTACGAGAGTGTGGATAGCCTGCGCCTGCTGGAGGGTCTGGTCCAGGTCTACCTGCCGGACTTCAAATACTGGAAGCCGGCCCTGGCAAAGCGTTATTCCCTGGCGGAGGACTACCCCGCCGTCGCCGCCGCCGCCATCCGGGAGATGTTCCGCCAGACCGGGCCCTGCATCCTGGACGAAGACGGCATGCTTCGCCGCGGGGTGCTGATCCGCCATCTGATCCTGCCGGGCCAGGACCTGAACGCCATGGACGTGATCGACTTTGCCGCGGAGGAGTTCCCCGCCGGCAGCATCCTCTTCTCCCTCATGAGCCAATACACCCCCATGCCTGGCCTGGAGCGTTTCCCGGAGCTGCAGCAGCGTGTGGACGCGGAGACCAACCAGCGCCTGATCGCCTATCTGCAAAAGCGCGGTCTGGAGGGCTACTGGCAGGATACCGAGGCCGCCACGGACGAGATGATCCCCGCCTTCGACGGGACGGGCCTGCACCCCGCCGAATAGACGCGCGGCTCGCCGATATCCGGTATCACTTGACAAAGCTTTCCGCAGCTTTCATAATACAAACAGCAAATAAACGACAATCTTGAAGGAGGTTTTTCTCATGACCTATCCGGAAGTTCTGGCCGCCGCCAGAGACTGCATCGGTCCCTACTGCAAAGCCTGTCCCGTGTGCAACGGCCGCGCCTGCGGCAACACCGTCCCCGGCCCCGGCTGCAAATACCCCGGGCCCACCGCCTCCCGCAACTATGACAAGTGGCAGGAGATCTTCGTGAACATGGACACGCTCTGCCAGAATGTGGAGCCCGACGTCTCCTTTGAGATGTTCGGCCATCGCTTTGCCGCCCCCATTTTTGCCGCGCCCCTCGGTGCTCTGACTCTGCACTACGGCAACAAGCACACCGACTTTACCTACAACTCCATTCTGGTCCCCGCCGCCGCCAACTACGGCGTGGCGGCCCTGACCGGAGACGGCGTGGACCCGGAAGTGATGAAGAGCGCCGTGCAGGACATGGTCAAGGTCGGCGGTATGGGCATCCCCACCATCAAGCCCTGGAACAAGGAGTTCGTCTTTGAGAAGCTGGACATCGTGGAGCAGGCGGACGTGTTCGCCGTTGCCATGGACGTGGACGGAGCGGGTCTCCCCTTCCTGAAGGCCATGAACCCCAACGCCGGCAGCAAGTCTGTGGACGAGATGCGTGAGATCATCGACTACGCCGGCCGTCCCTTCATCATCAAGGGCATCATGACCGTGGCCGGCGCCCGCAAGGCGGTGGAAGCCGGCGCCCACGCCATCGTGGTCTCGAATCACGGCGGCCGGGTGCAGGGCGGCGTGCCCTCCACGGCGGAGGTTCTCCCCGCCATTGCCGACGCGGTGAAGGACCGCATCACCATCCTGGTGGACGGCGGCATCCGTTCCGGCGTGGACGTGTTCCGTGCCCTGGCTCTGGGTGCTGACGGCGTGCTCATCGGCCGCCCCATCCTTACCGCCATTTACGGTGCCGGCGAAGAGGGCTTCAAGGTCTACATGGATAAGATCGTGGGCGAACTCAAGTCCACCATGACCATGTGCGGTGCCGCCACCCTCAAAGACATCGACCGCAGCAAGATCTGGCAGGGCTGATCCCTCCTACATAAAGAAAGAGCTTGACGTCACGTGACGTCAAGCTCTTTCTTTATTCTGCTTCCTGAATGCTCTGCTCCAGCGTCTCCCGCAGCAGCCTTGTGGACGCGTCCCCGCCGCGGTTGACCATTTTCCAGTGCGGCGCCATCAGCAACATCCGTTCCAGAAGTCCCGCGATACGCAGGATCTCCTCCTCCGTTTCCGGGAAAACCATGAACTGCTGCAGCAGCGGCACAAGCCCCTCCTGCGCGGAGAGCGAGACGATCCGGTCATCCTTCCCCTGCTCCAGCAGCACAAGTCCGCCAAGCGGTGCGCTCTCCGCGCCGCGGAGCTTCTCCTTCCCGTTCCAGGAGCTGGGATGGACCCACACGCTGCCGTCCTCCCGGGATTCCAGGATGGGCATATCCCCAGAGATCATTTGGATCTCCCCGGGAAACAGGCGCTGCCAGTTGAGATACTGGGTCGTCTTCCCCGTCCCCGGCGGTGCGGTCAGCAGCCAGGCCCGGTCCCGCCAGCGAAAAGCGGCCGCATGGAAGATGCAGCAACGATACCGAAGCAGCAAACGCGCGGAAAGAAGGATGAGACACCGGTACTCAGCAAAGGAATCCGTGGCGTCTTCCGGAAGAAAAGGACGCACCTGCTCCAACATTTCCGGCGTTACGGCGATTTGCGGAGCTTGATCCGCAGCGGGTCTCGGAGGAGGGAAAAGACGGTATCTCGTATGCGGATCAAGAAACGTCAAAGTAACAGTATGCCCGGCAAGATCCCATTCAAAAACTTGTTTCTGCACTGGCTGCACCCTTCAATTTCTGAATTTTGGTTCAAAATTATCGAAATAGATTGAACGCAGAAGAGATCGTGATCGATCTGCTCGGCGACGGAAAAAGTGAAGCAAAGCGGAAGTATCTGACAGGGCAATCGCCCTTGCTCATCGAAAGGACGGATCGCTTTTCAGCGTTTCCCGCAGAAGACGGGTAGATTCCAAATCACCGGTATTGATCATCTTCCAGCAAGGAGAGGTCGAGAGCATCTGATCCAGAATGCCGGAAACGGAAAGACATTCCCCTTCCGTCTCCGGAATGGCGATAAACTGTCTGAGAAGCGGGATCAAGGCATCCTGAACACCTAATTTTGCGATCTGGTTTTCCTTTCCCTGCTGCAGCAGGACCAGTCCGGCCAAAGGAGCGGCCTGCGCACCGCGGAGGTCCTCTTTCCCGTTCCAAGCGCTCGGGTGGACCCGGATCATGCCGTCGGCGCCCACATGGAGGATCGGCATATCGCCGGAGATCGCCTGGATCTCCCCGGGGAACATCGAGATCCAGTTCAGGAACTGCGTTGTCTTCCCCGTGCCTGGAGGCGCCGTCAAAAGCCATGCACGATCCTGCCAACGGAAAGCAAAGGCATGAAACATAAAACAGCCTAACCGAAGCAGCTCACGCGCAAACAGAAACATGAGACATCGGTATTCCAAATACGGTTCCGGCGTGTCGGGCGGGAAATAGGAACGAAAGGATTCCATGTCCTCGCGGGATGCGGACAGGTTCCCTGCGATTGCATGCGTATGGGTCATCCGCGGCCGAAAATAGAAGACCGTTTCCCGATTCAGGAAAGAAACGTTGAACGTAAGATCAGCAAATGTCAATTGAAATACAGTGGAATTCATTGCATTCTATCATCAGATCCAGCTCTCTCATAAAAGAATAGCGTGGAGATAACCCCACGCTATTCTTTTCTTCTTTTGTTTACGGCTCTTCGGGCTGCTGAGACCAGTCAATAAGGTCTTCAAAGCCGTTGTTCGTCATCCATGCGACATAGTCGCCCCATGTGCCGGGAGTACCGTCGCCGTCGGAATCGTCCTCATCGAACATAACCGACCACATCTCCCAATCAAAGGGTTCCACGTCAACTGTGCTCTGACCGGTGCCAATGGCCACGCCGGGCCCTTCACCGGGATCGATCGGGCCGCCTTCTTCCAGCAGCACAAAAGGAAGCGTAAACTTTTTCTTTTTCATAACAGCAAAGCTCCTTCCCTTGTTCAAGGCTCCGCAGCAGGAGCCAAAGGCTTATAATCCATATCCGTCTTCTTGATGCCGGTGCTGAGGATGGTGCAGTCGCCAAAGCTCAGCTCACGCATCGTGATACCGAAATCATAGATTCCATCGGGAGAAACCCAGTACTGACGGATCATGATCTTGGCGTTATTTGCCTTGAAGCTGGTGATGTCAACATAGCCCAGGTAGCCTTCCAGAACGCCCTTGGCCTTGAAAACCTTGTTCGGAGTAAGCGTGACGGAAGTACCGCCATGGACGGTGTTGATCGTCATGCTCTTCAGCATCGTGGCTTTCATGTTTTCTTCGATTACCACGAAGCCGGCTTCCTGATAGTTCAGGTCATCCGTTGCGGAAATAGCCCAAACATTGCCGAGCGCCTTGGACTCATCCTTGAAATAGGAGTAATGCGTATAAGGCAGCATGTAGCCGGTGGGAACTTCCTTCAGGTAATACACCAGGCCGGCTTCAGGGATCATCTCCGTGCCTTTGACCTTATAAGCTTGCTCCCAATCCCAGGTAATAGCGGGAGTCGTATCATCGCCCTTGATCGCGGCATAGGTATAGGCCTGACCGCCGGCATCCACAGGATCGTTCTCGCCGCTGTAATCCAGAGTAGCCGCGTCGAAGCTCGCGCTCTTGCCGGCATAATCGCTATAGTAGCCGCCGTAAAGAGTATCAGCCTTCTTCAACGCGAAGATGTCAAAGGTGACAGCGGGATCATCTCCGGAAGCCGCCTTATAAGCGACGCCGTTCACAGCCATCGGGAAGCGCTCCACACTCAGATCGCTGGAGTGATACACGTAGAAGTATCCCAGGTACGTGTTGGTGTAGGTGGCGGAGTAGTCGGAGTTGGACTCGTCGATGGTGCCGGAGACCAGTTCCGCATCCACGGTACCGGGCGTGGGATTGTAGGTCACACCATCCACGTTATTTCCGACTGCGGCAGTCTCTGCCTTTGTGAAGACAAATCCTTCAGGGATCTTGCCGTCGATGATCTCTTTGATATCGTACTTGGTGTTCAGGGGCAGGTTCGTGAAGACGATGTACTGACCGGCCTTGATGGAGACTTTCACGGTGCCGCCGTTGTCGAACCAGTAGAAGCCCGTCAGATTACCATTTTTAACTTCGGCTTCGGCTCCGTCCACGACAGGATCGTCATTCTCTTCGGGGATGATGATCGTAGCACGGTCCTTGGGATCCGTCTGGATCGCGAACCAGAAGGTGTTGTAGTAATCGTCGTAATCCGCGTCATTGGGATGCGGATCGGTGAGGCAGTCCATCTTGATCTCAAAGGTGAACAGCGCATCCTCGGGAGCAGTGGTGCCCTGCGCTGCCTCAACTTTCTTCGTCACATACAGCATGCTTCGACGGTCGTTGACGGCGGTGATCAGAGCGCTGTCGGCGGTACCGAGCTTCTTGTATACCTTGCCGTCGATGTTGTAGTAATCGCCATCAAAGGTGTTGTTGTCCATCTCGGGCGGGTTGTCTTTCACCAGCTGCAGCACATACGCGGTGCCGTTGATGACCATCGGGTGATAGATCTCGGCGCTCAGGTTCCAGTAATAGGACTCGCCGGGCTGTTCTTTCACAGAATAATCTCTGCCGGCCTCCAGGATCGTAAGTTCGCCGGAAGCCGCATTCTTATCGTGAGTAAGAACGCCGGGGGCGATATACATCTTGTTCCAGGACCAGGCGCTGTTTCCGTTATACTCTTTGCTGTAGAGCGTGATCTCTGTGTACTTCTCGCCGTCCTCCGTAATGATCAGATCGATTTTGAACCAGGTCCTCGAATCCGGATTGCTGCTGTTGTATTCGATCCTGTTGCCGCCGTCGTCGAGGATAAAGTTGTCATCCGGATCGACGATATATCTCTTCTCGTCTACTTCTTTGGTGAGAGCATTGGCAGTGCGGAAGTCCATGCCGTTGTTCCATACCTTGTGCACGCCGAAGTAGGTGGTATCGAGGATCATGGCGCCGGAATTCGTGCCGCCTACCGGAGGATCGGTATAGGTGTCTTCCCCGTACTTATAGGTCGTCGTCAGGTGGGTATTGGTCAGAATATTGTATTCCACAGTAGTAGCTGTCTCAATCAGGGCAAGGAAATCTGCTGTAGACATACCGCCGCTGGTGGAACCGCTGGGAGCCCACTTGCCGCTTCCCTCCGTTTCTCCGGGCGTGTATTCGTAATCCACATTATCCACAGTAACGACAAGCTGCTCCAAGGTTTTGTCATCCAGCTCATCCAGCTTCCAGCCGGGGAGCTGGTTGCTCAGGTTGGCCAGCATATCGTATGCCGCCTGAGTTGGCCAGACTGTAAACTCCAGAGAGTAGGTGGTGCCGTCAGCCAGAACGCCGGCCTTGGACAGGTCCCAGGTCACGCCGTTGCCGCTGGTATAGCCCGCGCTGGGGGCATCCGTCCAAACGGTCTCTTCGCCGTTAGCAGGCTTGATGTAATACTTAAAGCCGCCGGCGCTGCCGCTGACCGCGGCGCTGACATTGGCCAGGGTGGGGATGCCGTCGTCCACAACGACTTCACTGGCGCCCAAATCATTGACGATCGTCTGGGCAATACCCTTGAAGGCATTGACGATAGCGGTCTCACTGCTGCCGTCGATGAAAGTACCGTTGACCGCGTGGCCGTTTGCATCGGTATAATTCATCAGGTCTTCCAGATGGCCCATGCCGTCGTCTTCCGAACCACCGCAGTAGATACCGTAGAATCTGTTGCTGCACAGCGCAGAAAGGTTGATCGCATTCGGGAGCGCTGCGTTGTAGGCTTGCTCAATGAACTGGCCTGTGCCGCTCTGCTGATAATTGGGGTTGGTAGCAGGGGCACCGCTGTTATTCGCAGTATACCAGCCGTTCGGGTTACCGTCGGTAACGAAGATGACATAAGTCTTATTGGTCTTGAGATTGTCATTCGTCGACGCTTCATTAGCGCGAACAATGCCGCCGTACAGACCAGCCTGCCAGCAGGTACCGTTGGCAAGGTTTCTCCGGTTAAATCCCGATCCTTCATAGCCCGAGATCACATCAAGGTCATCGGCGTAGTCGTCCATCGCCGTCCTGGACTGCGTCCAGGACAGACCGTTGCGATAGTTCGGGCTGTTGTAAAACTCCAGCGCGGTGAAGTTGATCAGATTCTGCTGTTCCCCCGTTCCGGGATTGAGCGTATCGATCAGGGTAGACAGAGCCGTCTTGGCCGCGTCCATACGGGAAGTGTTGCCGGAAATCGTGCTTTCCATACTCGAGGTACGGTCCATGATAACGATGACATTGGCCCCGATGCGGTTCACACTGTGATCCTGCTGCCCGGTGATGTCCAGACGGATGGTATAAGTACCGTCATGGTTGTCTGTGACATTCTTCCGTGTAATAGGACCTTTGACATCCTCACCGGAGGGATCGGGCGGCGTATATCCGGCGGACTTCTCTACGTAAACAGCATAAATATCCGAGCCGTTTGCGACGGTCAGAGTCTGCTCCTGGGTCTCTCCTTCCTCACCCCCCTCGACAGGGACGAGCGCCTTAAACGTCCAAGAAGTCGATCCGTTATCCGTCACCTTTGTCAGG
The DNA here is from genome assembly GCA_900316255.1 of uncultured Eubacteriales bacterium. Classification (GTDB taxonomy): domain Bacteria; phylum Bacillota; class Clostridia; order Oscillospirales; family Oscillospiraceae; genus Limivicinus. Next base: position 3,164 of record ONCI01000035.1, on the reverse strand, counting down.
ATCGAAGAAGACAGACTGTAGACGTTTTCATCAAACTCATAGTAAGCGCTGCTGTACAGATAACCGTCAAAGATGAGGTTCAGGTTCATGCTGCCGGCACCGGAGTCCAGAGATGCGGTATCATCAAACTCCGTGAACTCCCCGTCCGTCAGATATCCCCAGTGGATCGTAGCAGACTTCGCGCCGTCCCAAGTGACAACATAGGTGGAGAAGCTGTCTGCCTCAAAAGCGATCTCGTTGGTGCCTAAAGCAAAACTCAGGTTCTCTTCATCGATCAGATCCACCGTCTCTGGCTCGGCCGCGTCGGGAATATGAACCAGGGTAAGATAGCTCTTGCCCTCCAGCTCAGGGGCGCTGATCTTCACGCGGACGGGCTCTTCGGGCTCGATCTCGATCCCGTTCAGCCAGAAAGAGATATCCATCGCCAGAAGGATGTTGGCTTCACCTTCCAGAACAGACTCTACGGCAGCACGGACGTCTTCGATCTCCACAGGCTCGGCCCGCAGCTCAGCCAGCGTGGGCAGAGCGCCCATCGGGGCCTCCACCGTTACCTGGGAGCCATTGGCTTCCACCGTGGTCTGGAAATAGTCCAGCTCTTCTTCCTCCGCGATCTCCCCTGCGGGCTCAAAATCGCGGATCTCGTTCTCTCCGATGTCACGGCCAAAGCCTCTGCCCATGTCGCCGCCGCCGATTGCAAAGGCCGGGGTGGAAACAGACAGAAACATGACCAGGGTCAGGACCAGGGAGAGGACTTTCGTCAATCTCTTGCTCATGCACATGACCTCCTTAAAGGACGCTCTCTTTACGCCCATTGTTTACATAATTCCACAATATCTTGTGGGCTGAAAGAAGGAAAAACCATAGGGGCATAGTGCGCCCATAGCAGATCCATTCTTGCCTGTATTATAATTTCTCACCCCAGTCGTTTCTACGGCCGAAATGCGGCAAATTTGCGGCTGCTCTTGCTTTTTTCCAAAAGCAGTCGTAAAATGACGCAAAGCCGTGTTTTTGCCTGATTTTCGTGCTTTTCTCGCTCAAATATTTCGTATACATTATGGTAATTTCTCTCATTTTTCCGAACTATACAGGCGACGTATCAGGCTTTCGATTTGAGGTGTATACTATGGCGCAGCGTATTTATCTTGCTGACGATGAGGCTGAGATCCGTTCTCTCATGACGGAATTTCTGACCCAGGAGAGTTTTCAGGTCTCTGTCTTTCCTGATGGGGACCGGCTCCTGTCCGCTGTCCTGGAAAGTCCTCCGGATCTGGTGATCCTGGACATCCTTATGCCCGGAACGGACGGGCTGAGCATTTGCTCCCTCCTGCGCAAAAAGCTGCCGCAGCTTCCCATCATCCTTATCTCCGTGAAGGACAGCCCCCTGGACCGTGTCGCGGGTCTCACCCTGGGCAGCGACGATTATTTGAGCAAGCCCTTCCTTCCCCTGGAGCTGGTCGCCCGGGTCCGGGCACTCCTGCGCCGTGCCGCGGCTCCCGCGCCGGCGCAGATCGATGCGGATGCGGTCCGTTACGGACCTCTCACCCTCTATCCGGAGCGCCGCGAGGCCCTTCTGAAGGGAGAGCCCTTCCAGCTCACCCCCTCGGAATACGACTTCCTGCTCTATCTCATGCAGCACAGCAGCAGCGCCGTCAGCCGGGAGGAACTGCTCAAAACCATCTGGAACATGAACTGGAGCACCGACACCCGCGCCACCGACGATCTGGTCAAGCGTCTGCGCCGGAAGCTCCGGGAGCGCCGGAGCAGCGTACGGATCGAAACCGTCTGGGGTTACGGCTTCCGGATTTCGCTGGAAGAGCCGAGCGCAGAGGAATGACGCCATGACGAACAGCAACGCATTGGAAGACCGGCAGCGCCGCTTTCTTCGCTATTCCTCCCACATGCTGCTTACCCCCATCATGATCATTGCCGGCTACGCCCAGGGCATAGAAAAAGGGGTCGTCATACTGAAAGACGGAGTTGACGTCATTCTGGATCAATGCCGCAGGATGGCGGCATTGACAGACAAAATGCTCGAATTCAGTCAGATCATGGAGGAGGTCGCCTCGATCCGACTGGAGGAGATCTCTCTCGGCAAACACGTATCCTCCTATCTGGAGCGCTATATCTACGCCAGCGGAGAAAAACGCATCTCATTCAGCCCGGATCAGGTTGAAGACTACCTTGTGCTGGCTTCCGGGGATCTGCTGGATCTCATTTTGGATAATCTGATCTCCAATGCGGTGCGCTATGCCCGCAGCAGGATCCTCGTTTCCATCTGTCGCTCTCCACGATGGATCACTCTTACCGTGGCCGATGACGGGGACGGACTGTCTGACCAGGATTTTTCGCAGCTCTTCGATTTGTTCTATAAAGGTAAGGACGGCCTGCACGGCATTGGACTTGCCATCGCCAAACAGGCCGCCGAAGCGATGGGCACAGAGATCGAAGCCGCGAACCGCCCGGAAGGCGGCGCCGTCTTCACCCTCCGCCTGCAGCGCCCCGACCCCACAAGCCCGTAGGGACGACCATTGGTCGTCCGCCTAAAGCCTTCCCCGCCCCTTCGCCTTCCCCGCCCCTTCGCCTTCTCCTTGAGGAGAAGGTGGCATTCGGCGTGTCACGGTCCGCCGAATGACGGATGAGGTGTCGTCTCAATTACATCTCCTTCGTATACGCGATTCACGAATCGCCCGCCCCTTCGCCTTCCCCGCCCCTTCGCCTTCTCCTTGTGGAGAAGGTGCCCCAGTGCGCACACTGGGGCGGATGAGGTGTCATCCTGAGCGAGCGAAGCGAGTCGAAGGATCTCGCCCACGGCCGGTTTCACCTCCTCAGGATGACAGCGCGGGAGGCGCGGCACGATGCTCGTCTCTGTCGTAATGGCGGCTGTCAGCCGCCCGCATTCTCCCATCCCGCGTAGACGCGATTCAAGAATCGCCCGCCCCTTCGCCTTCTCCTTGAGGAGAAGGTGCCCTGTAGCGCCGAGCATTGCTCGGCGGCACACTGGGGCGGATGAGGTGTCATCCTGAGCGAGCGAAGCGAGTCGAAGGATCTCGCCCACGGCGCAATCTTCGTTTTCCGTATGCACTGCGATATATCCTGCCTGGCGCCGTCGGGATCCTTCGTCGGTTTCACCTCCTCAGGATGACAGCGCGGGAGGCGCGGCACGA
>ONCI01000002.1 GCA_900316255.1 uncultured Eubacteriales bacterium | reverse complement strand
GGAGATGCTCATGGCCTCCTCCTGGTCATGGGTGACGAAGATGGTGGTGATGCCGGTGTTGCGCTGGATGCGGCGGATCTCCTCCCGGGTCTGCAGGCGGAGGCGTGCGTCCAGGTTGGAGAGGGGCTCGTCCAGCAGCAGTACCCGGGGCATTTTCACCAGGGCGCGGGCGATGGCCACCCGCTGCTGCTGTCCGCCGGACATCTCCGCGGGCTTGCGGTCCATCAGCTGATCGATCTGCACCAGCTTTGCCGCCTCTTCGGCGCGCTTGAGCATCTCGCTCTTGGAGAGCTTGTCTTTTCCCTTCAGGTTCTGCAGCGGGAACATGATGTTCTGCCGCACGGTCATGTGGGGGTAGAGAGCGTAGTTCTGGAACACCAGGCCAACGCCGCGGTTTTCCGGCGGCAGGTCGGTGACATCGTCCTCGCCGAAAAAGATCTTGCCGCTGGTGGGCTTCTCCAGACCGCAGATCAGGTTCAGCGCGGTGCTTTTGCCGCAGCCGGAGGGTCCCAGCAGGCCGATGAGCTTGCCGTCGGGGATCTCGAAGTTGAAGTTGTTCACGGCGATCACGTCGTCCAGCTTCTTGTTGATGTTGGGGAATCGTTTGGTCAGGTTCTGCAGTACAACTTTCATGGCGTCGCATCCCTCGCAGTCAGTAAAGTATGGGTGTACGAAAAGGGTATAGCATTCCAATTGAATTGTACTCGAAACCCGCCCGAATGGCAAGGGAGAATTCGCAATTCGGAATGCGGAGCTGCTGGGAGAAAACCTCCCATGAGCAAGGGGAGGTGTCATCCGCCGATCTCCCGCGAGGCGGCTGACGGAGGGCTTGTATCTTGTAAGCTTAGAAGACAATAGCGAAAACACACAAGGGGAGAATTGTTCCTGCCGACGTAGGGACGAGCATCGCTCGTCCGCTTCCCGCCCCCGCCGTAGGGGCCGACGCCCTCGGCGGCCCGTTTTGCACTTCTCCGCCGTAGGGGCGACCTTTGGTCGCCTCAAGCTGTCGACAAAGTGTCGACAGCTTGAAAGGCATAGATTGAACGTGAAGGGGGGCATACCCTCCCCCCTTCACAATCCCCCCATGCGTGTCCAAGCTCTGCCGCATAGGTTTGTCTACAGTCTGGGGCGACCTTTGGTCGCCTCAGAGTGTCAAAGAAGTCCCTGTTTTCGTTAGACGAAAGCGGGGACTTCGGTATAAACAGGGGGAAAAAGAGAGAAAAAGAGACGCAAAAAGGAGTTCTTCCAACTCCATACTGCCAGCTTTTTCAGGTTCATGGCAGCATATTTAAGCCTCACCCAGCTTGTGACCCGGGCAAGACCTCGATGATGCGTGTAACGCATCGCATGTTTTTCTTTTGCGTCGGCAAAGACACGTTCAATCGTCTCTTTGCGCATGGCGTAGATCTCTTTCCCGCGATCCGTTTTGCGGAGCTGCTCCACAAGGTCAAGATATTCTTGCCAGATATCCTGTGATTCAGGGCTTTGTTCAGGATACGCGCAAAGATTTCTTCGGTCAGTTCTTCCGGAAACCGCTTGCAGAACGCATAGCTCACCGTTGCAAAATGGGGGATTTCGTCCAACAGCCCATAGCCCAGAAACCACCGGTAAGAGAGCGTATCCTGTATCCGCTGGTAGGTCTGCCGCAGTGACGGTATTCCGTAAAGATGTTGGATCAACACCATCTTGATCAGAACTACCGGGTCTGTTCCCGGCCGTCCGTTGTCATGACAATAGTATGGATCAAGACGCTCGTATAGCCAGTCATAATCCATCACTTTCTCTATCTTTCTCAGCAAATGATCTTCCGGTACCAGTGCGTCGATGTCTACAAATACCACATCTCGCCGCACGTCTTTCTTCCATTCATCCATTCATCCATCCATGACAACACCCCCGCTCCTGTTGTACCAGAAGCGAGGGCGTTTGCGTAGTTTTTTGAATTCACATACTCTCCGGCGCGGAGACGGCCAGCAGGGCCAGGGCGTTTTTCAGGGTGATGCGGGTGGCCTGAATGAGACCCAGCCGGTGATTGGTCAGCTCCGGATCCTCCGGGTTATAGACCTTGGTGCTGTTGTAGTAGCTGTGGAAGACCTTGACGAAGGCCAGGATCCAGTCCGCCAGCTTGTTGGGCTTGCGCAGGGCCGCGCACTCGCCCACGAAGCCGGGAAATTCTCCGATCAGCTTAAGGAGCTGCAGCTCCTTCTCATCGGTGAGCCTACCGTAGCTCTCTTCCGGATGGAAGGCGGGCATCTTGGGGTTGGTGAGGATGGAGCACATGCGGGAGTGGGCGTACTGGGCGTAATACACCGGGTTGTTGTTGTCCTGGGAACGGGCCAGCTTCAGATCCAGGTCCATGTGGGTGCTCACGTCCTTGGAGGCGAAGAACCAGCGGGCGGCGTCCACGCCGATGTCCTCGCAGAGCTCCCGGATGGTGATGGCGTTGCCGGTGCGCTTGGACATCTTTACTTCTTTGCCGTCCTCCACCATGCGGACCATCTGGATCAGGTCCACGTTCAGGGTGCCCTTGGGGTAACCCAGGGCGGTGAGGGCTGCCTGCATGCGGATCACGTAGGAGTGATGGTCTGCGCCCCACAGGTCCACCAGATAGGGATAGCCCCGCTCCACCTTGTGGACGTGGTTGGCGATATCCGGGGTCAGGTAGGCCAGGGTTCCGTCGCTCTTGCGCAGGACCCGGTCCTTCTCGTCCCCATACTGGGAGGAGCGGAACCAGAGGGCTCCGTCCTGCTCGTAGGTGAGACCCAGCTCCGCCATGCGGTCGAGCACGGCGCGGATGGGGGCCATGTCGTTTTCATAGAAGGAGGTCTCGTGCATCCAGGACTGCATCGTGACCCGGTAGAGTTTCAGGTCCCGGTCGATCTTCTCCAGCTCCAGAGCTTTGCCCACGGCCATGAAATGCTCCAGCCGCTCCCTGGGGTCGGCGGTGAGCCACTTGTCGCCCTCGGTCTCGGCGATCTGGGCGGCGATCTGCTTCACGTCCTCGGCGTGGTAGCCGTTTTCGGGCAGCTCAAAGTCGTTTCGGCCGAAGTGCTCGAAGTACCGGGCCTCCAGGCTCTTGCCCAGCATGACGATCTGGTTGCCGGCGTCGTTCACATAGAACTCCCGCAGCACATCCCAGCCGCTGGCCTCCATCAGGCGGCAGATGGCGTCACCCCAGGCGGCGTTGCGGGCGTGGCCGCAGTGCAGGTCGCCGGTGGGATTGGCGGAGACCCACTCCACCAGGGCCTTTCTGCCTGTTCCGGACTGGTTTTTGCCGTAGTCATCCCCGGCGGAGAGCACCTGGTTGATGACGGCGGTGAAGGCGTCCTTCTTCATGCGGAAGTTCAAAAAGCCGGGCTTTGCCACGGTGACGCTCTCCGCCTCGGGCAGCAGAGCCTCCAGTCTGGGGGCCAGCGCCTCGGCGATGGCCAGGGGCGCCTGGTGCAGGGCCCGGGCCAGCTTCATGGCCGCGCTGCTGGCATAGTCGCCCAGCTTGGGATCCTTGGGGGTGTCGATGGTGAGAACATTCTCTTCCGCGTCCAGGTCAAAGGCGTCCTTCACGGCCTGCCGAACAGCCTGGGCGATCTTCTGGTCAAAATTCATGGGAAATCCTCCGCTAATAATCTGGTCGAACTATAATAGTTTAGCATAAACAAAGTGAAAAGTGAAGAGTGAAAAGTGAAAAACGAAAGAAGAAAACCGCGCTCTTTCCGGAAAGGATCCCGAATGAACGCGGTTTTGCTTCTTATTTGTGAATGACCGTACCGGTTTTGCCCTCCAGGGCGTCGGAAGCCCGGGAGAGGGAGGTGATCAGCGCCCGGCCCCCGGGGGTGCTCGCCACAAAGTCCATGCAGGCCTCCACCTTGGGCAGCATGCTGCCCGGAGCGAACTGCCCCTCGGCGATATAGCGCGCGCAGTCGGCAAGGCTCATCTCGCTGAGAGCGGCCTGATCGGGTTTGCCGAAGTTCACACAGACCCGGTCCACCGCGGTGAGGATGATGAGCCGGTCGGCCCGCAGCTCCCTTGCCAGCAGGGAAGAGGCCTGGTCCTTGTCGATGACCGCCTCCACCCCCTGCAGCCCGTGCCCCCGCTCCACCACGGGAATACCGCCGCCGCCCACTGTGATGACGACAGCCCCGCAACGGACAAGCTGCTCCACCACTTCGATCTCCACGATGCGCTTGGGAATGGGGGAGGGCACCACCCGGCGGTAACCCCGCCCGGCATCCTCCATGAAGGTGAGCCCCTTGTTGGCGGCCATCTTTTCGGCCTGGTCCCGGGTGTAGAAGCAGCCCACGGGCTTGGTGGGGTGCAGAAAGCCCGGGTCGTTCTCATCCACCACCACCTGGGTCACCAGGGTGACCGCGTTCTTTTTGATCCCCCGCCGGTTCAGCTCCCGCTGAAGGGCCTGCTGCAGATGGTAGCCGATATAGCCCTGGGTCATGGCCCCGCACTCCGCAAAGGGCATGAAGGGGGTGCTGCCGCCCTTCTGGGCGGAGTACTCCATGGCCAGGTTGATCATGCCCACCTGGGGCCCGTTGCCGTGCCCGATGACCAGCTCATAGCCCTTTTCCACCAGATCCACCAGGGGCCGGGCGGTCTCCCGCACCAGGGAGAGCTGCTCCGTGGGCGTCTTGCCCAGGGCATTGCCGCCCAGGGCGATCACGATCCGCTCCGCCATGCTTATTTCAGCGTGGCGTACATGACGGCCTTGATGGTGTGCATCCGGTTTTCGGCCTCGTCAAACTGTCGAGCCTGCTTGCCCAGGAACACGTCGTCGGTGACTTCCATGGCCTCCAGACCGTATTTCTGGTAGATCTCCTCGCCCACAACGGTGTTGCGGTCGTGGAAGGCGGGCAGGCAGTGCATGAAGATGGCGGTGGGCTTGGCCTTGGCGATCAGCTCCTTGTTGATCTGATAGGGCAGCAGGAGCTTGATGCGCTTGTCCCAGAGCTCCGCGGGCTCGCCCATGGAGACCCAGATATCGGTGTAGAGCACGTCGCAGTCCTTTGCGCCCTGGGCGGGATCGTCGGTGAACTCCAGCACGGCGCCGGTCTCCTCCGCCACGGCCCGGCATTTGGCGATGAGCTCGTCCTTGGGCATCAGCTCCTCAGGGCCGCAGGCGCAGTAGTGCATGCCCAGCTTTGCGCAGACCACCATGAGGGAGTTTGCCACGTTGTTGCGGGCGTCGCCGAAGAAGGTGAGCTTCCGGCCCCGGAGATCGTGGCCGAACTCCTCCCGGATGGTGAGCATGTCCGCCAGCATCTGGGTGGGATGGAAGTCGTCGGTGAGGCCGTTCCACACGGGCACGCCGGAGTATTTGGCCAGGTCCTCCACCACGGACTGTTTGAAGCCCCGGTACTCGATGCCGTCATACATGCGGCCCAGGACCTGGGCGGTGTCGGCCAGGGACTCCTTCTTGCCCATCTGGCTGGAGCCGGGATCCAGGAAGGTCACGCCCATGCCCAGGTCCCGGGCACCCACCTCGAAGGAGCAGCGGGTGCGGGTAGAGGTCTTCTCGAAGAGCAGCACCACCTGCTTGCCGGTGAGCCACTTGTGCTCCACACCGGCGGCTTTGAGACGCTTGAATTCCGCGCCAAGGTCGATGAGGTAGTTGATCTCGTGGGGAGTGTAGTCCAGAAGGGTGAGGAAGCTCCGTCCTCTGATGTTGACGCCCATGAATGTGTCCTCCGTTTTGTTAGTTTTTAGTTTTAAGTTTTTAGTTTCCAGGGGCGGAGATCGGGACTGACAGCGTTGATATCAACATCCTTGGAAACGAAAAACAGTATTTTTAACCTTTTGTAGGGTATGCAGTGAATGAGAGCTGGCTTTCCGTTTGGAGTTTTCAGATGGGGCACAGTTTTAAAACCGGCATCCCTAAAAACTGGAAACTAAAAACTGAAAACTGAAAACTCTCCTCAGAGCTCGTCCCGGATCAGCGGCATGGACATGCATCTGGGGCCGCCGCGTCCCCGGGAGAGCTCCGCCGAGGGGATCTCCAGCACTTCGATGCCCTTGTCCCGCAAAATGGCGTTGGTGATGTCGTTGCGCTCATAGACCACGATCTTGCCCGGGGCGATGCAGAGCGTGTTGGAGCCGTCGTTCCACTGCTCCCGGGCCGCCGCGATCATATCTCCGCCGCCGCAGGGGATCAGCTCCACCTTGTCCACGCCCAGGGCCTCGGCCAGAATGCCGGAGAGCTCGGAGTCGATGCGTTTGATGCAGAGGCCGCCCCTGTCCGCCGGGCCCGGCGTCAGTTCGTAGACCGTGAGGGGGCCGAGAATGGCCGGGTGGATGGTGAACTTGTCCCGGTCGATCTGGGTGAAGACCGTGTCCAGATGCATGAAGGCCCGGCAGTTGGGAATGTCGAAGGCCAGCACCCGCCGGAAGCTGCAGCCCGGGTCCCGGAAGAGGCTCCTGGCGGCGGACTCGATGCCGTCCGGGCTGCTGCGCTGGGAGATGCCGATGGCCAGCGTGTCCTTGGTCAGCACCAGCACATCGCCGCCCTCCAGACTGCCGTGGAGGTCCCGGTCGTAGTAGCGGGGGACCAGGCCCGCAAAGTCCGGGTGATAGCGGAAGAGGTAATCGGCATAGAGGGTCTCCCGCCGGCGGGTGGGGTAGCGCATCCGGTTGAGGAACACGCCCTCGCCCACGGAGGCAAAGGGATCCCGGGTGAAATACAGGTTCGGCATGGGGTCCACAATCAGATCGTCCGGCGGGGCGGTCATATCCTGCAGGGAATAGGCCTTCACATTGCCCATCTCCGAGAGGGGAATGCCCTCCATGGTTTTCAGCACCAGATCCTTGCCTGTATAGTGGGTACAGAGATAGTCGATGAGCTTGTTCTGCCAGCGCTGGGTGCGGATCTCCCCCTCGCTGAGCCACTGGCGCAGGAAAGACTCCAGGAGCTTCGGATAGAGCCGCAGCACCTCCGTCATCAGGTCCTCCAGGTATACCACTTCCACGCCCTGGCTGCGCAGGGTCTCGGCAAAGGCGTCGTGCTCGGCCTGGGCCACCCGGAGAAAAGGAATATCGTCGAACAGCAGTTCTTCCAGCCGGTCCGGTGTGAGGCTCAAAAGCTCCCGACCCGGGCGGTGCAGCAGCACCTTGCGCAGCTGGCCGATCTCGTTATGGACGCAAATCCCCTTCATGTTTTCCCCTTTCCGGCCCGGACCCGTGGAGCGGGCCGAAGCCGTCATGTTATCAGCGTTTCATATTATACGCAATCCTTTGGAAAATTTCAACAAAAACCCGGGGAAATGTTCGGCATTTTCCTGTGCGAAGCGGCGAAGAACGGGAAAAGTGTGATTGAGAAAAAGAGTGGAAAAAAAGACTTGCATTTTCGAAAAGGGTGTGCTACTATACTTAGGCACAAAAAATGCGCTGTTAGCTCAGCTGGATAGAGCGTCTGGCTACGGACCAGAAGGTCAGGGGTTCGAATCCCTTACAGCGTGCCAAAAAAGCCGACCCCATAGGGGCCGGCTTTTTTGGCACGCTAAGGGATTCGAATTATGTCAGAAAGCCACATAGGTGGCTTTCATCGTCCAGTTCAAAAACTGGACGATACCGCTATCAGATTTCCCCGTCTCCCGCAAGGGGAAATCGGATGCAAGCGAAGGACAGGAGGCAGAATACCAGAGCAGCTTATGACACCTCATCCGTCATCCGCCTTGCGGGGGATCGGCGGATGCCACCTTCCCCTCAAGGGGAAGGCTTCGGCGAATCCCAACCAGCGTGCGTCCCGGCGGAGCCGGGACAGGGTGCTGGATAAGAGCGCGGAGAAAGTGACAGCGGAGAATTGCCGCTTCGCGGGGACCTCATCCACCGCAAGCGGTCCCCCTTCCCCGTGCGCGGGGAAGGCTTTGACGTGCGTCCCGGCGGAGCCGGGACAAAAGACTGGACGATAGCGCGGTAGAGAAGAGCGGCGAGCGATTCGTGAATCGCCCCTACGGCGCGGGGTAGGCTTTGGCCTGCGTCCCGCCGCAGGCTCTTCTTGCCTCGGCGCGCAGACTCCTGTATACTATTCTTATAAACCGACAGACAGGCGGTGACATCATGATCGATCTTACGAAACTGAGCAGGCGCTGCCGGGTCCGTGTCCTGCGGGACGCCGACGCGGATGCGATTCTGGCTCTCTGCCGGGAAAACACCCAGTATTACGCGTACTGCGGCAGGCAGATCTCCCGGGAGGAGATCCTCCGGGACCTGCATATCACACCGCCGGGGAAGACGCTTGCCGACAAATACTATGTGGGCTTCTTTGACGGGGACATCCTCGTCGCGGTCATGGACCTGGTCGACGGCTACCCGGAGGAGCGGGACTGCTTTATCGGCTTCTTCATGATGAACAAAAGCCTCCAGGGACGGGGGATCGGCTCGGAGATCATCGGAGAAGTCTGCGCCTGCCTGGGGAAGAGCGGGTACGGCGCCGTGCTTCTGGGGATCGACCGGGACAATCCGCAGGCCGCCCACTTCTGGAGGAAAAACGGCTTTTCTGTGATCCGCCAGGTGGAGCAGGAGGGCGGGATGATCCTGGTGGCAAGGAAAAGCCTGCTTTGCAGCGGCGATTGTTCATAATCATTTTGAGCTTTGTTCATGCCAAAGACATAAATCGGGGGTATTTTAGGACCATAAAATAAAAGCAAAAGAGGTCCTGAGCATGTCGGAACTCGAAGAAAGAGTTGAGACAGAAGCTTCCGTGACCGAAGCGGAAGCCGACAATATGGAATCTGCTTCTCCCATGGCGGAGAAAGCTGCACCGGAAACCGAGGCAGCCGCTCCAGCCGCTGAGGAAAGCGAGCCCGCGATGGAAGCGGAGCCCTCCGCGGCGCCGGAACCGACCGGGACGGAGGAAGCCGCTCCCGAGGCGGAGAGCCGTGCCGCGGAGAACAGCTGGTACGAAAGCGCCGGCTACCGCCCGGAAGAGAAGCCGCCCGTCTATGCCGACGCGCACTTTGAACCGGCGGGTTCCACTACCACGCCGCCCCGCTACTATACCCCTCCTGTGCGGCAGGAGAAGGAGAAGCGCGCAAAGTCTGCCGCCAGGCGGCAGCTGGGCCTGCGCGGCGCTGTGGCCCTGTGCCTGGTCTGCGCCCTGCTGGGCGGCTGTGTGGGCGCCGGGTTCAGCACCTTTGCCAGCAACAAACGCTTCCAGGCCCTGGAGACGGCGCTGGAGGCGAACAGCCAGGCGGACGCCGAGACTGCCGCAGCCGTTGCCGCGGCGGCCGAGCGCCAGAGCTCGGCGGTCTCCCACGTTGCCAGCGTCGCCGGCCAGATGAGCCCGGCCCAGATCTATCAGCTGGCCTGCAGCCAGGTGGTGGGCATCACCACCAAGGTGACCACCCAGAGCTTTTTCGGCACCCAGACCGGCACCGTATCCGGCTCCGGCTTCATCCTCTCCGAGGACGGCTACATCCTTACCAACTATCACGTGGTCGAGGACGCGGATAAGGGCAGCCTGCCGGTGACCGTTATGCTCTACGACGGCACCAGATATGAGGCCCGGATCGTGGGCAAGGAAGAGGTAAACGACTTGGCCGTTTTGAAGATCGAGGCCAGCGGCCTGCAGGCTGCGGTGCTGGGCAACAGCGACGAGATGCAGGTGGGCGACGAGATCTATGTGGTGGGCAATCCCCTGGGCGAGCTGGAGTTTTCCATGAGCACCGGCCATGTCAGCGCCCTGAACCGCAGCATCACCACCGAGGGTGCCAACGATATCCCCATGTTCCAACTGGACGCCGCCGTGAACCACGGCAACTCCGGCGGCCCTGTGTATAACACCAAGGGCGAAGTGGTCGGCATCGTCACCGCCAAGAACAGCGGCAGTGACGTGGAAGGCCTGGGCTTCGCCATCCCCAGCAGCGACGCCGCCCGCATCGCCGAGGATCTGGTCACCAAGGGCTATGTCACCGGCAAGGCTTACCTGGGCATCTGGACCGATGAGCGCTACAACGCCATGGTCGCCCAGTATTACAACATGCCCCTCGGCGCCTATGTGGCCGACGTGTCCCAGGGCTCCGCGGCCGAAAAGGCCGGGCTCACTGCCGGGGACATCATCACCGCCCTGGACGATGTGACCATCGAGAGCCCCTCCGATCTGCGTTCCGCCATCCGCCAGTACAATGCCGGCGACAGCGCGGAGCTGACCTACTACCGTGCCGGGGAGAGCCGCACCGTCACCATCGTGTTCGACGAGCGCACCCCTGAGGCGGAATCCGCGGCGCCTGCCGCGGAACCCTGATTTGATGCTTTTCTACTCCTATATCCTCTCTTTTCTCCCAAACGAAGGACCGCAGGCCTGAAAACCTGCGGTTCTTTGTATTTCGACCATTTTCCCTCTTGATTTTTTCCGCGTTTCCTGTAAAATAAAATATCGGTGTTCCGGTGGAATACCGAGGGAATGAGTCGTAATATTGAATTCACATAGGAGGGAAACCCCATGACTTATGAAATGGACATCTGCGGCCTGAAGAGGGATCTGCCCATCTGCAAGGTCACGGACGATCTGTACATCGGCGCTTTCGTCATGTTCGGCGATGTGGAGCTCACCGTCCACTGCGCCGCCGAGCTGCTGAAAAAGGCTCCAGAGTATGACTACCTGCTGGCTCCCGAGGCCAAGTCCATCCCCCTGCTGTACGAGATGGCCCGCCAGAGTGGTGCGGAGAAGTACTTTGTGGCCCGCAAGGGCGCCAAGGCCTACATGACCGACGTCTTTGAGGTCAGCGTCCGCTCCATCACCACCATGCATGTGCAGAAGCTGGTGCTGGACAAGGCCGACGCCGAGATGATCAAGGGCAAGCGCATCCTGATCCTGGACGACGTGATCTCCACCGGCGAGAGCCTGCGGGCGACGGAAGAGCTGGTCAACCAGGCCGGCGGCATCATTGCCGGCAAGATGGCCGTTCTGGCCGAGGGCGAAGCCTATGATCGGGACGATATCATCGTCCTGGGCAAGCTCCCGCTCTTCAACGCCGACGGCACCGTCAAGGACTGAGCGGGAAAACAATGAAAAAGACTGTGAATTCTTGTTCACAGTCTTTTTTTGACCTTACAGTAAAAGGCGTACGCCGCAGTCACCGCCGTAGGGGAGGGCCTTGTGCCCTCCCGGCGGAAGCAGGCTCGTATAGCGAAGAGTGTTCGGCGAATTCGTACCATCTGCGAGTTCACAGATCTTTTTCATGAAAAGTCATTGTGCTGCCGGGAGGGGCGAGCCCCTCCCCTACGCGAAGTCCAAGGTCTCCGCCTGTTCTTTCGTTTTTCAGCACGCCCTTTTTCATACTCGGTCAGTACCCGAAGAAGTGCCGGTGGAGCAGCCAGAGGATGGTGAGATGCACGGGATAGAAGCAGTAGAAGAAGTACTTGGCGGCCTTGCCGCGCACAAAGCCCCGCTCCCCGTTATAGAGGTTCAGGAAGGGAAAGGCACAGGCCACGCCGCCGGGCCAGCCCAGTAGGGTGATGCCCGCAAAAGCCTGGACCACGGGCTGCTCCGCCAGAAGATAGAGCAGCAGGATCAGCAGAAAGCCCTTCCAGCCGTAGTCCGCGTTCAGCTTTGCCGCGCAGATCCCCAAGGCGATCAGCGTCAGGCTGCTGGGCAGAGGCGTTTGGCGGAAGCGTTTCAGACACCAGATGCCCAGATGCCCCAGCAGCAGGGTGAAGAACACGTTCTGCCGCTCAAAGGGCAGAGCCCCGCAGTTGAAGAGGTCATAGGGAACCTCGGAGATCAGGGCAAAGAGAAACAGGCTGAGAGCATAGCGCCTGGGGTCCCGGGTGTGGCGAAAGCCCTCCGCCAGCAAAACGCAGAAGATGGGGAAGGCGATGCGCCCGAAGCCCCGCAGCAGAACATAGGGCGTGAAGCGGACATCAAAAAGGGTGAACAGATAGCGGTTCAGCAGCGGCTGAAAGCAGATGGCGGAGTGGTCCACCAGCATGGCGACCATGGCCAGCACCTTCAGGGCGCTGCCGCTCATCACCCGGAAGCGCTCCGGGAAAACAGACTGTTGTATCATAGGGAGGCCCCCTCCTTCGCTTGCTGCCGTTTTGTCGGCCTCTTTATCATAGCACAGCGGAGACGCTTTGAAAAGAGTTTGGGAAGGAGAAGGCATTGACAAAAGCCTCGAATGTGCCTATGATTACCGGAGAAGAAAATGCGGAAGGGGATAGCCTGATGAAGAAGATTCTGTTGTTCATTCTGCTGGGCATGCTGGTTCTCGGCCTTGCTGCCTGTGGCAGGACGGCAGAGATCGTACCGGAGGAAGAGGGAATCAGCGTATCCGCTCCGGAGGCATCGCCGGAACCCACGCCCGAGCCTACGCCGGAGCCCATGCCCACGCCGGACCTGAAGACCGAGATCACGCTGCGGGACGATCTGCTGCCGGAGGAATACAGGCTTCTGGATTACGCCGCCTGCACCAACTCCACCCTGGACGCCCAGACCTATATCGACACCGGTATTTCGCCCACCAACAACACCCGCTTTTACCTGGATTTTGAGTGCCCCGGCGGCTTCAAAGTGAAGGACACCTGGTTCTTCGGCTGCTTCAACCGGGACAATCACATGTACATGGAAGTGGGCTATCACATGAGCCAGGGCAATCCCGCCCACTTCTATACCGTCACCGGCATCCAGTACAGCCAGTATGAGGATTCCGCCCTGCGCACGGTCGCCTGGTTCCGGCCGGGCAATTACAAGTACCCGGACGTGGTCAACGGCCGGACCCTCTATGAATTCGAGGAGCCCTGCGAGCAGCACCTCTTCCTCTTCTCCCGCCAGCACATGGATATGGAGATCGCCGGGACCCATGACATCGAGGGAGAGTACGATCTGCGGATCTATGCCTGCCGCATCTGGCAGGAGGACGAGCCCGTGCGGGATTATCTGCCCTGTCTGCGCCTCAGCGACGGGCGGGTCGGCATGTATGACCTGGTGGAAGGCCGGGCGTATTTCAGCGACGGGACCGGGGAGCTCGCCGCAGGGGAAGCGCTGCTGCCGGAGCGCAGCGTCAGCGCCCTGAACGGGGAGATTGAGAAGAACGTCACGCCTCCCGAGCTGCCGGGCTTTCTGTTCAAGGGCTATTTCACCGGCCCGGCGGGGACCGGAGAGCAGATCCTGGATGAAGACGGCAAGCCCGTTGCCAATGCCGGAACGGAGGATGGCGTTATCCTCTATGCCTGCTGGGTCCGGGACGAGGCCTTCTTCGACGAGTATTGATACCACAGGCAGCGGCACCAAAGCCTTCCCCGGCGCGGAAGACGAACACGGCTGTTCTGCGATTTGGCGGACGAGCGAAGTTCGTCTCTGACTTGGGTGCGAAACGCAGGCGGCCGTAGGGACGGCCATTGGCCGTCCGCCTTTCGGATCATCAAAGGACAACGAGAAAACGTGCGGCGGATTCGTAAAGATCGCGAATTCGCCGCACGTTTTCTTATCGGCTCCGGTAGACCACATCATCCCAGGAACGGAATTCCCCCACCTCTTTCCAGTGGAGAAAGGCTTTTCGGATGGCCCGGCTTCGCTCGGTATCCCGCCAGCCGCCGTAGATCGAAGAGAGATCCGCCGGCGAGCCCACCACAAAGCGGAGCTCCTGCCCCCGGCTGTCCAGATAGGGCTTGACCATGGCCCAGGTCACCTTGCTGTTGCGAAACCAGCCGCTGCGAAAATCGGGCATGGAGTCGATAAAACTCACATCTTCCAGATTCCGGCAGTAGGACAGGTTCAGGTCCATCATCTTCGGCATGGAATAGAGACAGCTGAAATCTTCAATGTCGCAGCACAGGAAGAGTTCCAGATACATGAGCTCGTGGAGATTTCCCAGCGGGGAGATGTCCTTGATGCGGGGATTGTCCGCCAGGATCAGAACCTGCAGCTCCCGGAGCTCGCCGATGAGGCTCAGGTCCTCAATGTCGCTGTGGCCCAGATCCAGGGCCCGCAGATGGCGGCAGAAGCGCAGCAGAGGATAGTAGTCCTCCTCCGTATAGCGGTATGCCTCGCTTCCGGTCCAGAGAGAGGAAAAGCAGCTGCAGTCGCTGGACACGGTCCACTGCTTGTGCCCCTCCCGGCCGAAGGTGAAGCTCCAGAGAAAGTCCACCTCCGGGTACTTCTCATAGAGCCGATCCATCAGGCTAAAGTCCGGTGTGAAGTCCCGCAGCTCCACGGTTTTCAACTCCGGCAGACCCTCCATGGCCTGCTCCAGACCCTCGACGGAGGAGAGGGAAAGCGTCTCGGCGTCGTCGGGGTAGACCTCGCCCTGCAGCGGGACGGTCCAGCGGATCTCACAGTCCGGCAGCAGCCGGCGCAGCTCCCGGAGCGCGGCGTATTCCGCGCTGCCTGCGGCGTCGATGCGGCGCAGGGTGGGGATCTCCGCCAGGGCCAGGATCTCCTCTGCGCGCTCCCCGGTCAAGGTCCACTCCGTGGGGGCCGGGTTTGCCAGAGGACTCGGCTCCGGGGTCGCCAGAGGACTCGGCTCCGGCGTCGTCACAAGACTCGGCTCAGCCGTTGGAAGAGGGGAAGCGGCGGGCACGCTTGCCGAGCCGCCGCAGGCGCAGAGCAGGCATAAGGCCGCCAATACCGGCAGAAGCAGCGCTTCAGTCTTCCGTGCCATACATGTGCCGGAGAATGACCCGGCCGGCAGCCTCGGCGCCGAAGAGTTTGGTCATGGTGTCCACGGCGGGGCCGCCTTCCTTCACCAGCGTCTCCGCAAAGGCGCGGATCTTTTTGCCCTTCTCAGCGGCGTCACAGGCAGGCGCCTGATCCGCCAGGGCCAGAAACTCCTTGATGTAGCCCCGGGCCGCGGCGTTGAAGCGCTCGCTCAGTCCCTTTCCCGCGTGATCGTAGGAGCAGGGATAGAGGATGGAGTCGTACCAGCTGGGCTTCTTTTCCCGCTGAGGCAGGTCCCCGTCCCGGTCCTTCAGGGCCTGAAAGCGCCCAAGTGCCTTTTCCGGCAGGGGCTGAAGCTGGGTGTCGTAGAGCTCGGCGAGCATCGTCTCCTTCCCGGCGGCGCTGACCCAGTCCAGATTGAAGAGGGGCAGGTCCTTTTCCTTCACCGCCAGGACCACGGTCTCCATTTTCATGAGACCCAGAAAGGCCTTCATCCGGAGTATGCACAGGTGCCCCAGATCCTTTACCGCGTAGGACTCGGTCTCAAAAACCATGCCGCTTTTGCTGAGACGGGCGTCGGCACCGATGTCCAGCTTTTCCAGGGCGAAACGCCCCTTCAGGGCGTCAAGGATGCCGGTTCCCAGATCCGCATGCTTGCTCATATTTCGATCCTCCTGTATGTCAGTCAAGAATTGCTTTCGTCTTCCGCCACTTCACCGTGGACCTTGACCCGGCCTCCGTCGGGACAGGCGCCGTCAAAGCAGCGGGCTTTCGTATCTCCGCGGTCCAGGCTCGCTCCGTTCAGGAGCGCGAAGACCTGGGGATAGATGCTGTTCCAAAGCTCGTGGCAGAGCGGCGGGCAGAGCCCCTCCACGAGAAACACGTCTCCCTTTTGGCAGCTGCCGTCCCGGCAGCGGCTTTCGGTGACGGTGATCTTCACTTTTGCCATTTCAGCTCACTCCTTCCAGCCGAAGGGCGATCTCTTTGGCCAGAGCGAAGTAGCGCAGGCGGCTGTCCGCCTCCAGATCCCCCAGGATCCGCCGGTCCCAGCTGCCATGGAGGGAATCGGCGCTGTAGAGGAAGGAGTAAAACTCCAGCCCCCGGAAATCGCAGAGGGCCTGCAGGGCGCTGCACTCCATCTCCACGCAGACGCAGCCCTGCTCCACCCGCCGGCGCAGATTTTCCTCCGTCTCCCGGTAGAAGGCGTCGGTGGTCCAGGTCTTGCCCCGGACATAGGGGATCTCCAACGCATCCAGGATCGGAGCGAGCCTTTCGGCATTGGGGAGGGCGATCTCCTCCGCGGCCGGGGCATAGTGGAAGCTGGTGCCCTCGTCCCGGACTGCCGCCGTGGGCAGGATCAGCCGCCCCTCGGGGATGGGCGTCAGCGCGCCGCAGGAGCCGAAGACCAGAAAACGCCGGGTCCCGAACTGGACCCGCAGCTCCTCCAGCACGCCGGCCGCGGCGGGCGCGCCGATGCCGGAGAGGGCAACGCCGATCCGGCTGTCCTTCACCCGGTAGATGGGGTTCTTCCCGGCGGCGGAGCCGATGCTGAGCTCCGGGTGCAGCGGCTCAATGGCGCCGCTCTCCGTGAGAGCCAAAAGAAGCTTGCGGGAAAAGAAGACGATAAAGGTCTCAAGCTTCCACTCCTTTGCCAGAGCCAGGGCCTCCGGGGGGACGGCCTGTTCCGGGGTGATGATCTCCCGGGAGAGGGGATCGAAGCTCTCCGTGATCATGGCGCCGCCTCTTTTTTGCCGTTCTCCGGCAGCAGGGGCAGCCGGACGCCCTGGAAATAGGCCTCTACCGCCAGCCGGTGATCGAGGAAGCAGAGCTCCGGCAACTCTTCCCGGGCGAAGAAGCGCAGCTCCAGGGACTCCTCGTCAACCCTGGGTTCGCCCGAGAGGATCTCCGCGGTATAATAGGCCCCGATGGTGTGGGCCCGGTCTCCGTTGGGCCACATCATGTCATAGTTGTGGTAGATCCCCAGCAGGGCGGTGAGGCGCACCGTGAGCCCGGTCTCCTCCCGGACTTCCCGGATAGCGGCCTCTTCATAGGTCTCGTCCAGCTCCAGGATCCCGCCGGGAAGGCCCCAGGCGGCGTTGTCGCTGCGGTGCTGCAGCAGGATCTTTCCCTCCCGGCACACCACGGCGCCGGCGGCGTTGAGAATGATCTTCTGATGCCCCAGCTGCGGGCGGATGCTTTTGATGTAATCCATGATTTCTCCTTCGGATCAGGCTTTGTCCGGCCCCTTCAGCTCGATGCAGAGCATGGTCAGATCGTCAAACTGGGGCGCCTCGCCCACAAAGTCGTTCACGCCCGCATAGACCGCGTCCAGCACGCCCTTGGGGTCCCGGCCCTTTGCCTCGTTCAAAACCCGGAGCATCCGGTCGATGGTGAACATCTTCTCGTCCTTGTCGGTGGCCTCGGGCACGCCGTCGGTGTAGAGGAAGAGCTTGTCTCCCGGCTGAAGCTGCAGTTCGAAGTTCCTGTAGCGGGACTCGGGGAAAGCGCCCACCACAAGACCGTGTCTTGATTTGAAGAGCTCACATACGCCGTCCCGGCGCAGAACGGCCGCGTCGTCATGGCCGGCGTTGGCGGCAACAATCTTCCCGGTGGAGAGCTCCAGAACGCCAAGCCACAGGGTCACGAACATGTCCGCCTTGTTGTGCTTGCAGATCTCCGCGTTCACATAGTTCAGAACATCCGCTGGGCTCACGCCCATCTTGACATGGTCGCTGATGAGAATGTTGGTGACCATCATGAAGAGGGCCGCTGGGACCCCCTTGCCGGAGACGTCGCCCATCACGAAGGCCAGGTGGTCCTCATCGATCAGGAAGAAGTTGTAGAGATCGCCGCCCACCTCCTTGGCGGGCTCCATGAAGGCGTAGATATCAAAGTCCTTCCGGTCGGGAAAGGCGGGGAAGACCGAGGGGACGGAGTTGTCCTGGATGGTTCCGGCCAGGGCCAGCTCCGCGCCGATGCGCTCCCGCTCGGCGGTGATGGCGGTCAGCTCCTCCATACGCTGGAGCATTTCCGTCTCCATCTGCTCGATGGAGTCCGAGAGCTTCGCGATCTCGTCGATGTTGCTGATCTGGCCCAGATCCTCGCCCTTGCTGTTCTCCCGGGCGAAGCGGGTGGCCTCCTCCGAAATCTTCTCAATGGGCACGATATAGGTCTCCTTCAGGAAGAGGACCGTAAACACGGAGGCCACGATGGCCAGCATTAAGGTGGAAAAGCCGATGGTGACCAGGTAGGACTCCCGCGCCTCCTTCAGCTCCCGCATGGGGCGCTGAACGCAGAGGATGCCGCTGACCTGACCGTCGGAATTGTTGACCGGCACCATGGTGGTGATGTGGGGATGGGCACCATCAGTGGGTTTGGCCCGGTACACCGTCTCACAGAGGGAACCCTCTTCATAGATGGCCCGGTATTTCTCCCGGTACTCGGCATTGGTGGCTTTCCGCCAGTGGCCCAGCTCCCACTCCACATATTCGGAGTTGTCAACGTCGTTGTTCACCGAGTTGAAGACGGAGACAAAGCTGCCGTAATCGCTCTGATCCACCCAGATCACATAGATCAGAGAAACGCCCATGTTCTTGCAGTAGGCGTCCAGCACATTCTTCGTGCGCGCATACTCCTCCGACTCCCATCCGGCCAGATAGATATCCAGGCGGTCGCCGTTCACCAGCTTTGCGGCAGTACTGGCTATATGGAAGGTGGAGTCGGAATACTCCTCTTCAAAGGATTTGGTAAAGCTTGCGTAGCCCAGGGCGCTCATGACCAGGGCGAACACCAGCAGCAGGATCAGAATGACCCCGATGATGTTCACGGCAAGGCTGGAGCGCTTGCTCAGTATGTTTTTCATGCAACGATCCCCTTATTCTGCGGCAGTTTCTTTCCGGAGAAAGCGCAGCAGTCGTTCCTTGTAGTCCGGCGCGGTGTCGAAGGCGGCGTGGCCGAAGCCCGGCTCATAGAGATAGAGCCCGCTGTCGGACCGCTCCGGCAGAAGGCGGAAGATCTCTTCGCTTGCCTCCGCGCCCAGCACCCGGTCGTCCTTCGCGCCCAGCACCAGCACCGGGCAGGCGATTTTTGCCAGATCCGCCCGGAGATCGAAGTCCCGCAGACTCTCCGCCAGGATGACGAAGCGCCGCAGGTCCTCCGGCGTGTAGCTGTCCGCCTGAGCGAGCAGCAGATCCCGGGCGCCCTCGAATACAGCCTTGGGATATAGCGCCTCCCCAAAGGCCAGGTTCAGCTCCCGGGCCTTCCCGGCTTTTGCCAGGTCGATCCAGTCTTCAAAGAGCCTGCAGTGCTCCCCGTCCACACGGGCGGCGCTGGAGCCCGGCACCAGCCGGGAAACCAGCTCCGGGTGCTCCGCGGCCAGCGCCATGGCGATCATCCCGCCCTGGGATGCTCCGAAGAGGGCAACGTTTGAAAGCCCCAGCGCACGGAGCGCCTCCGCCGTGTCCCGGGCCATCTCCCGGATGGGGTAGCGGGCGGGCAGATCCTTCCGCCGGTCAAAGAGATAGATCGTAAAGACCTCCGTCAGGACCTGGTAGGCCTCCGCGATCAGGTCCCCAAGACCCATGACGCTCTGCACGCTGAGCCCCGGCAGGATCACAAGCGGTTCAGGGCCCCGGCCAAAGCGGAGATAGTCCATGGTAAAGGTATCGGTTTTTACGGTTTCGATGGTCATGTGTCTGTTTCCTTCCCGGAAGCGGAATCGAAAAGGGCGGAGGCGTCCTTCTCGGTCCAGCCAAATTTGTCCTTGAAATCACGAAAGCACGAGGGGCAGACCCAGTAACGCAGATCCCCGGTGCAGTAGAAAGAGGCGTCTGTGTCGCAAGTCACCTTTTTCCAGCAGAATTCGCAGTGCTCGTGCCAGAAATGCCGGATCTTATCCCCTTCAAGGTTTTCCTGCCCGCGGCCCATCTGCGCCACAAAACGCCGCGCTTCGTCTGCGATCAAGCGATAAAAGGCATTCTTTTCGGCATAGGATCGCAGCCAGAATGCAGGGAAATCGATTTGATAGAGGCTATTATTTTGCAGGTAGTCTTCCTGACCACGCAATCTCCAGTCGTCCAAGACGGCACCTCCCCAATGCAAGCTTCACGCCTCACAGCGTGATTCAGTATTCGGCGTTTTTCTTTGCCGTTGTGATGGAGGCAATGAGCTTTCTGCGAATCGTTCCGCATTTCCCAGAAACCGTTTTATACTGTTCTTGGGAAAGAGAGTGAACTTTATACAGAATCTCAAGCCAGTATTCGGTTTCATAGCATTCTTTGAGCGAAATCTCAAGTTTACTGATAAAATCCGCTCGGCTTTGCGCATATTTTGCTTCATAAGCATTTGCTCCTATGGAGGAGCAGGAGCGAAGCAACTGGTTTATAAAGACGGATCTCCCTTTGATGGTATCACAGAGCTGAGTAACATCGACTGTAAGCTCTATTGCCAAGTCCTTAATCGTGCCGTCGCTCATGATACTGCCCTTTCTGTATGAAAATAAAGGCGATATATCTCGCCAAGCTCGATGCGATATTTTTGCTAAGCAAATGCGGTATATGCTCACTCTGTTCGCGTGCGATATGATATGAATTCCCCCACGCCCCGCAGGGCATATCGCGCTTTTGCATATCGCGCCCCGCAGGGACATATCGCGAATTCCATCAGGAATTCATATCACTGTCGAATCAGTCGAACGACTGATTCGACATGCTCCGTCCAGGGGAACATGTCCACGGGCTGGATCTTCTCCGCCCGGTAGCCGCCGGCGGTGAGGATCTTCAGATCCCTGGCCAGCGTGGCGGGATCGCAGGAGACGTAGACGACGCGCTCCGGGGCGCATTTCAGCAGGGAGCGGAGGAAGCGCTCGTCGCTGCCGGAGCGGGGCGGGTCCAGAAAGACTACCTCCGGCCGCAGACCGGAGCGGGCGGTCTGCTCCATGTATTCTCCCGCGTCCCCGGCGGTGAACCAGCAGTTTTTGAGGCCGTTCAGCTTGGCGTTGCCGATGGCGTCGCGCACCGCGTCCCGGTTCAGCTCCACGCCGATGATTTGCTTTGCCTGGTCGGACGCGGTGATGCCGATGGTGCCGATGCCGCAGTAGGCGTCCAGCACGGTCTCCTTCCCGGTGAGCCCGGCAAGATCCACTGCGCAGCGGTAGAGCTTTTCCGTCTGGACGGGATTGATCTGATAAAAGGACCGGGGGGAGATGCGGAAGCGATGGGAGCAGAGCACGTCCTCAATAAAACCCGGGCCGTAGAGGACCTTCTCCCGGGTGCCCAGCACCACGGGGCCGAAGCGGTCGTTGAGGTTCAGCACCACGCTGCGGATCTCGGGGTGCTTTTCCGTAAGAGCCTTCACAAAGGGCTTCTGCAGCTGGAAAATGGGGGACACCGCCACCAGCACCACAAGGATCTCCCCAGTGGCAAAACCCCGGCGCACCAGCACATGCCGCAGCCAGCCGCTGCCGCTGCGCTCGTCAAAGACCTTGATCTTGAAGGCGGGAAGCATGTCCCGGATCGTGCGGATCACAGCGTCGCAGGCCGCGTCCTCGATGAGGCAGTCCTCCACCGGGACGATGGCGTGGCTCCCGGGCTGATAGATGCCGCAGGTGGGCCGACGCCGATTGTCCAGCGCGAAGGCCGCGTGGACCTTGTTGCGGTAGCGGAAGGGCTCCTCCATGCCCAGGATGGGCTCCACATGGCAAAACTCTCCCAGCAGGGCGATGCAGCGTCCGTTCTTCCGCCTCAGCTGCTCTTCATAGGGCAGCTTCTGCAGCTGGCAGCCGCCGCATTTCTTATAGTAGGGGCAGGGGGGCGAAAAGACAGCTTCCATTCGCGCCGAACCTCCTGGCAAATCATAATCTTTCATATTATAATAGCACGGAATTTCCGGTTTGCAAAGGGAGAAGACTGTGTTAGTATAGAGAAAAACAGTTTCGGGAGGAAAGAAGATGGAGATCCTCTACCGGGATAAGTCGGTTCTGGTCTGCCGCAAGGACCCGGGCCTGCTCTCCACGGACGAGCCCGGCGGCGTGCCGGAGGCCCTGCGGCAGCTTCTGGGCGATGAAAAGGCGGAGCTGCGCACGGTGCACCGGCTGGACCGGGTGGTGGGCGGCCTGATGGTGCTGGGCTGCAGCGCCGCGGCGGCGTCGGAGCTCTCCCGCCAGATCCGGGAGGGACAGTTTGAAAAGGAGTATCTGGCGGCGGTCCACGGCCTGACCCCGGAGAAAGGCAGCCTGCGGGACCTGATGTGGCGGGACAAGGCCAGGAAGATGAGCTTTGTGGTGGAGACCCCGGGCAAAGACGTGCAGGAGGCCCTGCTGGACTTCCGCCGCCTGGACACGGCCGAGGGACTGAGCCTGGTGCGGGTGCGCCTGCACACCGGGCGCAGCCACCAGATCCGCTGCCAGTTTGCCTCCCACGGCTGGCCTCTTGCGGGAGAGCGGAAGTACGACACCCGGGAGGACCCCTGGCCCCTGGCCCTCTGGTCCTGTTACCTCGCCTTCACCCACCCGGAAAGCGGCGAGCGGCTGACCTTTTCTCTGCAGCCCCCGTCGGCAGAGCCCTGGACCTTCTTTGCGCCGGACGCACTCCTTTCCGGGAAGTGGTGAATAATCTGAAAACTGACAAGCCCTTCCCTTGAAAAGTGGGGTGGAGGAGGGTATAATGACGCCAAAGGCGCTTTTCGGATCCATACGAAAGCGCCGATCCTGTTGGAAGGAAGCAACCTTCGAGGGAGTGTGTCATGGATATTTGGAAGTACGCGCTCGTCGTCGTCGCGGGGTATCTGCTGGGTTCGCTGAGCGCTTCGATCTTTCTCTCCCGCACCGCGCTGGGGGAGGATGTGCGCAGCAAGGGCAGCGGCAACGCCGGCGCCACCAATATGGCGAGAGTCTACGGCCTGGGCATGGGCTTTCTCACTCTGGGGGGCGACATGCTGAAGACCATCCTGGCCACCTGGCTGGGATCCTACCTGCTGGGGGACCTGGGCCTTGCCATCGGCGGCCTCAGCTGCATGCTCGGCCACTGCTTCCCGGTGTTTCACAATTTCAAGGGCGGCAAGGGCATCTCCGTGGGTGCGGCTCTGGGCCTGATGATCGACTGGCGGGTCTTCCTCTGCATCATCGCCACCTTCCTGATCGTGGCCTTTCTCACGAAGAAGGTCTCCCTGGGCTCCCTGGCCGCGGCGGTGGCCATCACCGTCTTCGCCATCGTTTTTCGCGTGAGCACACCAAAGCTGGTGCTGGCCATCGTGGCCATGTGCCTTGCCATTTTCCAGCATCGCACCAATATCGACCGCCTGAGCAAGGGGACCGAGCCGGACTTCAAGGCTGCCGATGCGGACAAGCTGAAGAAGAAATAAGCTTCTGCCTGTCAACTACTACATAATTAAGAGGAGCGGACTATGAACGAAGAACTGCGGCGGGATCTGGATCTCTTTGCCGAGGAAAACGAAGCGGCCATTTTCCGGGATATCGCGAGACTCGTGGCCATCAACAGCGTGGAAGGGGAGCCCGAGGAGGGCGCGCCCTTCGGACCGGGCCCCAAGGCGGCGCTGGAGAAGGGCCTGGAGATCGCCCGGGAGCTGGGACTCATGAGCGTGAACTGCGCCGACAAGATCGGCTATGCCCAGCTGGGCGAGGGACCGGAGGACCGGTATCTCGCCACTATCACCCACCTGGATGTGGTCCCCACCGGCGAGGGCTGGTCCCATGACCCCTTCACCATGCGGGAGCGGGAGGGCTGGATCATTGGCCGCGGCGTTCTGGACGACAAGGGCCCCAGCGTCCTCTGCCTCTATGCCCTCAAGTACCTGAAGGAGCGGAACATCCCGCTGAAATATCCGATCCGCGCCCTGTTGGGTGCCAACGAGGAGACCGGCATGGGCGACGTGGAATACTATCTTGCCAATTACCCCGCGCCTCTCTTCTGCTTCAGCCCCGACGCCAACTTCCCCCTCTGCAACGGGGAGAAGGGCATCTACCACGGCCGGATCCTCTTCCGGCAGCCGCTGAACCGGATCCGGGAGATCCGCGGCGGCATCGTGGCCAACGCCATCCCCGACAAGGCGGAAGCCCTGGTGGAGGCGGAGCACCTGGAAAACGCGGAGCGCATCACCGTGGAGCAGCAGGAGCCGGGGCTCTGGCGGGTCCGCAGCGAGGGGCTGGGCGGCCACGCCTCCCTGCCCGAGGGCACGGTGAACGCCATCGGCGTGCTGGTGGACTATCTGCTGGCAAACGGTGTGGGCGACGAGAACGAGCGGCGCATGCTGGAGCTTCTGCAGAAGCTGCACAGCGACTGGCGGGGCAGGGGCCTGGGCGTCCAGGCGGACGATGGCCTCTTTGAGCCGCTGACCATCATCGGCGGCGTCATCGGCACGGAGGACGGAAAGGTCTTCCAGACCCTGGACAGCCGTTATCCCACCAATACCAGCGGCGCCAAAATCGCGGAGACGATCGGTCGCCTGGCCGGAGACCTGGCGGAGGTCACCCTGGACCGGGATGCCGCGCCCTTCTACATGAGCCTGGACAATCCCTCCGTGCAGGTCTGCATCGAGGCCTACAACGCCGTCACCGGGGAAAACGCCAGGCCCTATACCATCGGCGGCGGCACCTACGCCCGGGACTTCCCCAACGCCGTCTCCTTCGGGCCGGAGCACCCCGAGCGGCCCATGCCGGATTTTGCTGGGCCTATTCACGGCGTGGACGAGGCGGCCAGCAAGGCCTATTTGCTGGAGGCGCTGAAGGTCTATATCCTGGCGCTGATCGAGCTGGAAAAAATTGAGTATTGAGGGAAAGCGAATTTTCCACAATGGTTTCAAGATATTTCCAGGAAAATCTTTCCGGATTCGTATATTTTTCACAAGGGAAGCCGCAGTCGAAGGACTGAGGCTTCCCTCTTTTGACGGACCAAAATTCGTTGACAAAGAGGGCCGAAAACGATATACTTACACAAGTAAACTAGTATTGCGGGCGCATTGTACGCAGGGAGCAGAAAGGGAGAAAAGCGGTGAATCCACAGGTCGCATTTCGGAAAACGGCAGCTTTCCTGCTGGCCTTTGCGCTGCTCTGCGGCCTGTTTCCCGTCTCGGCCCATGCGGAGCCCGCCTCTCTGTGGGAGCGGCTGTTCTGGAACGCCGTGCCGAGAAGCGAGGAGCTGACGGATGAGCAGCGGGACGAAAACGTCCGCATCGCCACCGCCTTTCTGCGCCAGGAGCTGAAGCTTCCGGATTCCGCCGTGGCGGCGGTCCTGGCCAACATCTACCGGGAAAGCGCCTTTGATCCCCTGGCTGTGGACGGGGATCGGGAGTTTTTCGGCCTGTGCCAGTGGAGCAAGCTGCGCTGGACCAACTGCTTCTTCTTCTGTCGGGAGCAGGGACTGGACCGGCTGAGCATGGAAGGGCAGCTGGCCTTCCTGAAGTACGAGCTGGAAGGGGAGTATCTCTGGGTCTATGAGACTTTCCTGCTTCCCGCCGCGGATGACGAGGACGGCGCCCAGGAGGCCCAGTATTCCTTCTGCGAGCTCTTTGAGGTCCCCCTGGATCTGGACTGGGAACAGGTGGTGCGCAGCAAGCTGGTGGCCTATGCTTACTGGCCCTATGTTTCCGAGGGAAAGGCGCTGGACTGGAACTGGACCATATAAAGGAGTACTGTCGTGCTGCCTGAAAAGATCCGTGTCAGCGTGAAGCTGAAGGAAGGCTGCGAGCCCGAGGCGTTTCTGCCGAAGCTGGAAGCGCTTCTGGATCGCCCGGTCAGACCTGTGCGCATCCTGAAGAGCGCCCGGGTCCTGTCCCTCTGGATGACAGGGACGGAGCTGGAGAAGACGGCTGCCCTGCCGGAGGTCCTGCTGGCCATGCCGGAGGGGAGGGCGGAGCTTCCGCCGAAGCCCCGTTTTTCACGCAAATAATTTAGCGAAATAGGTATATAAAGTGGAGACACCTTATATAAAGTATCTTAGAAGGAGGAAAGAAGCATGAGAAGGACCTGGAAAAGTTTCCTGTCCTTGCTGCTGGCGATCGCGATGATCCTTTCCCTGGGAACTGCGGGCTTTGCTCTCGATGACGAGAACGAAGCAGCCGAACCCGCGGAAGAGATCGCCGAGGAAGCCGGCGGCTCCGGTGTCGAGCTTCCCTTTGAGAAGGTCGACAACGACATCATTTCCGAACGGCTCCCACTCGCCAACCAGGCGGTTGAAGAGGAAGAGCCCACCTACGCTGACGATGAGCTCGTCCGCGTATCCATCGTGCTGAACGGTGCTTCCGCTCTTGACGCGGGCTACGCACCCGCCAGCGCTGGCGGCTACCGCGCAGGCCTTCTGGCCGAGCAGCAGGCTATGGCCAGCAAGATCTCCGCAGAGGCTCTCGGCGGCGCCCAGCTGGACGTTGTCTGGAACCTGACCCTGGCCTGCAACATCATTTCCGCCTACGTTCCCTACGGCTCCATTGAGGCCGTTCGCAACGTGATCGGCGTTAAGGATGTTGTGATCGAGCTGCGCTACTTCCCCAATGCGGATGAAGTAGAAAACGCCACCGCCACCGAGATGACCGGCGCCACCGAGGCCTGGAATCTTGGCTACACCGGCGCAGGCAGCACCATCGCCATCGTGGACACCGGCCTTGACATCGCGCACAAGTCCTTCGATCCGGCTGCTTTCGAGTATGCCATCGATGAACTGAACGAGACCCGCGAGACTCCTGTCAAGCTGATGACCGCGGACGACGTGGCCGCTGTGTGGGATCAGCTGAACGCGGCCAAGTTCCTGGATCTGGACGGCGTGTACCGCAGCGCCAAGGTCCCCTTCGGCGCCAACTACGTCGACCAGGACTATGACATCACCCACGACAACGACACCCAGGGCGAGCACGGCTCTCACGTGGCCGGCATTGCCGCTGCCAACAAGTACGTTCCCGGCGGCAACGGCTTTGACAAGGCGCTCGAGACCGTGATGACCCAGGGCGAAGCTCCCGACGCCCAGCTGCTGATCATGAAGGTCTTCGGCAAGGGCGGCGGCGCTTACGACTCTGACTACATGTCCGCCATCGAGGACGCCATGACCCTGGGCTGCGATTCCGTCAACCTGTCTCTGGGCTCCTCCGTCGCCGGCTACACCACCAACGACACCTATGCCGAGACCCTGAACAAGCTGACCAGCTTCGGTCTCGTCTGGGCCAACTCCGCCGGCAACAACTACAGCTGGTCCAATGACTCCACCGGCGCCAACTACCTCTACGCCGATGACGTCAACTTCCAGACCGGCGGCTCTCCCGCCACCTACCACAACTCCCTGTCCGTGGCTTCCGTGGACAACAAGGGCTCTGTGGGCTACAGCCTCTCCGCGTCTGACGGCAGCGAGATCTTCTATTCCGAGACCAGCTACGGCAACGCCCCGATCAGGAGCATCGCAGGCGAGTATGATTTCATCATGCTCACCCGTGCCGGCACTGAGGAAGAGGACTTTGCCGCTCTCGGCAGCGAGATCCTGGAAGGCAAGATCGCTGTGGCATGGCGCGGCGGCTCCTCCTTCTACGTGAAGGCCAACGGCGGCGCCCGCAACGGCGCTGTGGCGACCATCATCGCCAACAACCAGGCCGGCGTCATCAACATGAACCTGACCGGGTATGAGTTCACCGCTCCCGCGGTTTCCATCACCCAGAACGACGGCTACCTGCTGATGAGCCTTGCCGAGCAGAAGGAAGCCAACGGCATCGTCTACTTTGAGGGCAAGCTGACCATCAACGACTCCCTCTCCGTCTCCAACATGGGCACGCCCACCAGCGAGTTCCAGAACATGAGCGACTTCAGCTCCTGGGGCGGCAACGGCGCGCTGACCATGAAGCCCGAGATCACCGCCCCCGGCGGCAACATCTGGTCTGTCTGGGGCTCCAACAAGGGCTCCAGCGCCCCCACCACCGCCCACGACGGTTATGAGGGCATGTCCGGTACCTCCATGGCTTCTCCCCAGGTCGCCGGTGTGAACGCTGTGCTGAAGCAGTACATCCGTGAATCCGGTCTGGCTGAGAAGTTCCCCAACCTGACTGAGCGCGCCATCGCCCAGTCCCTGATGATGTCCACTGCCATGCCTCTGCGTGAGGAGGCCACCGGCAGCTACTGGTCCATCATGAAGCAGGGCGCCGGCCTTGTGGATGTGAACGCGGCGATCACCGCCCGCTCCCTCATCCAGATCGTCGGCCTGCCCGGCAGCGCCCCCGCTTCCGCCTATGACTCCATTGCCGACGGCAAGGTCAAGGTGGAGCTCGGTGAGGTGGACAGCGGCTTTGCTACCAGCTTTACCGTGTCCAACATCACCGATGAGGCCATGTCCCTGTACCTCAACGGCGAGCTGTTCACCCAGTGGATCAACAGCGGCGTCTTCCGTACCCAGTACACCGTGCCCGTTTACGCCAACTTCAGCTGGACTGTGAACGGCGAGGAGTACGCTCCCGCGGACCTGGGGCTGGACTTCAACAACGACGGCGTTTCCAACAGTGCCGACGCGCAGCTGCTGCTTGACTGGTGCGCGGACGACAGCACCGAGATCTTCAATCTCCAGGATGCCGATCTGGACGGCGACGGCGACGTGGATACCGCCGATGCCAAGATCGCCTTCGAGACCCTGAACGGCGCCTCCATCCAGCTGGCTGCCGGCGAGACCGCAGTCATTACCGCCTATGTCAACTACGACATGAGCGAGTATGACGCCATCAACGGCAACTATGTGGAGGGCTTCCTCTTCGTCCGTGAGGGCGAAAGCGCCGACGGTGCCCTGGGCATCGAGCACTCCATCCCCGTCTTCGGCTTCAACGGCAGATTCTCCGATGCCACCATGTTCGACCGCGGCTCCCGTCTGGAGTACATGTACGGCTTCGGCGACGGCGATGAAGAAGAAGGCTGGTACCCGTACATGTACTATGCCGATCCCGCCGCAGGCGGCCTGGGCGAGGATGCCCTGGATCAGGAGACCTTCCTGGTGAAGTATGCCGGCGACAGCGGCACCTATTACTTCGGCGGCAACCCGCTGATCGACGACGAGACCTATCACCCCGAGCGCAACGCCCTGAACGCCGCTGACGTTCTGTACGGCGCGCGCTTTACCCAGATCCGCAACTCCGGCGCCTCCCGCTTCTATGTGACCGACAAGTACGATCGCGAGGTGAAGGGCTCCGAGATGCTGGGCGGCCCGGGCTATGCGGTTTACTACTACCGCAACCAGGCGACCTGGCAGCAGACCACCACCAGCCCCGCCTTCAACTATGTTCCCAGGAATGTGAAGGAAGGCGACGAACTGACTGCCCATTACCAGCTGGCCCTTGAGTACTACGTCGAGCCTGACGGCAGCGTCCGTTGGGAAGACCTGGGCGAGGGCAGCGAGATCTCCATCCCCTTCGTGATCGACAGCACCGCTCCCGACATCGTCAAGGTCTACCGCGACAGCAGCCCCGCCCCCGAGCAGGACGACTATGAGCTGCCCGTCAACGGCCAGGATGCCGGTGTGAACGAGGGCGAGGACGCGCCCGTCACCGACGAGCCCGAAGAGCCCGTCGAGGAAGAGGCCGCTACCGATACCCTGGAGATCATCACCCACGATAACCAGTACATCGCGGCTGTGGCCCTCTTCACGGATACCGGCGACCTGCTTGGCGCTGCCGGCGCTGTGGAAGACACCATCCGCGGCAAGGAAGTGTACTACAGCTTCGACCTGAAGGCGATCTTCGGCGAAGAGGATGTATACCCCTACCTGCTGGTTCAGGTGTATGACTACGCGGCGAACCTGTCCACCTACAAGGTCAACCTGGTGGACGATCTGGAGAACGCCGAGGTGGAGAGCGTTGAGCTCAACACCAACGAGGCGACCATCATCGGCACCGGCAGCATCCGCCTCACCGCCATCGTGCGGCCCTGGGGCATCGATGACGCTGTGACCTGGACCTCCGACAACGAGGCAGTCGCTGTTGTGGATGACAACGGCCTTGTCACCGGCGTGGCCGAGGGCACTGCCGTCATCACCGCCACCTCTGCCCTGGATCCCACCAAGTCCGGCAGCTGCGAAGTCACCGTCAAGTTCATTGACAAGGAACTGAGCGGCATCGTTTGGGACGAGAACGGCGCGGTCTGGTTCTCCGACTTCAACCTGAACAGCCTGCCTGGCTATGAGAAGCTGAATGCCTCCAACCTGCGTCTGCCCATCAGCTCCGCTGCCTACGATGAGAACGGTGTTCTCTACGCTGCGGATCTGGACAGCGACGAACTGATCTCCAACCTCTATACCGTGAACACCGAGGATTGGTCCGTCGAGATGATCGGCGGCTCCTCCGATGTCGGTTACATGGACATCTGCCAGGCTCCCAGCCTCGGCGAGAACCACATGCTGGCGGTCTACGGTACTTATGTGCTGATCGTGGATAAGACCACCGGCGATTACGAAGGCGCCTTCAACTTCGCCAGATACACCGGCAATGCTGCGCTGGTCGGCATTGCTTACGAGGAGCAGTACGATCATCCCAGCTATGGCCTTACCGACTGGGTCTTCCTGGTCGACACCAACGGCAACCTGTATAATGTCGGCTTCCTGCCCTACAACGGCAGCTATGCCAACTTCGCGCCGAGCAACTTCGGATCTCTGGGTTACACCTGCGATCTGGATTACTGGCAGTCCCTGTACTATGACGGCGCCAGCCTCTATTGGAGCTGCTTCAACATGGCTTCCAATAAGGTCGACATCATCATGGTGGACGATCTGTACCACGACGGCAGCATTTACATGACCGGCAGCTTTGCCGACGGCGTGTGGCCTGTCGGCGGCCTCTTCGAGAACGGCATCAATCCGTACTTCGGTGAGATCGAACAGGCTGACCACAGCGACGCTGCCATCGACCCGAACTCCGTGTTCCTGAAGGAGATCCAGCCCATCACCGGCAGAGCTCCCGCTCCTGCGGATCTGCCCGATGAGGAGCCCATCGACGAAGAGGAAGAGGGCTTCATCGAGCCCGCTGAGGACGAAGTCGGCGGCACCCTGAGTGCTGTCAGCGTGGAGGCCGCTCCCGTCACCTCCGAACAGCAGAAGGTCGACACCATGGCTATGGTGCAGATCTCTGCGGATGAGCTGAGCTACAACGGCAAGATCGTGATCGACTTCGATCCCGAGACCGCTACTCTGATCAGCGCAAGCTCCTCCGCCCAGTTCAAC
Source organism: uncultured Eubacteriales bacterium (assembly GCA_900316255.1). Taxonomy (GTDB): domain Bacteria; phylum Bacillota; class Clostridia; order Oscillospirales; family Oscillospiraceae; genus Limivicinus. The sequence goes on along the minus strand of ONCI01000002.1, from coordinate 54,300 downwards.
GGCATCCTGAACCGCAGCGAGGATCTGGGCAAGTACGTGCTGGCCTGGGTCGACCTGGATGGCATCGATGCCGACGAGCCCATCCTCACCCTGATCTTCGACAAGGACAGCCAGGGCACCGTGACCATCACCACCCTGGAAGTGAACAACGAGTCTGAGCCGAAGGAAGAAATGGTCAAGCTTAACATCTCCGAGGTGCTGGAGCCCCACGATCACGCCTATGATCTGATCGGCTGGACCTGGGCCGATGACTTCAGCAGCGCCATTGCCAAGTTCACCTGCCCCGTGGACGGCTCCACCAAGTCCGTTGAGGCCGTGGTGACCGAGAGCATCCAGGAGCCCACCTGCACCGAGGCCGGCCTTGCCACCTACACCGCCGAGGCGGAGTTTGAGGGCGAGACCTACACCGATGTGAAGGAAGCCGAGATCGAGGCCATCGGCCACGATTGGGGCGAGCCCACCTGGACCTGGGACGGCGTCAAGGCTGCCGAAGCCAGCTTCGTCTGCAAGAACGATCCGACCCACATCACCAAGCTGGAGGCTGAGATCAGCGCCGAGAGCGCCGACGGTGTCATCACCGCCACCGCTACGGTGGAGTTCGAGGGCCAGACCTACACCGACGTGAAGACCAGCGCTGTCTCCGTCACCGTGGGCGGCGCGACTCTGACCATCGGCGACATCTTCACCGTACGTCTGTATATCATCCCCACTGAGGAACTGCTTGCGGACGAGGGCGCCTATGTGACCATGAACGACAAGCAGATCGCGCTGAGCAAGGGTCAGAAGAAGACCAGCGGAAACGATACGATGTATGGCTTCAGCTATGATATCGGATTTGTGAAGCTCAACGACGACGTGACGCTTAAGGTCTTCGACGGCGAGGGCAACGAGCTGACTCTGGTCAAGAAGAGCGGCGAAGTGCTGCTGGACGGCTACACCTACCGTGCCCAGAACTACATCGACAAGAATGCCTCCACCAGCAACGAGAAGCTGGCGAACCTCCTGAAGGCTCTGAACGATGTGGGCAGCTACGCGCAGACCTACTTCGAGTACAACACCGAGAACATCGCTCCTCTCATGGGCGACATTTCCGGCGTCACCGCTCAGGATGTGGCGAACTACGCCGTTGTCACCGAAGTCATGAATGAGGATGTGATCGGCTACAGAGGCAGCACCATGCTTCTGCAGAACGAGCTGAAGATCCGCCAGTACTACACGCTGGGCGACGGCGTGGACGCCTCCACCCTCAGCTTCACCCTGGACGGCGCGGCGATCAAGGCTACCGTGAGCGGCAGCACCGTGAGCGTGGAAACCAAGAACGTGCCTGCCAAGAACTTCGACAAGACCTACGTCTTCGAAGTGAAGGATGCTGACGGCAACGTCATCCTCAGAAGCCAGTACAGCGCGTACAGCTATGTGAACGCCGTGTTTGAGAAGGCTGCCGACAATGAGGCTCTGCTGAACCTCGCCAAGGCCCTCTATGTCTACGGCGGCGCTGCCAAGGCCTACTTCGGAAGCTGAGCCTGCAGCAGAACCTGTTCCCTAAACTGCCCGGGTGCGGAGTTTCCTCCGCACCCGGCAGATCCGGGCAAGATTCCCCAAGGGCCGGAAAAGCCTGAAAAATGGCAGATCCTGGCCCTTGACAAGGGGAGAGACCGGGTGTATAGTTCATAATAAGAGGGAATAGTGACATTATGTTACCCTTTTGGAAGAATTAACACGGACCGGAACGGCGGGAAAGTCTGCCCTGCCCGGATGAGAAACTGATTCGGAGGAAATCGTATGAAAAAGATGTATCAGATCCCTGAGCTCCAGGTCGTGATCCTGGACAAGGCCGACATCATTACGGACAGTGGCGAACTGCCCGTTGATCCTGACGGCGGCCTCTTCCATTTCTTCGGCTGATGAAAAAGAAGTACCTGTGGGCAATTCTGGCGGCCGCTCTCGTACTGATCCTGGTCCTGGCCGTCACCGTGCCCCGGGCTGAAAGCAGCGAGAAGGCGACTGAGTCCCAACAAGCGCAGACGGATGCGCCTGCGTCAGAGCCCGAGCCGCAGCAGACTGCTGAGCCGGAAGAGGAGCCGGAAGCCGAGACCAGCTTCGGCGGGGCTCCCGGTGAGCTTCCGCTGGACACGACGCAGCCCAAGGTCGTGAGCGCTTCGGCGCCGGAGCAGAGTTCCCAGCCTGCCGAGCAGGGGGAGATCGCTCCCGCTGAGGACCCAGCCACCGGCATGGAGCTGGAGGAAGACGAGCTTCCCATCGTCACGCCCTGAGCCTGCGTTCCTTTTCGGATGAAGCCAAAAGAAGCACAAAAAACCTCCCCAATACGGGAGGTTTTTTGCGTTGTCCGGCTGCTTTCCGTTGCGTTTCGCGGAAGACTGTTGTAAGATAGAGAAAAAAGGAAAGGGAGTGCCCGTATGAAAAACATCCTTGTGAACCTGCAGGTGGAGCCCCGTCATAAGGCAAAGCTGGAGGCTGCCGCCCCCGGCTGTGCCTTTACCTATGCCCCCGGGAAGGAATTGACCCGGGAGCAGGTGGAAAAGGCCCAGATCATCATTGGCAACCCCCCTCCCGCCTGGATCGGAGCTTCGGAGAAGCTGGAGCTGCTGCAGCTCTTTTCCGCCGGGGCGGATCCCTACCTCAAGCCCGGCATCCTGGCGCCGGGAACCGCCCTGACCAATGCCACCGGCGCCTATGGCAAGGCGGTCTCCGAGCATGCCTTCGCTCTGACTCTGATGCTGATGAAGAAGCTGCACCTCTATCGGGACTATCAGCAGCAGCACATCTGGAGGGACGCGGGTCCGGTCACCAGTCTCTCTGATGCCACGGCCCTGGTGGTGGGCCTGGGAGACATCGGTCTTGCCTATGCCCGCCTGGTAAAGGCCATGGGCGCCCGGGTCATCGGTGTGAAGCGCCGTGGCGGTCCCTGCCCGGCGGGGATCGACGAGCTCTGCCTCACCGCCGATGTGGACCGGGTCCTGCCGGAGGCGGATGTGATCTTCTCCATCCTGCCCGGCACGGCTGACACCTTCCATTTCTACACGGCGGAGCGCTTTGCCGCCATGAAGAACAGCGCCGTCTTTGTCAACTGCGGTCGGGGCAGCGCCGTGGCCATGGATGTTCTGGCCGGGGCCCTGCGGGAAGGGCAGATCGCCGCCGCCGCCATCGACGTGGTGGAGACGGAGCCCCTGCCGGCGGAGAGCGAGCTGTGGCAGCTGGAAAACCTGCTCATCACGCCCCATGTGGCCGGAAACTTCCACCTGCCCGACATCCTGGAGCAGATCGTGGACATCTCCTGCGACAATCTCCGCGCCCATCTGGCGGGAGAACCCCTGCGGAATGTGGTGGACTTTTCCACCGGATACAAGAAATAGTTCAAAAGGCGCGATAGGACTGGAAAAGCGGAAAATCGCGTGATATAATACTATATCATCAGCTTTGCCGCGCCATTGAGGAAGGATCAAAGGAACAGGAGAGATCAGATATGAAGTGTCCGTTTTGCGCTTATACCGAAAGCAAGGTCATCGACTCCCGCCCCGCGGAAGAGGGGGCGACCATCCGCCGCAGGAGAGAGTGCCTGGCCTGCCAGAAGCGTTTTACCACCTATGAGATCATCGAGCGCCTGCCTCTCGTGGTTGTGAAGCGGGACGGCAGCCGGCAGTCCTTTGACAAGGTCAAGCTCATCAACGGCATGGTCCGCGCCTGTGAGAAGCGGCCCGTCTCCCTCCAGACCCTGGAGCAGATCGCCGACGATATCGAGCAGGAGCTGCAGAGCAATCTGGAGCGGGAGATCAGCACCGTCAACATCGGCGAGATGGTGATGAACCGCCTGAAGGACGTGGACGAGGTGGCCTATGTGCGCTTTGCCTCCGTCTATCGCAGCTTCAAGGATATCAACACCTTCATGGAAGAGCTCTCCAAGCTCCTCACCGAAAAACCGGGAACTTAAAACACCGTTCCCGGGGAGACGTGCTCCATCCGGTCCAGCGTCTCCAGATGATAGCGCAGCAGCTCCAGCGCCGCGGGCCAGGCCCTGTCCTCCTGCCGCAGGAGCTGCTCCAGCGCGGCAAAGGCCCCCTGCAGACTGTCCAGATCCGGATGACGGAAAAAGATCTGGACGTAGACGCCGGAGGCCTGCCACTGGCGCCGCCCCTCCCGCAGAGCCGCGAGAGCGGCTTCATAGTCTTCCTGCCGGGCGGCCTGTTCCGCCCGGTCTAAACTGTCCTCCACCAGGCCTGTGAGCCGGTCGGCGCTGCGCAGATGCCAGAGGCTTCCTGCCGCAAGAAGCAGCAGGAGAAGCGCTGCCCAGAGCTCCCGCTTCATTTGCCCGCCTCCTTGGCCGCAAAGTAGCTTTCCCCGGCGCTGCTTGCGGTCAGCAGGAAGACCTCCCGGGGACTGCTGACCCCGTGACGGCGCAGCCGCTCCTCCAGCCAGCGTCGGTCCAGACCCAGGTGGCGGAGATTTCCCTCCAGCACCCTGCCGTCACTGATGACGATGCTGGGGTAGCCCCTGTCTTCCGTGGGCAGCTTCAGCTGCGCGGCGGTCACGGGCTGTCGGGCTGGGGAGAGGATCAGACTCAGCCTGCCGTTGGTCTCCAGCACGCCGTATTCCACATCCTGCGGGTCGGTGATGCCCTGGGAGCGCAGCTCCTGCATCAGCTCGTCCAGGGTAAAGCGGTTGCGCAGCATCTCCTGCTGCAGGATCCTGCCCTTTACGATGAGGAGGCTGGGCTTGCCGAAGATGAGACTGCGCAGGCGGATGCTTTTGAGACTCAGGCCCGCGATGAGCACCTCGCAGCAGAAGAGCACCAGAATGGGCAGCAGCCCGTTCAATAGGGGAATGCCCATGTCCTGCAGCGGGTGAGCGGCCAGATCCGCGATCAGGGCCGCCACCACAAATTCCGAAAGCTCCATCTCGCCCAGCTGCCGCTTGCCCAGCAGACGCAGGGTCAGCAGCAGGGAAAAATAGATGATCAGCGTACGTACCAGAACGATTGCCATAGCGCTCCCTCCTTTGATCCCTATTTTGCCCGGGAGGCTTGGCTTTTATTGAAAGGATTTGCATGAAAACCATCGTTTGCGAAATAGAAGGGTGCTGCCGTCAGGCGGCGGATCAGATCGCGGCTCTGATCGCGGAAAAGCCGGCGGCCGTTCTGGCCCTGGCCTGCGGACGCAGCATGCAGCCCCTGTTCGGGGAACTGGCGAAGCGCTGCGCCGCCGGGGAACTGAGCCTGCGGGAGGCCCGGGTCTTTGCCGTCACGGAGTTTGAAGATTGCCCGGAGGAACAGAGCTGCCGCGCCGAGCTGGAGCGGGAGCTACTGGCCCGGACGGATCTAAGAAAGGAGAACTGCTTCTACCCGGGAGGGGAGAGCGGAGAGGACTATGAGGCGCGCATCGCCGAGGCAGGCGGCCTGGACCTGGCAGTGCTGGGCCTGGGGGACAATGCCCACTTCGGCTATAACGAGCCCGCCACCCCCTATAACTCCCGCACCCACCGGCAGAAGCTCACCGACGCCACCCGCCGCCAGCTGGCCTGGCGCTTCGGCGCGGAGGAGGCGGTGCCTGCCTTCGCCTGGACCATGGGGGTCAAGACGGTCCTGGAGGCCCGGCAGATCCTGGTGCTGGCCTTTGGAGAAGAGAAGGCCAAGCCCGCCTTCCAGATGCTCTATGCCCGGGACGACAGCTTTGTCCCAGCGGCCTTCCTGCAGCTGCCGCTGAACGTCACGGTCTATCTGGACCCGGCGGCCGCCGCCAAAATCTGAACGGATCGAAAAAAACAATAAAGGAGAGAGCCAGAATGAAGAGAAACGTGATCTTTTGCTTTTCCGGCACCGGCAACTGCCTGGACATGGCCAAAAACATTGCCAAGGGCCTGGGAAACACCGACATCATCATGATGCGCCGGGAGCCCGTCGTCACCGACGTGCGGGAGGCCGAGCGGGTGGGCTTTGTGTTCCCCTGCTACGGCGGCGGCGCCCCGGAGGACGTGCTGAACTATGCCAAGTCCATCCGCGTGAGCCCCGAGGCCTATACCTTTGCCGTGAGCCAGTCTGCCAGCTACGCCGGCACCGGCCTCTATGAGCTGGACAAGATCATCCCCCTGCACTATTGGCGCGCCGTCACCCACCACTGCAGCTGCATCTGGCTCTTCCCCCACAACATGATGGTCCCGCCCCTCAGCGTGGAAAAGGCCCAGAAGCGCAGCGAAAAGCTGGCCCAGGCGATCGCCTATGACGTGGCCACCGGCAAGTGCAGCGACAAGCGACCGCCCCACAATCTGCTGAACGCGGGAGAGAACAAGGCCTGGGGCGCCATCGCCGCCAAGAAGGCTGCCGCCTTCCAGGTCAGCGATGACTGCAACGGCTGCGGCCAGTGCGCCCGCCTCTGCCCCCGGGGCAACATCCGCATCCAGGACGGCCGCGCCGTCATCGGCACCAACTGCGTCCAGTGCCTGGGCTGCCTCCAGTTCTGCCCCACCGAGGCCATCTCTCTGGGCAAGATCACCATGAAGCGGGAGCATTATCACAATCCCAACGTGAAGCCCGCCGACCTGATGCAGACGGTTATTGAAGTCAAGTAAACATAATACAGTTAACATAATTAAATGGGAACTCCACGGAGTTCCCATTTTTCAGGCCGCATAACGAAAAAGGCCTCGCAGAGTTGCACCGTAGGGGAGGGCCTTGGCCCTCCCGGTGTAAACTGGTCCGTATAACAAGAACTGGTCGGCGAATTCGCAGATTTACAGATCTGCGAATTCGCCGACCAGTCTTTTCAAGACAGTGCTTCATGCTGCCGGGAGGGGCAAGCCCCTCCCCTACAGTGTTGACTGGAATTTACGCGTTTTACAATAGCCCCAATTTGTTATAGCATGCTCTTGTAATCCGGCTCGCTCTCCACCACATTGGGCGGGAAGAACTCCTCCACCGGGAAGCGGATCTTGCTGAACATTTCGCAGGGATCGTCCTGGTCCGTGCTGGGGCACTCCTTGTCGGGCAGGCTGTACTCATAGGCCGGGATCAGCAGCTGGGTGTCCCGCTCCAGACGCAGGATGGTGAACTGCCCGACGGTGACGTACCAGCGGCGGCCGGTATCCGTCAGCACCAGCGGCTCGGGGAAGGCGTCGGCGATGAAATCGGGGATGGCCCGCTGCTCCGGCTCCCCGGGGGCGGGGGCGTCCGCCTCGGTGAGCTTCATGTGCAGGGCAATGGGGTCCACCGCGTTCACCACCGCCACCGGGAGATCGTCTGTCTCCTCGATGTCTTCGTCGCCCTCGGAAGAGAAGGTCTTGACGCTGCCCTCGCTCCCGAAGAGCATGGCCCGCTTGTCGAACACGGCCAGACCCTGGACGGTCAGGCCGCCGGGGAAGGTCTCGCCGGTGACCCGGTAGAAATAGCTGCAGTCCACAGTGTAATAGCCCCGGTTGAAGCTGATGGGCTCCACGTTCACGGCACAGTAGAGCAGCTCCGCCCTCCGGGGCCGGATGCTCAGGGCGGTATCTATGTAGCTCTGGGATGTGAGCGTGGGGAATACTCTCAGATCGTCGATGCAGTCCTTGTCGCGGCAGCTGTCGAAGATCTTGCGGGTGTTGATGGATACGGCTTCCCGGATCACGGCCTCTCTGTTCACCGGTCCGGGCATGACGCGATCTGCCATAAACTTGCCTCCTGTCCTTGGGATTTCAACACAGTCTATGCACCGGAAAGCCATCATGTGATTTTTACCTTGAAAAAAAGCCGGAATGCAGTATAATAAAAAAGATAAGAAATGCATGACGGAGGGCTTTCCATGGACCAGCTGGGCTTTATTCACGACAAACTGGATATCAAGATCCTGATCCTCTTCGTGCTGCGGCGGCTTCCCGCGCCGGTGGACCCGGAGACGCTGCTGGAGCTGTGCCAAGTGGACGGCGGCATCGGCTATTTCGATTACTCCGATTGCATCAGCGATCTGCTGAAGAGCGGCCACATGGAGGAGACGGAGGAGGGCTTCCGCATCACGGAGAAGGGCGCCCGCAACGCCGAGACCGTGGACAACTCCCTGCCTTATTCCGTCCGCGCCCGGGCCATGAAGCGCATTGCCCCCGTGGAGGAGCGGATGCGCCGCCAGGCCATGATCACCGCCCGCCACACCGTGGACGAGAAGGGCTGCATGGTGGAGCTGGCCGTGGCCGACGGGAAAGGGGAGATGATCCATCTGCATCTGCTCTGCTCCGGAGAGGAACAGGCCAAGAAGATGGAGAAGCGCTTCCGCAAGGACGCGGAGAACTACTATCAGAAGATCGTGGAGCTCCTCAGCGAGTGAAGCGACAGGTTGACATAATATCAAAACGACCCGGCTTGTGAAAGCTCACAGGCCGGGTTTTGCCGTTCATATAGAATCAAATAGGCGAAATAACAGCGATAACAAGAATAAAAAGATCGCTATATTAACATAACTTAGTTAACATAAAAAACTAAACAATATGGGACTGCACAATCAGCATCGTGCCCTCCCGCAGGGTGATCTCCGCCTCGGGAGCGGCCCACTCGTTGCTGACGCCGAGGGGAAAGTCGTTCGTGAGCTCGGCGTCGTGGAGTTCATATTTTGCACCGGCGATGCTGACGCCCCGGCAGCGATCCTCCGCCGCGAAGACGGAGAGGGACCAGCCCTCCTTCCGGGGAAGGCACAGGCTGCCCGGGCGCAGGGTCAGGATCTCGGTATCCGCGCCAACGATGCGCAGGGCAGCTCCCCGTTTTGCGGCGAAGACGGCGGCCTGGAGATTGGCCAGCAGATGGTCCAGCCGCCCGCCCAGGGCGCAGACCAGTGTGATCTCCCGATAGCCCCGGGCCAGGGCAAAGCGCAGGGCGCTCACGGTGTCGGTGTCGTCCTTTTCCATGGGGAGCTTCTGCACGGGGATCCCAGCGTCCAGCTCGCCGCAGTAGGAGTCAAAGTCGCCCACTACCAGATCCGGCCTGACGCCGCAGCGGCGGGCATAGGCATAGCCCCGGTCGCAGGCGATGACGAAGGAGCCCTCCGGGACGGTGACATGGCAAAAACCTCCTGATGACGTTCGCAGATAAGCAAATCCATTGTAGCAGGCGGAGAGTGAAAGTCAAGACCGTAGGGGAGGGGCTTGCCCCTCCAGGCAGAAACAGGTTTTATCTTTCGCAATGGCGGCTGAATTCGCACAGGGCTGCGGATTTGCCCTGCCTTTCCTCGCCTTTTTCGTGATCCCGCCGGGCGGCCGACCAATGGTCGGCCCTACGGGAGCGAGGTCCTCGGCATGTACGGACATAATTCGATCCCCTCATCCGCTCCACCAAAAAAGACCGCCGAGAGGCGGTCATTTTTGTGGAGCGGATGAGGGGAATCGAACCCCCCTTATCGGCTTGGGAAGCCGGCGTTCTACCGATGAACTACATCCGCGTGTATGGGAAGTATAGCACGGAACGGAAAAAGAATCAATCCCTTTTCCGGCGATTTTTTTCGACCGGATCCGGGGAGGAACAAAGGAGGGACAAATTCGTCTTATGTCCGGTCATACCGGTAAATGACCCTTGATTTTTACGGCGTATTCCACTATATTTAATCGTAGGACAGTAGCGGAGTAAATCGACTCCGCGCCCAAACAAGTTCAAAACATTTTCGTAAATACGGAAAGGAGAAAACACTATGGGTCTTATCTCTGCAGCATTGGGTGCCGCCACCGGCGTTCTTGCCGATCAGTGGAAGGAATATTTCTACTGCGAGGCGCTCCCCAACAATGTTCTGGCCGTTAAGGGCAGAAAGCGCGTTTCCGGCCGCTCCTCCAACCGGGGCAGCGACAATATCATCTCCAGCGGCTCCGTCATCGCCGTGGCTGACGGCCAGTGCATGCTCATCGTGGAGCAGGGCAAGATCGTGGACGTCTGCGCCGAGCCGGGCGAGTACATCTATGACTCCTCCACCGAGCCCTCCATTTTCTCCGGCAAGCTGGGCGAAGGCATCCTGGAGGTCTTCAAGCAGATCGGCAAGCGCTTCACCTTCGGCGGCGAGGTCCCCAAGGATCAGCGCGTGTACTACTTCAACACCAAGGAGATCACCGGCAACAAGTACGGTACTCCCTCTCCCGTGCCCTTCCGCGTGGTGGATCAGAACATCGGCCTGGATATCGACATCTCCATCCGCTGCTTCGGCGAGTACAGCTTCCTCCTCTCGAACCCCCTGCTGTTCTACACCAATGTCTGCGGCAATGTCTCCGCCGATTATACCAAGGAGCAGCTGGAAGGCCAGATGAAGACCGAACTGCTCACCGCGCTGCAGCCCGCCTTTGCCCGCATCTCCGAGATGGGCATCCGCTACTCCGCCCTCCCCGGCCACACCACCGAACTGGCCGACGCCCTCAACGAGGAACTCTCCGCCAAATGGCGTGACCTGCGCGGCATGGAGATCGCCTCCATCGGCGTATCCAGCGTGAAGGCCAGCGAGGAAGACGAGGCCATGATCAAGGAAATGCAGCGCAACGCCGCCTTCCGCAATCCCAACATGGCCGCCGCCCACCTGGTGGGCGCCCAGGCTGCCGCCATGCAGGCTGCCGCCTCCAACACCGCTGCCGGTCCCGCCATGGCTTTCATGGGCATGAACATGGCCGGCCAGGCCGGCGGCGCCGACGCTGCCAGCCTCTTCCAGATGGGCCAGCAGCAGGCTGCCGCCCCCGCCGCTCCCGCGGCCGGCGCCTGGACCTGCCCCAGCTGCGGCGCCACCGCCACGGGCAAGTTCTGCCCCGAGTGCGGCGCCAAGAAGCCCGAGGCCGCTGCGGGCTGGACCTGCCCCAGCTGCGGCACCGTGAACAAGGGCAAGTTCTGTGCCGAGTGCGGCGCCAAGAAGCCCGCCGGCGCCATCCAGTACCGCTGCGACAAGTGCGGATGGGAGCCGGAAGCCGGCGCCAAGCCGCCCAAGTTCTGCCCCGAGTGCGGCGATCCCTTTGACAACGACGACATTGTCGGCTAAGCCCCTGCGGGAGAGGCGCGGCAGACTCCTGTGCCTTGCGCTTGCGCTGGCGCTGCTGCTGTGCCTCTCCGCCTGCGGACAGGGCGACCCGGCCTGCGGACGATGGACCTGCGTCTCGGCCGAGACCGGGGAGCTCTCTGTGCCCGCGGCCCTGTTAAGTGCCGAGCCGGTGCTTCTCCGCCTCAGCGCTGCCGGGATCGGGACCCTCTCCCTGGACGGCAGCGAGGGCAGCCTCCGCTGGACGCGGGAGGAGGGACAGCTCTTTCTCCTTCTGGAGGAGAGCCGCATCCCCTGCAGCATGGAGGAGGATCGCCTGCTTCTGGAGCTTCAGCCCGGTCTGACCCTCTGCTTCGTTCGGGGGGACCGGGCCGCGGAGCCTGCCGTGGAGGAGAGTCTCAGCTGGTACGGCTGGTGGGAGGTCTCTGACTCCACCGGTCGGATGCCCGACTCCTGGCGGGACTGCTGCGCCCAGCTCAGGCCCGGGGACTTCGGCCCGGAGCTTCGCCTCTGGGACGAGGACGGCTCCCGGGAGGAGCCGCTGGCTGTCCTGCAGATGCGTTGGGACGGCAGCCGCTTCCTTTCCCAGTCCGGCTTCTTCCTGCTGGAGCAGCAGGGGGAGGGCGCCTGGGTCCTGGAGCCCGATGCCTCGCCCCTGGAGTTCTCGGGGAACTACCGGCAGGGGGAGGAGAGCTTCTCCTATCATGTTTTGCTGCGCCCCTGGGGCCAGGAATGGAGCGGGGAGCAGCGTCTGCCCTTCCGCTATAACGACTGGTATCTGCCCCTGATCGGATCGGGGGAGGCCATGCCGGAGCGGATCGGCTGATCAGCAACTTACGAGAGGAGGACAGATATGCCCTCGCAAATCACGAACTATCAGTGTCCGGCCTGTACGGGACCGCTGCGCTATGACGGCGGCAGCGGCAAGCTTGTCTGCGACTACTGCGGCAGCGCCTTTACCGTGCAGGAGATCGAGAAACTGTATCAGGAAAAGCTGGATCAGGCAGAAGCCGCCGGAGTAGCGCAGGCGGCCAAGGAGGAAGCCCAGGCCGCGGCCGCGGCGGAAGCCGCGCAGATCGGCGCGGAGGATCCGGAATGGGATCTGGCCCAGGCGGGGATGAAGGCCTACACCTGCCCCTCCTGCGCTGCGGAGCTCATCTGTGACGCCACAACCGCCGCCACCAGCTGCCCCTACTGCGGCAACCCCACCGTGGTGCCCGCCCAGTTTCACGGCATGCTCAAGCCCGACTATATCCTGCCCTTCAAGCTGGATAAGGAGGCTGCCAAGAAAGCTCTGCGCGCCTTCTACAAGGGCAAGCGTCTGCTGCCCCGGGCCTTCACCACGGACAATCATATCGAAGAGATCAAGGGCGTCTATGTGCCCTTCTGGCTCTTTGACGGGCAGGGAGACGCGGATCTGAACTTCACGGCCACCAGAGTTTCGACCCATCGATCTGGAGACTATCAGGTGACGGTGACGGATCACTACGCCGTGCGCCGGGCCGGTACGGTGGACTTCCACCGCATCCCCACGGACAGCTCCAGCAAAATGCCCGACGCCCATATGGACGCCATCGAGCCCTTTGACTTCTCCGAGCTCAAGCCCTTCTCCACCGCCTATATGCCCGGCTTCCTGGCCGAGCGCTACGATGTGGACGTGGCCGAGTGCGAAAAGCGGGCCCGCCGCCGGGCGGGCAACACCACCGAGCAGGTCATTGCCAACACGGTCCGGGGCTACTCCTCGGTGACGCCGGTGGGAAAAAACGTGTTCATGCGCCGCAGCGCGGTGAGCTATGTGATGCTGCCGGTGTGGATGCTCTCCACCCGCTGGAACGGCAAGAGCTTCCTCTTTGCCATGAACGGCCAGACGGGCAAGCTCATCGGCGATCTGCCGGTGTCCATGGGCCGCTTCTGGGGCTGGTTCGGCGCCATCGCGGCGCCCCTGGCGGCGATCCTGACGGGATTGCTGTTCCTGGCGTTTTAAAGGGAGGCGGGGAACATGAAAAAAAGCTTTTCTCTGCTGTTGATCCTTCTGCTGCTGGTGCTGCTGCCCACGGCGGCCCTGGCGGAAAGCGCCGGGGAGACGAGTTTCCCCTATGTGCTGGATAATGCCGGCATCCTGACGGAGAACCAGCGCAACACCCTGGAGACCCGAGCCGCCGAGCTCAGCGAGGCTCACGGCTGCAAGCTCTACATCGTCACCGTGAACGACCACAGCGAATTCAGCCCCGACGTCTATGAGGCGGCCAAAGGCATCTTCAATTATTACAAGCTGGGCTACGGCGAGGGGAAGGACGGCGTTCTGCTGCTGCTCAGCATGAACGAACGGGATTTTGGCTTGATTGGGCACGGAGACAAGGGCGAGACTGTATGTGGACATGAGAGCCGCTGGATTATTGAGGACGAGATCCTTGATAATCTTGGTAACAACGATTGGTATGGCGGTTTCTCCGACTACTTTGAAGTTTGTGGGAAGCAGTTGACCAAACTTGAAAATGGCGAAGATATCACCGAGGGCGCGGACATCATCGTCGGACCTGACGGATTGGAGTATCACAGCTATAATGCCCCCGGACAGCCCACACGCATGCCCACCGGGGCCAAGCTCGGCATCGGCATCGGGGCACCCTGCCTCATTGCCCTGGCGATCTGCTCCACCTTCAAGGCCCAGATGAAGACCGCCAAGGAGAAAACCACCGCCGAGGAATACGTGGTACCTGGCAGCGCCGCCCTGCGCGTCCGGGACGACCGCTTCATCAACCGCACCGAGACCCGCGTCCCCATCCAAACGCATAGCTCCTCCGGACGGGGCGGCAGCTCCGGCGGAAGCAGCTTCCACTCCGGCGGCGGCTTCTCCGGAAGCAGCGGGAAATTCTGAATCAGCAAAAAGCCGCCCGAAGGGCGGCTTTTTCAAAGGAGAACACTATGAAGATCTGGATCATCTGCACCGGCGAAAAGGAGGGTCTCCGGCCCGTGCGCTGCTGCGCCGGGGACTTTGACGCCCTGTCCCTGCGCGCTCAGGAGGAGGACCCCGGACCCCGGCAGGAGAAAAAGCTCCCCTGGGAGGGAAAGCCGGTGCTGGCCGCCCCCTGTCCCGCCGCGAAAAGGACGGCGGCGCTGCTCATCGACGGGGGCGAAGTCCGGGAAGAGCCCTTGCTTGCCCCGGTGACGGAGCGGGCCGCCCGGGAGCTTGGCAGCCTGCCCCTCTGGCTCTGGCGGGAGGCGGCGCGGATCCAGCGCGGCGCGGGGAACCGGCGCCAGCCGGAGAGCCGCAGGGAGATCGCCGCCCGGGCGGAGCAGCTGATGGCCCGGCTGGAGCGGGAGGAGAAGGACTGCGTCCTCATCGCGGACTGCATCCTCACCGAGGAGCTGCTGGACCGGGCGCGGGTCCGGGGCTATACCAGAGCGAGGACCGGGATCTTCCGCTATCGGCCCTGGGAGCGGGTCCTGCTCACCAAGCGCAATGTCCACTGCGGCGGCTGCGCCCACAACTGCCTGCTCTCCAACCCCGGCTGCGGCATCGGCAGAGACAAGGCCGCCAGAAAAAGTGAATGAAAAAGGCTCGCTGCATCATAAATGCATAGCCCGGTCAGCACCGTAGGGGAGGGGCTTGCCCCTCCCGACGGAACCTGGCCGTAATGTGTAAAAAGGTTCGACAAATTCGTAAAATCTGCGAATTCGCCGAACCTATTCTTGAATCTATGCTTCCTGCTGCCGGGAGGGGCAAGCCCCTCCCCTACGTTATGATCAGAGCTTTGCGATCTTCTTTGTGTTATGCAGCACGCCCTCAGCCGTTCAGCTTCCAGACGCCCAGGTTCAGCCAGGCGGCAAAGAGCACCCACAGCAGATAGGGGAGCTGCAGCCAGGCGGCGGGCCGGTCCACGTCGTAGAAGGACAGCAGCATCCGCACGATCAGGACCCAGAGCACCGCCAGCCACAGGAAGGCCAGCCCATAGGCCCGGAAGGAGAAAAACAGAAAGCTCCACACGAAGTTGAAGGCCAGCTGCAGCAGGAAAAGCCGCAGACTTCTGCTCCGCCCCACAGAGGGCGGCTTCAGCCAGATCCTGGCCGCGCTCACGCCCATCAGCGCATAGAGGATGCCCCAGGCGATGGGGAATACAATGGGCGGGGGAGACAGCGGCGGCTTCAGCACCGTGTTCTGGTAGATCTCCATGCCGGAGCGGGTCAAAAAGCCTGCCAGGCCGCCCACGGCTTCCGTGAACAGGATCCAGGCGGCATAGGGTTTCCAGTTTTTCGCGTTCATTTCATCACCTGTTCACAGTGTATGCGAAAAACCGGCCCTTCATACATACTTTGGCTTCAGGCTTTGTGCAGCCAATGACCCTTCGGTGCTTTCGGCGGCTTTTTGCCCTTGATCATGGCGGCGATCACCCGGTGATGGACGCCCAGAAAATAGCCGGTGCCAAGCAGGCAGACGCCCAGCAGGCTGAGGCGCAGAACGCGCTTGACCTTTTTGCGCAGTTTCTTCTTTTTCTTTTCCACCGCTTTTTCCGCGATTTTCTCCACGGCTTTCTTTGCGATCATTTCCATGCCTCCTGTCGGATAGATGGATTCAGTATAGCACATCCGCCGGCGGAAGAAAAGGCGGAAAGCGCTCTGCGTTTACCCAGAAAAAGGCCTCCTGTCCCATGGGACAGGAGGCCTTTTGGGAATCGGCTTTAGCGGTCCTGGGGCCAGGAGCTGGAGGGCCAGGGCTCCCCGCCGGAAAGCTTGTCGTAGGTGTCGATGACGATCTTTGTCTGCTCGTTCACCTGCTGCATCACATAGCGCATCTGGGCCTCCTGGATGGCCACGCAGCCGCCGGTGAAGGGCCGGGCCGCACCCAGGCAGTGGAGGAAGATGGCGGAGCCCAGACCCGGGGTGCCCTCCTCGTTGTAGCTGATGTTCAGACAGTACTGATAGTTGTAGGGGTAATCGATGATGTGCTCGGAATCGCCGCTCTCCAGGTCCAGATCCGGCAACTCCTGCAGGCTCACCAGCTCGTTGTAGCGGAAGCCCTCCCGGGGATCGCCGGACCAGTACGTATCCTCGTCCACCTGGACATAGGGGATGGCGCAGCCCGGATCCGCGGCGATGCCGAAGGCCCGGTTGAAGTGGAAGACGCCCACGGGGGTCATGCCGTCGCCCTCCTTGGTCTTGCCCAGACCGTTCTTGCCGATGAAGCCGGGGGAGGTCATGGTCATGTGCCAGCTGCCGTCGGGCTGCTTTTCGTGGAGGGAGACCCAGGCGCCGGTGGCGCTTTCGTCAAAGGCGGCCACTACCAGAAGCTGCTGGGCATCCTTGGCGGCCTCCAGCTTGCCCACCCATTCGGGGGAGGGTACGTCGATCCCCGCGTATTCGCCGGGGACTGCCGGGGCTTCGGTGGCCGCCGGCGCGGCCTCCGCCGCGGCACAGCCGGTCAGCACCAGCATCAGGATCAGAAGCGCTGCGATCATGCCGGAATGTTTCATATGGGAAAACCTCACTTTTCTCCGCCGATGGGCGGCTGTTCTTCGATATCAGTATAATCGGAAGGACGGAAGGAATCAACCGTTTCCGGAAAAAACAGGGGGCAGAAGGAAGATAGAAAAAGGCCGCCCGCAGGCGGCCTTTTGCATTGTTCAGATGTACTGGTCGTGCTCCTGGTGATCGTACCACTTTTCCAGCCAGGGGGCCAGCAGGGCGGTGGCCTTCATGTCCAGGTTGAAGAAATAGATCGTGAAGGTGACCGCGAAAAAGGCAAGCGCCGCGATCAGCAGCTTTCCAAGAAGCTTCAGGCAGGTTTTCATCATGTCTCTTTCCTCCGATTACCAGGATTCCTCGTCGTGCAGGATCTCCAGGGACGGGTCCACCGGCTCCTCCTGCATGACGGTGCGCATGTAGTTGTTGATCTGGTCGCGCACGCCCTGGCGGGAGATGATGCGGGGATCGAACAGATCGTGGCTGACCCAGACCAGGTGGATGCCCAGCTCCCGGGCCCGCTCCTCAAACATGCCGTGCATGCCGTCCAGGGCCTTGCAGCTCATGTGCTCCCAGAGAATGACCATGTCAGCGTTGAACTCCTGGGTGTACTCCCACAGCTCGTCCAGCAGCACCTTGTAGCCGCCGTGGGTGCGGTTGCGCATGATCATGTTCTCGGTGAGCCAGGCCATGTCGTAATAGGCCTGCTCCCGGTTCTCCGGGGTGTTCTCGGTGACCAGCTCCCGGGTGGAGACCATGGAGAGCATATCGGTCAGGGGCACGATGCCCCAGCAGTTCAGCAGCCACACCAGAAAGTCCATGTAATAGTGGGACTGCACGCCCCAGACGATGGCCCGGTGGCGGTACTCCCGGGCGGCCATCTTCTTTTTCTTGTAAGCCTGCTCGGCCAGCTTGCTGATCCGGCGGTCGGCCTTCTCAAAGGCCGGGATCTTGCCGCAGATGGCCATGTAGTTGGTCTCGGTGTAGAGGGCCAGGTTGGAGCCGAAGACCTGGGGCCAGGGCGTCTTGTTCATCTCCAGCCACTCCAGGCGGCACTTGGTGGCGTAGTTCACACGCCGGGCGCACTCGAAGTAGTAGTCCCAGTCCCACTTCTCGCCGGTGTGCTCTTCGATGAAGGCGATGGCGTTTTTGATCTCCTGGGCGGCATACTTCTGCACGTCATCCTCCCGGTGGCGCAGAGGCGCGGCCAGCTGGAACACGGGGATGCCGTCCACATTCTCCAGGCGGCGGGAAATGACGCCGTTGGAGAGCAGGGAGCCGTCGCAGGTGGTGTTGCACTGCACGGCGCAGGCGCCCAGAACCGGAGCGTCGCCTTCGATGGAGACGCCGGCCTCGGCCTCGGGCATGGGGCACACGTCGCCGGCCAGACCAAACTGCTGGGCCACGTCGATGTAGTGCAGAGCGGCGTGCTGGTTCAGCAGCACGGAGACGTAGGTGGAGGGAGTTTCCCGGCTGAGACCCTTCAGGGTGGGGAAGCCCATCATCACGGCGGTCATCTCGTTCTCGTCCACCAGCACGACCTTCTTGGAAAACTCCGTGTCGTTGCCGATGCGGCGGTCGCCGCGGAAGAGGTTGTTCAGCAGCTTTGCCACGTCGTCGATGATCAGGTCCTGCTCGGTGTGGCAGATGCGCAAGTATTCGCCCCGGAGACCCTGGGTGTGCCGGTCCACCATCATGGGCACGGCCAAGTAGTTTGCCATCCAGCGGTAGCGCAGCATGGCCTTGATGTTCCGGGGGACCACGATGAATTTCGCCAGGATCAGCATGATGCCGAGCCAGCGGGAGTAATCGTAGAGGGTATCCACAAGGCCGCGCCACTCGCGGCGTTTGCGGACGACGGCGCCGTCCTTGTACAGATCACCGTAATGGATATCGCCGCGGATCTTATTCATGCTTTTCGCCTCCCTGAATCTTCTTGATCTCCACACTCTCCACAAAGGCCTGGACGCGGGTGCGCATCTGGCCGGAGGAGGCGATGGAATAGGGGCGGTCAACGGCCAGCACGGGGTAGCCGTAGTCGCTGCGCAGGATGTGGGAGCCCAGCATCTTCTCATAGGCCCAGGGATCGCAGAACTTCATCTGCTCATAAATGATGCCGTCGGCCTCATACTCCCTGGCGAGCTGATCCACATAGGCGCGCCGGGCGTTCATCTTCTCGGTGTTCATGAAGCGAGGGCACTGGCCCCGGTTCATGTAGATACGGCAGATCTGGGTCAGAGCGTCCTCATCGTCATTCAGCTCGATGGGGTTCCGGCCGGGGAGAGAGCCGTAGCAATAGCGGTCGGCGCAGACGTAGGCGCCGGAATCCTCCACCAGCTTGATGAAGTCGGTGTCGTCGATCTCGGAGCCCACCACCAGCACGCGGGCGCGGTAGGCGCTCTTCTCGTCGGGCTCCCGGGTCTTCAGCTCTTCCAGGGTCTCCTCCAGCTTCTCCAGGATCAGGTCCTTGGGGCAGACGTAGCTGCAGAGGGTCAGCACCGCGAACTCATAGCCGGTGATGCGGGGATGCTCGCCCTTGCGGTATTCGCCGATGGCGCGGATCAGCTCGCAGATCCGGTTGTGCTCCTTCACAGCCTGGCGGATGGCGGCGTCGGAGATGTCGATGCCGTAGTTGTCGTGCAGGGGCTTGAGGATGTGGTTCCGGCACTGCAGCACATAGAGCTCAAGGCCGTTGTCGTCGGCCTTCATGGGGATCTCCATGTACTCGTAGAAAAAGTGCTCCTTGTCCTTGCCCATGGTCTTCAGCAGCTCCATGTTCTCCACGCAGCGGTTCATCATGGAGCAGCCGTCGGGGGTGATGATGGCGTCGGCAAAGTTGTAGCCGCCCTCAATGGCCCGCTCCAGCAGAGCACGGCTGTACTCGCAGAGAAAGCTGGTCATGTAATAGGTGGCCATCTCCATGGAGCCAGTGCGCGGGGCGCGCAGGCGGGCGGAGAAGGCGCCGGGCAGGTTCAGCAGGGGCTCCGGGGTGTTCTCGCAGACGTAGGCCACGCACACGCGGCCCTGGCTCTGCGCCTGGCGGATCAGCGCATTGTCGGCGTTCTGCAGCAGATCCTCAAAGAAAATCAGATGCTTTAAGTCTTTCAAAATCGCTTTCCTCTCTTTTGCGTCGAATTGCCTTTTCTCTCTTCGTGCCGAAAACGACACAAGCTGTCATATTTTATATGGTGCAATGGAGAATGTCAAATGTTTTGTGGGGGAAAAGATCGATTTTTACAGGGAAAAAGAGAAGGGTGAAGTGCAGTCGGGAGAAGCCCATTCCGCGCCTCCGTCCCCAGCCCAGCCGCAGGGGCGAGCCTTGATCGTCCGCCCGCATCCCATCAGCGGGAGACGGTGAAAAGCAAGGGTTTCATCTGAGGGCAGGAAACTCGCGGCCTCATCGCTGCGCGCCCGCTTGCGGTGCCCGAAAAACACTCAGGCTTACGCTGATCCTCGTGTTTTTCGACCGCTGCGCGAAAAGCGGCCAGCCTTTATCTGCCACCGGCAGCGGCAGGCCGCTTTTCCCCAAACCACGCTGCGCATGGTTTGGTCTCATGAGGCCGCGAACCCACATTCAGCCACTCCGACCAAAAGGACGGGCCGCCATTTGGCGGCCCGTCCTTTTTGGTCGGAGTGGCGAGACTTGAACTCGCGGCCTCATGGTCCCGAACCATGCGCGCTACCAGCTGCGCTACACCCCGTAAAGCCTGTTTATTATAATGACTGTTCCGGCAAATGTCAAGAGAAAAATGCCCGCGGGGCTCGGCTTGCAGCGCGTTTTTTGTCTTGCCCACGCCGAAAGCGAGAGGGGGGGATGGCGCGAAAGCGCCTGAGAGGGGAAGGCTCTGCGGACAGGGCGACAAGCCCTCCGTCAGCAGCGGCCCCTCTCCGTCACTTCGTGACACCTCTCCCCGACGCGGGGAGAGGCAGGAGTGCTTCTTTTGCCACTGGCAGCGCGATGGCACTTTCCCCCGACGCGGGGAGAGGCAGGAGTGCTTCTTTTGCCACTGGCAGCGCGATGGCACTTTCCCCCGACGCGGGGAGAGGCAAGCGTGCGATTTGAGGACAGGATGGCCTGAAATTGCCTTCACGCGCATGCTATGTCCTATGGCGGTTCACATTTCATGACTCGGGCATCTTTCCCGCCCCGGGGGCATAGACTGACCATCCGGGGGAGGGATGTCTGTGAAAAAGCAAAGCCTTTTGACCTGGGCTGCGCTGCTGGTACTGCTGGGCCTTCTGAAGCTGCTGTTTCCGGGACGGGCAGAGGAGCTGCGCCTGCGTGCGGAGGAGATCTTCTGCCCGGGCAGCGTGGAGGCGGTGGAGGCCTGGGGCAGGGCCTTCTCCGGGGAAGAGGAGCGCATTGCCGTGCTGGCGCCGGGGGAGCGACCATGAGGAAGCTGCGCCTGGAGGCAAGTCCCGGAGCGGCCTTTCTCGCGGCGGCTCTGTTCTTCTTCCTGCGGGGCCGGGAGCTGCTGGCCCTGCTGCCTGCCATTCTGGCCCACGAGCTGGGGCATGTTGCGGCGATCCTGGCCCTGGGCCTCCGCCTCCGCGGCTTCTGTGCGGAGGCGGGAGGCTTTCGCCTGGACTACGCCGGGGAGACTTCGCCTCTTGGCCATGCGCTCATTGCCGCGGCGGGACCGGCGGCGGGCCTGCTCTACGCCTTTCTCGCCTCCTTCCTCTGGCGGAAGACGGGGCAGGACTGGCTCAGCCTCACCGCGGGGATCAGCCTGCTGCTGAGCTTCTTCAATCTGCTCCCCGCGCCGCCTCTGGACGGGGGCAGACTCCTCTCGCCCCTGCTCTGCGCCGCGCTGGGCAGCCGCCGGGGCGAGCGGATCTGCCGGATCCTGGGCTTTGGTATGGGCTTCGGGCTCTGCGCCTGCGGCGTGGTCTTTGCCCTGGAAGGGAAGGGGGCGGCGCCGCTGCTGCCGGGACTCTGGCTTCTTCTGCGGGAGGACTTGTAAAAAGAGGAAAAATACGTTAAACTATATAAGATAAGAACCGAAAGAATACTGTCAGGAGTGTGCCATGGATAAAGCGCTGGAACGAATCCTTCCCCGGGTGCAAAAGCCCGCCCGCTATACCGGCGGCGAATACAATCAGATCCTCAAGGACAAAAGCCAGGTGGACCTGCGTCTGGCCTTCTGCTTCCCCGACACCTATGAAATCGGCATGTCCAACCTGGGCATGAGCATCCTCTACGACACCATGAACAGCCTTCCCTTTGTGTGGTGCGAGCGGGTCTTTGCCCCTTGGGGGGACATGTATGCGGAGATGAAGAAGGCGGGCATCCCCCTTTACGCTCTGGAGAGCGGGGACCCGGTGGGGGACTTTGACTCCCTGGCCTTTTCCATCGGCTATGAGATGGCCTATACCACTGTGCTGGACATGCTGGACATGGCGGGGATCCCCCTGCGCACGGCGGACCGGCCAAACCTGCTGCCTCTCATCTGGGCCGGCGGCACCGCCGCGGTGAACGCCGAGCCCATGGCCCCCTTCCTGGACCTCTTCGTGGTGGGCGAGGGGGAAGAGGTGGATAACGAGCTGCTGACCCTGCTGCGGGAGGCCAAGCTCTCTGGCTGGTCCAAGCACGATTTTCTGGTGAAGGCAGCGCAGATCCAGGGCGTGTACGTGCCCTCGCTCTACGAGGTGCGCTACAACGCCGACGGCACCGTGGCTTCCGTGACGCCGCAGGACGGCGCTCCCGCCCGGGTCACGAAGCGCATCATCTCGGATCTGGACAAGGTGCCCTTCCCCACAAAGCCCATCGTGCCCAGCACCGAGGTGGTCCACGACCGGGTGAGTCTGGAGCTCTTCCGCGGCTGCCCCCGGGGCTGCCGCTTCTGCCAGGCGGGGCATGTGTACCGCCCCCTCCGGGCCAAGAAGCCGGAGACCCTGATCCGCCAGGGCATCGAATCCCTGGAGAACACCGGTCACGAGGACGTGACCCTGCTCTCCCTGTCCACCAGTGACTATCGCCAGCTTCCCGCCCTCTGCGACGGGCTATTGGCATACTGCGAGCCCCACAGCATCGGCCTGTCCCTGCCTTCC
Source organism: uncultured Eubacteriales bacterium (assembly GCA_900316255.1). GTDB lineage: Bacteria > Bacillota > Clostridia > Oscillospirales > Oscillospiraceae > Limivicinus. The sequence continues at coordinate 31,822 of ONCI01000002.1, read as the reverse complement.
CTCCGGGCGGACAACTTCTCCATGGAGATCATGGAGCGGCTGCAGAAGGTGCGCAAGAGCGGCCTGACCTTTGCCGTGGAGGGCGGCAGCCAGCGCCTGCGGGACGCGGTGAACAAAAACGTCACCGACGAGGACGTGCTGCACACCTGCTCCATCGCCTTTGCCGGCGGCTGGAACACGGTGAAGCTCTATTACATGCTGGGCCTGCCCACCGAGACGGACGAGGACATCCTGGGCATCGCCGAGATGGCCAACCAGATCCTCCACTGCTGGCGGGTGAACGCCAAAAACAAGAACCGGGGCGTGAAGATCACCATCTCCACCTCCTGCTTCATCCCCAAGCCCCAGAGCCCCTTCCAGTGGGAGGCCCAGATCCCCCTGGAGGAATACCTGCGCCGGGTGAACCTGCTGCGCTCCGCCATCACCGCCCGGAACGTGACCTACAACTGGCACGACGCGGAGACCAGCCTCATCGAGGCGGTGCTCTCCAAGGGCGACCGCCGGGTGGCCGACGCCATCGAGGAAGTCTGGCGGCAGGGCGGCCGGCTGGACGCCTGGACGGACTTCTTCTCCTTCCGGCGCTGGATGGACGCCTTTCAGACCTGCGGCGTGGACGTGGATTTCTACGCCCACCGGGAAGCGGGGAAGGACGAGATCCTGCCCTGGGATCATATCGATGTGGGCGTGCGCAAGGCCCACCTCTGGCACGAGCGGGAGATGTGCTACGAGTCCCGGCTCTCGCCGGACTGCCGGCACCAGTGCGCCGCCTGCGGCGCCGCCAAACTCCTGACAGGAGGGATCAAGTGCGATGAGCGATAAGCTGAGACTGCGTTTTGAAAAGACGGGCCGCGCCGTCTATATCTCCCACCTGGACCTGATGCACACCATGCAGCGGGCCTTCAACCGGGCTGGCCTGCCCCTCAAATACTCCGAGGGCTTCAACCCCCATCCCCAGATCGCCATTGCCCTGCCCCTCTCCGTGGGCACCGGGAGCCTCTGCGAGATCATGGATTTCAAGCTGAAGGGGGAAGCGAATCTGCAGGAGCTGCCCGAAAGGCTCACCGCCGTGATGCCAGAGGGCATCCGGGTGCTGGAGGCCTATGAGCCGCAGCGCAAGGTGGCCGAGCTCAAGTGGCTGCAGGTGGAGGGGCACTTTGACTATGATGAGCGGGACCCTGCTGAGATGGCAGCCGCCCTGCAGAAATTCTACCGGCAGGAGACCATCGTCATCACCAAGAAGACCAAGCGCGGCATGGGAGAGACGGACATCTGTCCCGGCATTCGGGAGATCCGCTTCACACCGGGAGAGAAAAAGGTTGACATAACTGCTGTTCTCTCCGCCCAGGAGCCCACCATCAACCCGGAGCTGCTGGCGGAGGCCCTGCGGCAGCTCCGTCCGGAGCTGGCGCCGGACTTTGCCAAATTCACCCGCATCGAGACCTACGACGTCGGGATGCAGGTGTATCGCTGAGGTGCCGCCATGAAAACGATACGGATTTTGGCCCTGCACCTGGCCTACGGCGGGGTGGAAAAGGCCATCTGCAGCATGGCGAACCTCTTTGTGCAGCGCTACCCGGTGGAGATCATCAGCGTCTATGACATGCCGAATGCCCCGGCCTACCCGCTGGATGAGCGGGTCAAGGTGCGCTATCTGCTGAAGGATCGACCCAATCAGAAGGAGTGGCATGCCGCCCTCCGCGCCAGGAAGCCGATCGCCTTCCTGCGGGAGAGCGTCCATGCGGTAAAGGTCCTGGCAGAGAAGAAGATGGCGATCCAAAGGACTATCCGCTCCATCCACGACGGGATCCTGATCACCACCCGGCACGAGGACAATCTGGTCCTCTCCCTGCTGGGGGACCCCAAGGTCTGGAAGATCGCCCAGGTCCACGAGGATCACTGCTTCAATCTGCGCTACCTGGACGGCTTCCGCCACGGCTACAGCGGCCTGGACGTGGTGGTGATGCTGACCCCCGGTCTCGCGGAGGAAGTTCGGCAGTGGATCCCCGCAAAGGCAAAGACCCGGGTGGTCTCAATCCCCAATTTTCTGGAGCATTTCCCGGAGCCCTTCTCTCTGGAGGAGAAGGAAAAGCGGATCGTGGCCGTGGGCCGCATGTCCTGGGAAAAGGGCTTTGACCGGCTGATCGACTGCTTTGCCATGACCCGGGAAAAGCATCCGGACTGGAGCCTGCACATCGTGGGGGACGGCCCGGAGCTGGAGAAGCTGGAGCAAAAAACCGCGGACCTGGGCCTGAAGGACGCTGTGGTGTTTACCGGAAGGCTTTCTCCCGCCGGCGTGGAGGAGGAGATGAAGCGTGCCTCGCTCTACGCCATGACCTCTGTCAGCGAGGGCTTCCCCTTCGTGCTGCTGGAGGCGCTCAGCTGCGGCCTGCCCTGCGTGGCCTTTGATGTGCGGGTGGGACCCGCGGCGGTGATCCGTCCCGGCGTCGACGGGATCCTGGTCCCGGACGGGGATCGGGAGGCCTTTGCCGCGCGCCTGATGGAGCTGATGGAGGATGAGCCCCGCCGCCTGGAGATGGCTCGGGAGGCCATGCTGCACGCCCGGGATTACTCCAGGGAAAAGGTCGCCGGGATCTGGGACACGGTGCTGGAGCCCTGAGAGCGGCTCTCCCTGCCTCGGACGCGAAAAAACCGCCGTTTCCCGGGAAAAAAGCTCTTGCAATACCGGGAAAACTGTGCTACAATACTACAGCTTGCGCGGGAGTTCCCGCCGGCATAGAAAGGCGGTCCGCTGCCGCGCCTGGGTTGAGAGCCAGAGCCTCCGGTATTGAACGTCTATAGGAAAGAGGATCGTATTATGGATCTGGTTAAAATTCTCAGTGAGCGCTACATGAAGCCCGAGCTGCCTGAGATGAACGTGGGCGACACCGTGCGTGTCCTCGTCCGCGTCAAGGAAGGCAACCGCGAGCGTACCCAGGCTTTCGAAGGCACCATCATTGCCAAGAAGCATGGCGGCATCAACGAGACCATCACCGTCCGCCGCATCTCCTACGGCGTCGGCTGCGAGAAGGTCTTCCCGGTGCACTCTCCCTCCATCGTTTCTGTCACCACCGTCCGCAAGGGCAAGGTCCGCAGAGCCAAGCTCTACTACCTGCGCGACCGCGTGGGCAAGAAGGCCAAGGTCAAGGAGAGACTGTAAGCAATCTCACATGTTTTATGGCGTCTTCCGTCGGGAGGCGCCATAAAACTTATGGGGGGTCATTCTATGGAACAAACGAAAAAAACCTGGCTATCCGATCACTGGCTTGTGCTGCTGATCGCGGCCCAGCCGCTGCTGGATACCGTTGCCTATTTTACCCAGAATCAGAACGGCACGGTCTCGGGCTATATCCGGCTGGCCCTGCTGCTGATCCTGCCGCTGGTGGCCCTGCTGAAGGCGGAGCGGAAAAAGCCGCTGCTGCTGGGCTTTGCGGTGATCGGCGTCTTCTGCCTGCTGCGCCTGCTCAACTGCTACCGGGTGGGCATCGTCGATCTGCGCTATGATTTGGCCTATCTGGTCCGGGTGCTCCAGGCGCCGGTGCTGGCGCTGAGCTTTCTCTGGTATCTTCGCCGGCCCCAGACCCGGGAGCAGGCGCTCCGCGGCATTCTCATCGCGGCCATGATCATGGCGGCCTCGGTGCCGATCGCCCGGCTCACGGGCACCGGCAACGTGACCTACGGCGTGGGTCTGGGCTACAGCGGCTGGGTCATCGACGACAACCGCTGCGCCAACAGCATCCTGCTGGTGACCCTGTCCTCCTTTGCCGTGGGCTATGCCCTCAAAACCAGGCAGCGCTGGCTTTCGGTGCTGATCCCGCTGGCGGCGGTGACGCTCTTTCTCACAAACGGCACCAAGGCCTGCTATTACGGCATCTTCGGCATCTTCGGCGGCTATGCCGCCTTCCTGCTGGGAGAGAAGCTGCTGCTGAAACGGCCGCTGAAGCGCGGGATGCTCATCCTTCTGGTGCTGCTGATGGTCTTCTCCGTGGTCATCTATCCCTGGACGCCCCGCTATCGGGTGGACCAGCACCTGGCCAAGACCCATACCTCCGGGGAGATCGAAGCGACCCTGCTGGAAAAGGGCATCGACGTGACCAAACTGAGCTTTGAGGAGCGCTTTGCCGACCCTGTGGTCAAGGAGGTCTTTGCGCACTACTACTGGCAGTATCTGGGTGTCCTGCCGGACCTGATCGACCGCTTCGGCATGGACAAGGTGCTGATCCAGTATCGCATGACCACGAACACAGGCCGCCTGACGGATACCCGGGTGATGGAGCGCAGCTACGCCGCCCTGATCTGGAAGGAAGAGACCGATACCCTGACCAAGCTGGTGGGCTATGAGACCTCCCGACAGGATACCGAGGGCGATTACGACATGGAAAACGACTGGCCCGCCGTGTTCTATTACTACGGCTATCTGGGCTTTGCCCTGTATGTGGGCTTCATCCTGTACTTTGTCCTGCAGATCCTGCGCACCCTGCGCCGGGATTTCTCCGGCAGCTTCACGGTGCTGAATTTCACCCTGGCGCTGACCCTGGGCCTGCAGCTGGGCCTGGCCCAGTTTTCCGGCGCCCTGGTCCGGCGGCCCAATGTGTCCATCTACCTGGCGCTGATCCTGGCGCTGATCTGGTATCAGACCCGGGGGAAGGAGGCGGAGGCATGAAGCTCAGCATAATCGTCCCGGTGTACAACGCGGAAAAGTTTCTGTGCCCCTGCCTGGATTCTCTTCTGGCCCAGAACGTGAAGGACAGCGAGCTCATCCTGGTGGATGACGGCTCCCGGGACGGCTCTGCCGGGATCCTGGAGGAATACCGTGCCCGGGAACCAGAGCGGATCCGGGTGATCACGGTGGAAAACGGCGGCCAGGGGCGGGCCAGGAATCTGGCGCTGGACCTGGCAAAAGGGGAGTTCCTGGGCTTTGCCGACAGTGACGACTGGGTAAAGCCGGATATGTACGAAAAGATGATCGCCAAGGCCGAGGAGACCGGCGCCGACATGGTGGTCTGCGACGCGGAGGAGTGCTGGCCGGACGGGCGGAGGGACTATATCGCCCTGTCTCAGTACGAGCGGCCCATTAAAATGTCCACAGAGGTGTGGAGCAAGCTGGTGCGGCGCAGCAGCCTGGGAGACCTGCGCTTTGCGGAAGGCCTCTGGTATGAGGATCTGGCCTATGTGGCCCTGCTCCTGCTGCGCACCGACAAGCTCGCCGCCGTACCGGAGCCGCTCTACTGCTACCGCTGCGGCCATACCTCCACCATGAACAACAACAATTCCCGCAAGAACCGGGATCTGCTTGCCATCCTGGACCTGCTGAAGGCCCCCATGCGGGAGGCCGGCAGACAGGAGGACTATGAAGCGCTGGTGCTGAACCACGCGCTGCTGGACGGCATCAACCGCCTCGGGCGTCACGATACGGCGGATAAAGACGCCATCATCCGGGAAATCAGAGATTATGTAAACCAAGAGATCCCGGAACTCCGGTCCTCTCCGGCCTTTCGTCAGGAGAGTTTTCCCCGCCGCCTGGTCATGTGGATGAACTATCATGGCCTGGACAAGCTTTCCGCCGCTCTCCTGAAGCTGAAAAACGGCTGATCAGAGTCCATCCCTTTCTTTTACAGAAATCCCCAAAAAGGCGCGCTGCAAAATGCATTTTTCAGCGCGCCCTTTTTGCGTCCATGCCCGGGCGGAAATCGCCTGCTTCCGCGCAGGGCCGGATGGCCCGGGCGACCCTCTCTTGTCCTTCAGGCAATTCACCCTGTGCCCTCATCACGCCGTTCTGATCCCAATACATAGACATAACAACAGAATAATATACTTATGTAAATCAATTGCACAAAGTGTGTGGTTTTTTTGTAAGATCTCGATCCCGTTTTCGAGAAAAGAGATAGAGCCCAAAGCAGTCTTTCCCGGGAAAGACTATCGGATTTAAGAAAGCTTAAGACACAGAGCTCCCAGATTTTGCTATATTTGTGGAAGAAAAACAAAAAAACCCTTTTGCTGCAACCATCCCGTCAAAATGCGGTTTTTAAGAGTAGAAGGGAGGTGCTGCCCATGACGGACAGCGAGATCGTGGATCTTTATTGGCAGCGCTCGGAGCGGGCCATCGCAGAAACCGACAATAAGTATGGCCGTTACTGCCATCATATCGCCTATGCGGTCTGCAGCGACCGGCAGGACGCGGAGGAATGTGTCAACGACACCTGGCTTCGGGCCTGGAACGCCATGCCGGACAAGCGTCCCTCGCTGCTCTCCACCTTTTTGGGGCGGATCACCCGGAACCTGGCGATCAACCGCCTGGAAAAGCGGACCCGGCAGAAGCGGGGCGGCGGGGAAACGTCCCTGGCCCTGGATGAGCTGGCGGAGTGTCTTCCCTCGGAGGCGGACCCCGTTCGGGAGATCGAACTGCAGGAACTTCGTGAGGCCATCCGCCGTTTTGTGGAGGGACTTGGCGAAACGGAGCAGAAGGTTTTTGTGGCTCGCTACTGGTATCTGGCCCCGGTGGAGGAGATCTCCGCCCGCCTGGGCTGGACCCAAAGCCGGACCAAGAGCCTGCTCTTTCGCCTGCGCAAGCGTCTGCGTGCCTTTCTGGAGGAGGAAGCGTTATGGTAAAGGCCATGCTTTTGCTGCGCGCCATGGATGGTATCGAGGAGGAAGCCCTGCTGCGCGCCGGGGACTTCCTGGGCTGCGAACGGGAGAAACGCTATGCTCCCAATAGACGCAGGCTCTGGCGCACGGTGCTGGCGGCGGCGCTGCTGGCCCTGCTGCTGGCGGCCTGCGGCTACGCGGTGTATCGGGCGGCCATGAGTCACCGGGACCTGGACCCCGGGGATGATAAGGAATACTTCTTCAACGGTCTGGACGGGTCTCCCAACGAGGGACTCCACATGGAGCTGAACTTTGGAGAATGCGCCATGGCCCTGCATTTTGACACGGAGGAGACGGGCTATGCCCATGCCTTCCGGCTGAGGGAGGGAGCGCCCATCCCGGAGGACTGGATCGGCGGAGGCAGCAGCATGCTGCGCTTTTTCGAATCCTACCGGCCCGGCGGCTTCAAGGAGCCGGAGCAGCAGCGGCCCCTGGATCAGTGCCTGCGGGAGGCGGGCATGACCGAGGAGGAGGCGGAGCGCTGGGAGCACTCCCGCACCTATTCTCCGGGAACCACAGCGCAGCGGCCCGCCCTGCGCATAGAAGTGCTGGACGGAGCCTATCTCCACGGGGTGGACCTGATCCTGGGCTGGCCCAAGGGAGAGGCCACGGTGGTGAAGGAGGAGACCAGTGGGGATATTCAGCTTCTGGAGGTCCTGATCACCGTTCAGATCCGGGACGGAGAATGGGACAGGCAGAACTATCTTCTCCGCTTCGACACCCGGCAGCAGGTGCTGTTGGTGCTGGCGGCGGGGGAGGAGAGCAGAAGCTTTACCCAACTGGAGGAGCTGCTGGACTATATCGAACTGCGGGAGACGGGCTTTCGCTATGCCTATGACCACAGCGGACAGAACTTCTCGGTGCAGGCCCTTGCATATGGATGAACGACAGAAGGAGAAAACACATGAAACGAGCGATTGGTATTTTGCTGCTGCTGGCGCTGTGCCTGAGCCTCTGCGCCTGCGGGGAAAAGAAGGAAGCGGCGGAGCCCGCGCAGGCTGTGGGCGGGGTGGACCCTGTCACCGGCGCCTGGCAGGGCCAGGGCGGCTGCTACCGCACGGAGTCGATCACGCTGCCCAAAGGAGCAAGCGTACGATTCTGCCGGGAGGGGCACATTTACGCCATGGGCAATCCCTCCATGGGGGAGACCGTCGTCTACCGGGACGGGGAAGAACTGTTCCGCTATGCGGGCATGGCCTTTACGGTGAGCCGGGGCGAAGAGGGGATCTGGGTCCAGGACGAGGAGCGCTCCGAGAACGGAAATACCCTGGTGCTGAGCCTCTATTCCTTTGAGGGTGCGTATCAGGAAACGCTGCGTCTGGACCTGCCTGCCGACTGCTTTTCCCTGGGCATGGCAGCGGCGGGGGACAAGCTGTATCTCAAATGCAGCGACACCCTGCGCGTCTATGACAGAGAAGGGAATATCCTCTGCGTTATCCCCCATGAGGAGTGGCAGGGGGACCTGCTGCTGGGCGGCGACGGCGAGCTCTATTTCCGGGAGGAACGCAAGAGCGGCAGCGGAGGCGTCCTCAGCACCATCGACGTGGATAATGCCTGCTTTACTGAACTCTTTACCTGGGACAGGGGCTTTGTCAGCTCCGGCGATGGGGAAAGCCCCTTCCTCCAGATCCTGCCGGAGGGGATTTTCCGGATGGACAGAGAGGGCCAGACCCGGCCCCTGGTGCTCTGGGACGAGTGCCTGCTCAGCGTCAGCGGCGTCACGGAGACCGGGTCCCTGGGGGACGGCCGCTTCCTGCTGGGGGGCCTCTTTGCGGAGCCCGTGCTTCTGCTTCCGGCCCAGCCGGAGGACATCAAGCCCCGCACCATGCTGACCCTGGCGGTGCTGCCCACCCAGGACGCCCTGGACACTGAGCCGGACCCCACCACCTATTATGCCAACGTGGTCCACAGCATCAGCGCCTTCAACGCCCAAAGCGCGGACTGCTATGTGAAACTGCTGGACCTCTCCGAGGGCGCAAGCCTCAGCGCCGAGCAGGCCTTGATGAAGCTGAATACCCAGATCCTCAGCGGCCAGGGGCCGGACATGCTGGTGCTGAACGGCTCCCTCTCGCCCTTTGCCTTTCTCCGCCAGGGCCTGCTGCGGGATCTGAAACAGGATCTGGAGGCCGATCCGGCGCTTTCACCGGAGGACCTGGTGCTGGCCCGGGCCATCGAGAACGACTGCGGCGGGCTTTACCTGATGGCGGACTGCTTCTCCGTCGAGACGCGTCTGGGCCTGTGGGACCGTTTTGGGGATGCCTGGGGCTGGAGCTTTGACGACTATTTTCGCATCGACGCCGAGATGAGCGACGGGAAAATGACGATCTATAACCTGACCCGGGACTATTTCCTGGAGAGCAGCGCCAGCCGCTATCTGCGCCAGGCTATCCACTGGAAGGACGGGACCTGCGACTTTGAGAACCCGGATTTTGTGCGTCTGCTGGAGGCCTGCCGGGATCTGCGGGAGACCCCCGAAGATCCGGAGAACATGATCTTCGGCTGGAACCTGATGGGGGAGGGGCTGATTGCCACAGATCTGGTGATGCTCAACGAGGCCACCGACCTTGCCAAGGAGTGCCGGCGAGTGGGCCGGAGCGTCAGCGTCATCGGATGGCCTACCCCGGACGGCAGCTGCGGCACGGATTTTACCCTGTCCTACCCCATCGGTGTGATGAAGAACGGCGCGCACCCGGAGCTCTGCTGGCAGTTTTTGCGCTACTGCCTGCTTCACGCGGAGCGGGCCATCCCCAACTACCGCCCCCTTCTGGAGCAGCAGCTGGAGGAGGCACGGCACATCGACCCGAACGAAGAGCGGGATATGTGGTACGATGGCCTCACCAGTCCCATCACAGAGGCGGAGATTTCCCAATTCCATACCCTGCTGGGCAAGGTGGAGCACACCACCCTCAGGGATGACACCGCCATGGCCATCATCCGGGAGGAGGCCGCACCCTTCCTGGCAGGGGAGCGCAGCGCGGAGGACGCCGCCCGCCTGATCCAGAGCCGCATGAGCATCTACGTGGCGGAGCAGGGGGGAAAGTGAAGAGTGAAGAGGATCTCCCGCACGGTAGGGGACGGCGTCCCCGACGTCCCGAGAAATCCAACACATCATTATGTTAATAGTAATATGTAAACCATATTATGTGAATAAGATTATGTCGACAACATTATGGTAACTATGATGCCTTCTCATCTTTTGCGAATAAACCTGTAAGATATCGCCGCCTTTTGCGAGTAAATAGGTGAGGCGGAAAGGAAGTGGCGCATATGGAGGACAGCAAGATCCTGGACCTGTTTTTTGAGCGCTCGGAGCAGGCCATCCGGGAGCTGGATCATACCTATGGAGCGGCTGTGAAGAGGACGGCGGGGAACCTGCTGCGGGATCCCCAGGATGTGGAGGAGTGTGTGAACGACGCGTATCTGGGGGTTTGGAACAGCATCCCGCCTCAGCGTCCCGATCCCCTGGTGAGCTATGTTTGCCGGATCGCCCGCAACCTTGCGGTGTCGCGCCTGCGCAGCGAAACCGCCGCCAAACGCAGCAGAGGCCTGGACCTGGTGCTGGAGGAGCTGGAGGAGTGCATCCCGGCAGGGACCGACGTGGAAGGGGAGCTGGAGGCCAAAGAACTGACCCGGGCTATTGACCGCTTCCTTGGCGAGCTCAGCTATCCGGACCGCTATCTCTTCGTCCGCCGGTACTGGTTTGCCGATCCCGTGAAGGAGATCGCCTCCCATACCGGCCTTCGGGAAAACCGGGTCTCGGTGCGTCTTTTCCGTCTCCGTGAAAAACTGCGGAAAACCTTGCAAAAGGAGGGCTTGCTGGCATGAATCGGGAAACACTGTTTTCGTCCATGGGCGACATCGACCCCCGCTATGTGGCGGAGGCGGTGCGCTATGCTCCCGAGGAGGCCCTGCCCCCGGAAAGGAGCAAACACATGAGATCCAAACGTATTCTCTCCCTGGCCCTGGCTGCCGCGCTGATTGTGGCCCTGGGCTTCACGGCCTACGGGCTGTACTTTGGCTTCGATTACCGGAGACCCGCCGCGGAGGAGACCTTCTCCATCCACTGGGACGAAAACCCCGAGGGCTCCGTTACCTGGAGCGACGCAAAGCTTGCCGTCACCTTCCCGGAACTGGAGGAGAGCCGGGAGATCGAATTCCGCACCGGCTGGCTGCCGGAGGAGATGGCCTCTCTGCAGTCGGACGCCTGGAGGCAATACTTCACCGCCGAGACCCTCAGCGACAACGGCATGCGGGAGGGGACCGCCGTCTATCAGGGCACCATGCAGCCCCTGCAGATCCAGAGCTATTGCACCGTTCAGTTCAACCAGGGCGGCGCCATGCTGCTGCTGTACCAGACGCCGGGAGAGATCCGGGAGGAGCACTGGGACGAGCAGGGCGTGGACGTGCTGCTGTTCCATTCCACCCAGCATCTTGACGCGGTCCCGGAATACAATGTCCCGGCAAGGGATTTTGCATTCGACAATATCCTGATGCTGAACCAGGAAGAGGGCTGGGTCGTGAAGCTGGTGGGTCAGATCGGTGAGGAACAGCTCAGAAAGGTGGCGGAGCATCTGGAGATCCGCCCCACCGGAAACATCCTGCGCAGCGAGGATTTCCGGGACCGCTTCCTGTTCTTTGACGCCGGCGTGGGCTGAGCACTCTGCCTTCTCCTTGAGGAGAAGGTGGTTTGCCCCGAGCTCACGGGAGGGGCAGGACGGATGAGGTGGAAGGGCCGTACCTTCTATCGGGTATCAGGATTGTCCTCCGAAAGCTTCGCGATGACCTGAAACGCAAAAAAGATGGAATGTGATCGCTCACATTCCATCTTTTTTGTGCTTCTTTGGCTTTAGTCCTTGGGCTCGGAGTCGTCCACGACCTGCTCGAAGTCGGCGTCCTGGGCCTTTTCCTCCTGGACAGCCTCCTCGTAGCCCTCCTTGACCTGGCTGACCACCCTGGTGGCGGCCTCCTTCACGTCCTGGATGACGCCGGCGGCGGTGTCCTTGGCCTTCTGGGTATCCTCTTCGGTGACCACGTTCACGACTTCGCCGTCGTCCTTCACGATCTCCACCGAGCAGCCGAAGCCCACAGTGCCCAGCACCGCGGCCAGCACGGCCCACTTGGCGGCGGTGAGGCCGATGACAGCGCCCACAACGCCCACGTTCACGGGGATGCTCAGCAGCACCTCGCCCTTGCGGCGAACCACGATCTTGGAGACATTGCCCTTTCTGACCAGTTCCTTGATCTTTTCAACAGCAGTTTTGACGTCCATGTTTGTGCTCCTTTCCGCCCCTCAGAGGGGGCACGCTTATGTGTTTTGTATTCTACACGCACTTGGACGTTTTATCAATCCATTAGTTCCCAAACTCGTATTTCTTATCAAAAAGTTCATAAATCCCCAGATACGGATCCTCCCGGGGCCCTACCTGCTCGCCCAGCTCCAGCAGGGTCCTTCCGTCTCCGGCCTGCTCCCAGCGGGGCAGACCCGGGCCGTTGGGGTCGCCGGTTTTGCAGAATTTTGCGAAGTAGGAGCAGAAGATCTCGCTGAGGGCCCGGTCGCTCTCGTCATAGAGGGGGGACGCCGCCGGGATGTTCCCGTAGCAGTAGACCTCCTCGCCGCTGTGCCAGGGGCCGAGGCGTCCGTTGGACTTGCTGAAATAGTACTCGTAGCAGGGGAGGTCCAGGGCCTGGGCCTGTCGGCTCCAGCAGTAGTGGCCGTAGGAGAAGAAGTAGGCCGAGTAGAGGTCGATCCAGTTGGCCTTGGCCTCCGCGTCGGTGGAGGAGGGACGGAGGGCCAGCGCGGCAGGAGCCTCTTCGCCGAACATGCGGCTTACCTTCTCCTCGTAGTTTTTCAGATTGGCGTTGTCGAAGAGGATGAAGGCGGTGCCCTCCTGGGCATTGAAGCCGTGGAGGATGGCCTCCTCGTTGTGGATGCCCTTTTGGTAGCTCTCATAAGGCGTCTCCGGAAGCACGTAGCCGTCCACCGTCATGTGGTGGATCCGGTCCGCGGCGGCGGCCAGGGTCTTTGCGTCCAGCTGCCGCAGCTCTTCGATGCTGCTCACGCCGAAGCGCTCCTTGATCTTTTTACCGTTTTCCAGGCCGTCGGCCAGGAGCTGGAAGGAGTGGGCGGGCTGGGGCGCCGTCACCGTGGAGCTCTCCGCGATGACCCGGCGGAAGAGACCTTTTGCCAGGGGAGAGGTGCAGAGGGCGCTGACACAGGCGGCGCCGGCGGATTCACCAGCCAGGGTCACGTTGCCGGGATCGCCGCCGAAGGCCGCGATATTGTCCCGCACCCATTCCAGGGCCTTGATCTGATCCAGCAGACCGTAGTTGCCGGTGGTGCCGTTGGGGGATTCGGCCATCAGCTCCTCATCCGCCAGGAAGCCGAAGATCCCCAGGCGGTAGCCCATGTTCACCACGATCACGCCCTTACGGGCCAGACCTTCGCCCCGGTAGTCGGCGTACCAGGGCTGCCCGGTCTGGAGGGAGCCGCCGTGGATGTACACCAGCACCGGCAGATCCGCCTGCGCTCCGGCGGGCTTCCAGATGTTCAGGTACAGGGCGTCCTCACTGTTCCGGTCCCGGAAATTGTCGTCAAGGCTCACTTCATAGTCGTGATAGCCGATGATCTGGGCCATGGAACTGTACCAGGCGGCGTTTTGCGGCTGCATGGACATGGGGGCAAAATGGTCCGCCGCCAGCACGCCCTGCCAGGGCTCCGGGGCCTGGGGCTCCCGCCAGCGGAGCTCGCCCACCGGGGGCTTGGCATAGGGGATGCCGGCGTAGACCTCCACCGCGCCGTCCGCGGTGGTGACGCCGGTGAGTTGCCCGTCCCGGACGGTGACGATCCCCGTCACGCCGCCGGTCTCGCCCTCGATGGCGGGGCGGGCCTTGTAGGGACCCAGGGTCCCCCGGCTGATAGCCCAGAGCAGCAGGAGCAGCACGAGAAACGCGCCGAGGCGCACAAACCACTTTTTGCCCCGCAGGAGCTTGACACTTAATGTTATGTAAACCAAAAAGACCACCAGACTCTGGATCCAGCCGGAGAGGGTGTTTTTGTTGATCTCCAGATAGAAGAACCAAAGCAGGGCCGCCAGGATCATGACGATCCAGAAGCCGAGATGCAGCTTTTTCTTTGCTTTCTTTTCCATAGCAACACCGCCTTGCCCATAGTGTGTGAACGGGAGCGCCTGTCAGGTCAGCCGTTTTTTCCCTTGATCCGGTTGTTTGCGGCCATCATGGCGTGGACGGCGCCGTAGTGTCCGCCGTCGATCAGCTTCAGCAGCAGCCGGTGCTGGAGGGGGAGCTGGGAAAGGTAGGGATTGCTCCGCCAGCGGGGCCATGTCTTATCCAGCTCCTGCTTCAGCTCCTTCTGCAGCGGGGAGCGGGGATCCGCCTGGTTCACCCGCGTCGTGGAAAAGAGCAGCTGATGCTTCACCGCGCTGATCTCCAGCTCCTTTTCGTAGCGCTCCAGGGCGCCCTGCTGCCGGTAATCCTCCCGCACGAGGGAGAGAGCCGTGATGATCTCCCGGTTGCGGGAGGGGTCTTTGGCGTTGGTGATGGAGTCCCCGCGGAGCAGGTAGCGCAGCCAGGACTTGGGAACGGCGCGCATCCTCCCCGCCCGCAGAAAGAGCCGGGGCGTGGTGGCCAGATCCTCGAACCAGAGCTGCACGGGGAAGCGGATGCCGCTGTCCACAAAGAGCCTGCGCCGCCAGAGCCTGGTGCAGGCGCTGGGCTGCTCCAGCAGAAGACCAGGGTATTCCGCCAGAGTGAAGCTGCCCTCCCGGGAGCAGCTGACGCCGTGGCAGAGGACCTGGCCCTTTTCGTCCACCTGGTCGTCGCTGAATAACAGCACGTCGCAGCCCTCGTCCCGCGCCAGTTCCCCCAGCATCTCCTCCAGAGCGCCGGGAAAAAGACTGTCGTCACTGTCCAGAAAGAGCAGAAACTCGCCCTTGGCCGCCTCGATGCCGGTGTTCCGGGCGGCGCCCAGGCCGCCGTTTGGCTGGTGGATCACCCGGATCAGGCCGGGATAACGGGCGGCGTATTCCTCCGCGATCTGGCCGGAGCGGTCCGGGGAGCCGTCGTCCACGGCGATGATCTCATAATCCTCCCGCTCAGGGAGCAGGATCGAATCCAGACAGGCGGGGAGATAGTCCTCCACATTGTAAATGGGAACCACGATGCTGAGCTTCAGCACTGCTGTCACCTCACTTTTCTTTACCGTATTGTAGCATAGGGGATTCCCGCTTGCAAGCGGGGAAAGGGCGCGGAGCGTGCGGATGATATCCGCCTCTACGGCGGGAGGGGCAGCACGATTTGAAGATCGCGCTCTTGAAAGGGGCATGTACTTCGAGTATAATGATAACAAATACAGGACAGCTCGGCGATTCCAAAAAATAAAGAATGTGGGGCAGGGAACCGCTCATGACCTACGTCCCCCGTCCCACATATCGCACGATAAGTGAAATCGGAGAGAAATGCCTATGATTATGTACACACTCGTATCGTGTTTCTATCTTGCCTGGATACTCTGGCATGTGATGGAGCTGCGAAGAATCCGAGCGAATCATCGAATTTACGACAGGATTCCCGGGTATGAAGAATATCGGCGCTCCGAATGGTGTCGCCTCACGCCGGATAGCTTTTCTCGCGGAACTTATTCCGGTGCAAGTTGTCGAGGCCGCACGCTCGTCTTATACATGGCACTTCTGTTTATCCTGAATACCATCACGGAATCTCTTGGCACTGCACTGCTCTCTAAAGGGCAAAAAAACGTAGTATTATTCTACGGTTTAGACGATGGTGCGTACATTTCCCTGCTTTTTCTTGTTGCTTATGATGCGTTGGTTTCTTGGTATCTTCCCGTGCTCAGGAGACGGCCTGTAGACATTTGCTTTTCACTCTGCACTGTTTTTCCCAAGGACAGTCGTACAAGGGCACGGCAGAAGTGTTCCGCGATCCTACTTGCTGCCTCGCTGATCGTTTTTCCGTTTAGACTCATGATGCTGGCGAATCATGGAATCGCGGATTCTGAGAAGATTGTGTATAGACCATTCTTTTCGCCGCAGGAAACAGTGATCCGCTATGACCAAGTTCTGGAAATCGAACCTATCTATATAGACACAGAAAGCAACGGAGAAAAGCTTACCCACTGCTATCTGGTGACAGAGAACGGAACTCGTTTTGATCTTTTGGGTGGCTACAGAAGGGCGGGCTTGTTCTGGAAGGCAGAGGACCAAATCGTTATGATGCTTCCGGACGAACTAAAAACGCGACTACCGAATGGCCTGCTTTTTGTGGGACAGGGGACGGAGCCTCGTCCCACCTGACCCGGCACGATTGAATCTCTATTCCGCTGCGCGGGGACCTCATCCACCGCAAGCGGTCCCCCTTCCCCGTGCGCGGGGAAGGCTTTTCCGCACCCCGAGGGCAAGCCCTCGGGGTGTTTTTGATGCGGCGGGGCTGTTCCCACTATGTCATCCTGAGCGTAAAGCGAAGGATCCCGACGGCGCCAGGTAAGGTTTTCCGCAGCAGCCGAGAACTCTTACTCCCGCCGGGAGCGGGATCCTTCGGCGGTTGCGCCTCCTCAGGATGACAGCGCTGCGCGCTGTGCGGGCCGCCGAGGGCGGCGGCCCCTACGAGAGGACGGGGACCTCATCCGGCGGGGCGTGACACGCCGGATGACAGCTCCCTCGGAGAGGGAGCCAAGGGCGACACCTCATCCGTCATCCGCCTCGCGGGGATCGGCGGATGACACCTTCTCCTCAAGGAGAAGGCGTTGGGCGGCGGTGCAGAAAAGGCTTGCCCCGCGGGGAAAGATGGGATATAATACGCTTTGACGCATCAGAAATACAAGCAAAGAATCAACAATGCGGGAGCTTTTCAATATGAGCAGAGAAAAAAAGACAAGAGCGGAGGAAAAGGCGGAGCGGGAGTCCATGACCCCGGCCCAGCGCACCAGACGGGAGATCTATGACTGGGTGCAGAGCCTGATGGCGGCACTGATCTTCTGCGTGCTGCTGTTCTCCTTCCTGGTCCGGCTGATCGACGTGGTGGGACCCTCCATGAACCCCACCCTCTACGAGGGCAACAAAATGCTGGTCTCGAACCTGTTTTTCAAGCCCAAGGCCGGCGACGTGGTGATCTTCAAGAATGTGGACGAGAACAACGAGGAGAAGGCCCTGGTGAAGCGGGTCATCGCCACCGAGGGCCAGGAGGTCAACATCGACTTCGAGCACGGCATCGTCTATGTGGACGGGGAGCCGCTGGAGGAGGAATACGCCGCGGAGCCCATCCACAACAAGCTGGACTTCATCGGCCCCAAGACCGTGCCGGAGGGCTGCGTCTTCGTCCTGGGCGATAACCGCAACTCCTCCCGGGACAGCCGGGCCAAGAGCATCGGCATGGTGGACGAGCGGCTGATCCTGGGCAAGGTCTACGCGGTGGTCTACCCCATCTCCTCCATGAAATGGGTGCGCTGATGGAAGACAGAGCCTATGAAAAAATGAATATCCAGTGGTTCCCGGGCCACATGACCAAGGCCCAGCGGATGATCGAGCAGGATCTGAAGCTGGTGGACGCAGTGTGCGAGATCCTTGACGCCCGCATCCCCCGGTCCAGCCGGAACCCGGATATCGACAGACTTGCCGGTGATAAGCCCAGGCTCCTGATCCTGAACCGGGTGGACCTGGCGGACCCCACGGTCACCGCCCGCTGGCGGCGGCAGTTTGAAAGCCAGGGCTATGCCGTGCTGGAGACCGACGCCAAAAGCGGCAAGGGGGTCAAGGAATTTGTCCCCGCGGTGCGAAAGCTCCTGCAGGACAAGCTCCGGGAGTACGAGGCCAAGGGGCAGACGGGCCGGACCCTGCGGGTGATGATCCTGGGCATCCCCAATGTGGGCAAGTCCACCTTCATCAACAAGGTGGCGGGCCGCAAGGCCGCCATCGCCGGGGACAAGCCCGGCGTCACCCGGGGCAAGCAGTGGATCAACATCGATAAGGGTCTGGACCTGCTGGACACCCCGGGCATCCTCTGGCCAAAGTTCGAGAGCCAGGAGGTGGGGGAGATGCTGGCCATCACCAACGCCATCAAGGCGGACGTGCTGGACAAGGAGACCCTGGGCGCAAACTTCATGCTGCGCCTGCGGGATTATTATCCCCAGGCCCTGACGGAGCGCTACAAGTTCACCCCGGACCCCGAGGCCAACGGCTTTGAGCTGCTGGAAGAGGCGGCCAAGAAGCGGGGCTTCCTGGTTTCCAGGGGAGAATACGACATCGAACGCATGGCCAACACCCTGTTGGGAGAATATCACGACGGCAAGCTTGGCCGTCTGAGTCTGGAGCAGCCGGATGACGGATCTTTGGGAAAAGGAGAATGAGCTCTACAAGCAGGGCTATCGCTGCCTCTGCGGCGTGGACGAGGCGGGCCGGGGCCCCCTGGCCGGGCCTGTCTATGCCGCCGCGGTGATCCTGCCCCGGGGCCTTGAGATCCCGGGTCTGAACGATTCCAAGAAGCTCACCGAAAAGAAGCGGGAGGAGCTCTTCGACGTTATCACCGAAAAGGCGTTGGATTATGCCATCGCCTTTGCCACGGTGGAGGAGATCGAGGAGCGCAACATCCTGGGCGCCACCATGCTGGCCATGAACCGTGCCATCGCGTGCCTGAAAACAAAGCCGGACCTGGCCCTCATCGACGGCAACCGGAACGCGGGCATTGAAACGCCCAGTCTCTGTGTGGTGAAGGGCGACGCCACCTGCGCCGACATCGCCGCGGCTTCGATCCTGGCCAAGGTCAGCCGGGACCGGGTGATGCTGGAGCTGGCGAAGGCGTACCCGGAGTATCATTTTGAACAGCACAAGGGCTACGGTACCGCGCTGCACTATGCCGCACTGCGGGAATACGGCCCCAGCCCCGTACACCGGCCCAGCTTTCTGAAGAAGATGCACTGAGGGCAGAAACATGGACAAACAGTCTTTGGGACAATTTGGAGAAGAACAGGCGGCACGGTATCTGCGCCGCCGTTTTTATACGATCCTGGAGCGCAACTTCCGCTGCCGCTTTGGGGAGATCGACCTGATCGCAAGGCGGGCGGGGGTCCTGGTTTTTGTGGAGGTAAAGCTCCGCCGGGACGATCAGCACGGCGAGGCCCGGGAGTTCGTCACGGCGCGCAAGCAGCAGCGGGTGATGGCCGCGGCCCAGTTCTGGCTGAGCCAGCACGAGACGGAGCTGCAGCCCCGCTTTGACGTGATCGAGGTCTACGCCCCCCGGGGCGAGGACGGGCCGGTGAAGGTCAATCACATCGAAAACGCCTTTCAGTAAATGCGGAATTCGGAGTTCGGAATTGGGTTTCCTCTGCGGGACGGGAAGCTTGCCCCGGGGGAAACTTTATGATAAAGTAGCCCCGGATCTGCAAATCGCTGTTGCGGTCTGACTGACAGCAAAAAGAAAAGGTTCGGCGACGTCGCCGAACCTATTCCCTGGGAAAACGCGGAGCGGATCCTCTTCGGGACTTTGCGGATCCCGTCGTCGTTTCCCTTCTTCAGCAGGTCCCTCTGGGGCAGAAGGTGCCGCAGTAGGTCTCGCCCTTGGTGATGGCCTTTTCGTTCTTCACCTTGATGTGCTCGGCGCTGCAGCGGCAGTCCACGGTGTTGTACTTGCAGGCGGTGACGTCGCAGCCCACACCGGGATTGATTTCTTTTTCCCTGGTATTCATGAAAGAATGCCTCCTTTTCCGTTGTCCCTTTTAGGATGGGACGCGGAAGCACTTTTTATTCGGAGTGAGACTATGGCCCTCTATGCCATCGGCGATCTCCATCTTTCCCTCGGAAGCGACAAGCCCATGGACGTTTTCGGCGAAAAATGGAAGGATCACGCCCAAAAACTGAAAAACGCCTTTGCCTGCGTGGGAGAGGACGATGTGACGGTGCTCTGCGGGGATCTGAGCTGGGCCATGGGCCTGCAGGCGGCGGAGGCGGACTTTCGCTTCATCCATGAGCTCCCCGGCAAAAAGCTGATCCTCAAGGGCAACCACGATTACTGGTGGAGCACCGCCGCCAAGGCCTACCGTTTCTTCGGAGAGAAGGGCTTTGACAGCCTGCAGATCCTCCACAACAACTGCTATGCCTACGGGGATTATGCCCTCTGCGGCACCCGGGGCTGGTTTTACGAGGAGGAGACCGGCGGCGAGCACGACGAAAAGATCATGCGCCGGGAGATCCTGCGGCTGGAGGCCTCCCTGAACGCGGCGGGGGAGCGGGAGAAGCTGGTCTTTCTCCACTATCCGCCCATCTACCAGAAATATGAGTGCCCCGAGATCCTTGCGCTGCTGGAAAAGCACCGGGTGAGGTTTTGCGGCTACGGGCACATCCACGGCAAGGGCATTGCCGCAGCCTTCAACGGATGGAAAGGCTGCACGGAGTTTCGTCTCCTCTCAGCGGACGCGGTGGATTTCACGCCTGTAAAGCTCATGGACTGAGCGCGTCTGTTCGATTGTCGCATCGCAGTTTTCTTCTCAAAACCCAAAACTCAAATCTCAAAACGGAAAGGGGATGTGTTTGATCACATCCCCTTTAAAAAGCCCGAGAATTCAAGAATTTTTCATTGATTTTATTGGCGTTATCTGATAATATAAGACGCTGTGTGTCAGTCACAACAAATAGGAGGAAAGCAATCATGATTCTGAAGAATGTGGAAAAGAAAGAAAACAACACTGCTCTCTTCACGGTGGAGTCCGACGCCGCCGAGTTCGAGGCCGCCGTCAACGGCGCTTACCTGAAGGCCAAGAGCAGCATCAATATTCCCGGCTTCCGCAAGGGCAAGGCTCCCCGCGCCATCGTGGAGTCCATGTACGGCCGCGAGGTCTTCTACCAGGACGCCATGGACGAGCTGGCCCCCAAGGCCTTCGAGCAGGGCCTCAGCGAGGGTGAGCTGCGCATCGTCGGCCAGCCCGCCATCGACAACGTGGAAGTCACCGAGGAGCGCACCGTGCGCTACACCTTCTCCGTGTCCCTGTACCCCGAGGTCACCCTGGGCCAGTACAAGGGCCTGAAGGCGCCCAAGGAAGTCACCACCGTTTCCGACGAGGAAGTGGAAGAAGAGGTGGAGAAGAAGCGCAAGCAGAACGCCCGCAAGGTCTCCGTGGAGGACCGCCCCGCCCAGATGGGCGACACCGTCAACATCGACTTTGACGGCTTCCTCAACGGCGAGCGCTTCGACGGCGGCAAGGCCGAGGGTTACGAGCTGGAGCTGGGCTCCAACTCCTTCGTGCCCGGCTTCGAGGAGCAGGTCGCCGGCATGCAGATCGGCGAGGAGAAGGACCTGGACATCACCTTCCCCGACACCTATGTGGAGAACCTGGCCGGCAAGGCCGTCGTCTTCAAGGTGAAGCTGAACTCCATCACCTTCCCCGAACTGCCCGAGCTGGACGATGAGTTTGCCAAGGACGTGTCCGAGTTCGACACCCTGGACGAGTACAAGGCCGATCTGCGCAAGCAGCTGCAGGACAAGTACAACGACCAGGCCGAGAACGTGTTCCGTTCCTACATCATGAAGCAGGCCGCCGACAACATGAGCTGCGACGTGCCCGACGTCATGATCCAGGAGAAGGCCGAGGAGATCATCCGCAACTACGCCGCCAACTTCGGCATGACCGACCGCAATGTGGAGCTGGAGAAGCTGGTGCGCATGATGGGCATCGACAGCGAGACCATGAACCAGTCCATCCTGCCCTCCGCCCAGATGCAGGTCCGTACCGAGCTGCTGCTGGAGGCTGTTGCCAAGGCCGAGGGCATCGAGCTCACCGAGGAGGAGACCGAGGCCTATCTGCAGCGCATCGCCGACAGCGTCAACGCCAAGCCCGAAGAGATCCGGCAGTACTTCGGCCTGGACACCATCCGCAACGAGTACCTGAAGGAGAAGGCCACCGACGTCATCATGAATTCCGCCGAGATCGGCGAGATGCCGGAACCCCAGGAGGCCCCCGCCGAGGAGACCCAGGAATAAAGATTTCCGAAAGCGGATATGCTCCTGATGAAAGGAGAGTTACCCTATGAGCTTAGTTCCCTATGTTGTCGAACAGACCAGCCGCGGTGAGCGGTCTTACGACATCTTTTCCCGCCTGCTGAACGACCGCATCGTCATGCTGTCCGAAGAGGTGAACGATACCACCGCAAGCCTGATCGTGGCTCAGCTTCTGTATCTGGAAGCCCAGGACCCGGACAAGGACATTCAGTTTTATATCAACAGCCCCGGCGGCAGCGTCAGCGCCGGCATGGCCATCTATGACACCATGCAGTACATCAAGCCTGACGTCTCCACCATCTGCGTGGGCATGGCAGCCTCCATGGGCGCCTTCCTGCTGTCCTCCGGCGCCAAGGGCAAGCGCATCGCCCTGCCCAATGCCGAGATCATGATCCACCAGCCCTCTGCCGGCACCCAGGGCAAGGTCACGGACATGGAGATCGATGTGGAGCACTTCCTGAAGATCAAGGAGCGTCTCAACAAGATCCTGGCCGCGAACACCGGCAAGACCCCCGAGAAGGTGAAGGCCGACTCGGAGCGGGACCGCTGGCTCACCGCCGAAGAGGCTCAGGAATACGGCCTCATCGACAAGGTCATCTATCAGCGCTGAAACACATGCGGGGCGGGCGACAGTCCGTCCCGCGTCTGCATCAGGCGCACCATAGGAGAATCGTATGGCAAGAACTGACGAAACAAGAAAAAGCATCCGCTGCTCCTTCTGCGGCAAGCCCCAGGCCCTGGTGAACCGGCTCATCGCCGGCAACGGCAGCTACATCTGCGACGAGTGCGTGCGCATGTGCATGAGCATCATCGGCGAGATGCCCGCCGCCCCGGCGCCCCAGGTGACCGGCTATGACGGGCTGCCCCTGGCCTTCGAGAAGCTCCCCAAGCCCATCCAGATCAAGGAGAACCTGGACCAGTACGTGATCGGCCAGGAGCGTGCCAAGATGGTGCTGTCGGTCGCGGTCTACAACCACTATAAGCGCATCCTCCATGCCGCTGAGGACGACGTGGAGCTGCAGAAGAGCAATATCCTGCTCATCGGCCCCACCGGCAGCGGCAAGACCCTCTTCGCCCAGACTATGGCCAAGATGCTGGACGTCCCCTTTGCCATCGCCGACGCCACCACCCTGACGGAGGCCGGCTATGTGGGCGAGGACGTGGAGAACGTGATCCTGAAGCTGCTGCAGGCCGCGGACTTCGACGTGGAGCGGGCCCAGCGGGGCATCATCTACATCGACGAGATCGACAAGATCGCCCGCAAGAGCGAGAACACCTCCATCACCCGGGACGTGTCCGGCGAGGGCGTGCAGCAGGCACTGCTGAAGCTGCTGGAGGGCACCATTGCCAACGTCCCGCCCCAGGGCGGGCGCAAGCACCCCCACCAGGAGTTCATCCATGTGGACACCAGCAACATCCTCTTCATCTGCGGCGGCGCCTTCGACGGTCTGGACAAGATCATCGAGAAGCGCACCGACAAGAAGACCATGGGCTTCGGCGCCGAGATCAAGAGCAGCGCGGAGCGGGACGTGGGGGAGATCCTCGCCCAGGTCCAGCAGCACGACCTGCTGAAGTTCGGCATCATCCCCGAACTCATCGGCCGCCTGCCGGTGGTGGCGTCCCTGGACTCCCTGAAGCGGGAGGACCTGGTGCGCATCCTGCAGGAGCCGAAGAACGCCATGACACGCCAGTATCAGGCGCTGCTGCGCTTTGACGGCGTGGAGCTGGAGTATGAGCCCGCCGCCCTGGAGGCCATCGCCGACAAGGCCATCCAGCGCAAGATCGGCGCCCGGGGCCTGCGCAGCGTGATGGAGAGCGTCATGACCGAGCTCATGTACACCATCCCCTCCGATCCCACGGTGCAAAAGGTGATCATCACTGCCGCCTGTGTCAACGGCGAGGAAAAGCCCACCATCCTGCGCAAAGAAAGCAACTGAGAGAGAAGCACCCCTCCGGAAAGGAGTAAGCTATGAGCGAAACAACAACCGAAATCATCCGCCTGCCGCTGCTGGCCCTGCGGGGACTGAATGTGTTCCCCGGCATGCTCCTGACCTTTGATGTGGAGCGCAGCGCCTCCATCGGCGCCCTGGCCGCGGCCTCCAAGCGCAACCAGATCATCTTCCTGGCCGCCCAGAAGGACATCAGCGTGGACCTGCCCGAGGCGCAGGATATCTACGCCGTGGGCACCGTCTGCCGCATCCGGCAGCAGCTCCGCCAGCCCCAGGGCAACATGTGCCGGGTCATGGTGGAGGGCCTGTACCGGGCCCGCGCCGAGGAGATCCGCACCGATCCCAAGGGCTACAGCGCCTCTGTCCGCCCCCTGCCCGACAAGGAGGAGCGGGGCAATTCCACCCGCACCGAGGCTTTGCTGCGCAGCTGCGTCTCCCTCTTCCAGGAGTACCTGCAGCTCAGCCCCGAGATGCCGGGAGAGCAGATCCTGAACGTGCTGGCCAATCCCAATCCCGCCTATGTGTCGGATTACCTGGCCCAGAACGTCCACTTCCGCCTGGAAGACAAACAGATGCTGCTGGAGGAGAACGCTCCCTCCCGGCGGCTGGCGCTGCTGGTGCGCCTGCTGAACCGGGAGATCGATGTGATGAGCATCGAAAAGGAGCTCAACGAGCAGACCCAGGAGCAGATGAACCGCAGCCAGCGGGAGTACTATCTGCGGGAAGAGATGAAGATCATCCAGTCCGAGCTGGGCGAGGACGGTCTCACCGACGATTTTGACGAATACCGCCAGCGGATCGAGGCCCTGCCTGTCACCGACGAGGTGCGGGAGAAGCTGAAAAAGGAGCTGGGCCGCCTGCAGAAGCAGCCCTTCGGCTCCGCCGAGGCGGCGGTGCTGCGGGGCTACCTGGACACCTGCCTGGAGCTGCCCTGGGGCAAGAGCACCCAGGAGACCGTGGACCTGGCCAAGGCCCGCAAGATCCTGGACGATGAGCACTTTGGCCTGGAGAAGGTGAAGGAGCGCATCCTGGAGTACCTGGCGGTGAAGCAGCTTTCCCCGGACATCAAGGGCGGGCTCCTGTGCCTGGTGGGCCCTCCGGGAACGGGCAAGACCAGCATCGCCATGAGCGTGGCCCACGCCACCGGGCGGAAGCTGGTGCGCGTGTCTCTCGGCGGTATCCACGACGAGGCCGAGATCCGCGGCCACCGCAAAACATACATCGGCTCCATGCCGGGCCGCATCATCGCCGGCATCCAGCAGGCGGGCAGCTGCAACCCCCTGATGGTGCTGGACGAGATCGACAAGCTTGGCTCCGACTATCGGGGCGACCCCAGCGCCGCCCTGCTGGAGGCCCTGGACCCGGAGCAGAACGCCACTTTCCGGGACCACTTCCTGGAGCTGCCCTTTGACCTGTCCAAGGTCTTCTTCATCACCACCGCCAACACCACCTCCACCATTCCCCGGGCCCTGCTGGACCGGATGGAGGTCATCGAGCTCTCCAGCTATACCGACGAGGAGAAGCTGCAGATCGCCAAGCGCCACCTGATCCCCAAGCAGCGGAAAAAGCACGGCCTCAAGGCCGCCCAGCTCAAGATTGAGGACGCCGCCATCCGGGAGATCATCCGGGGCTACACCCGGGAATCCGGCGTGCGCGTACTGGAGCGGGAGCTGGCCGCTGTCTGCCGCAAGGCGGCGGAGGGCGTGGCCGAGGAGAAGTACAAATCCCTCTCCGTGAAGGCCGGCAAGCTGGAGCCTCTGCTGGGCCCGGCCCGCTTCAAGCCCGACGCCCTGCGCACCCGGCCGGAGGTCGGCCTGGTCCGGGGCCTTGCCTACACGGAAGTGGGCGGGGAGGTGCTGGATGTGGAAGTGGCCGTGCTCCCCGGAAGCGGCAAGCTGGAGCTCACCGGCAACCTGGGCGATGTGATGAAGGAATCCGCCCGGGCGGCCATGAGCTATATCCGCTCCCGTGCCGAGATGCTGGGCATCGACCCGGACTTCTATAAGAACAGCGACATTCACATCCACTTCCCCGAGGGCGCCGTGCCCAAGGACGGTCCCTCCGCCGGCATCACCGTGACCATCGCCCTCATCTCCGCCCTCACCGGGACGCCGGTACGCAGCGATGTGGCCATGACCGGCGAGATCACCCTGCGCGGGCGCATCCTCCCCATCGGGGGACTGCGGGAAAAGACCATGGCTGCGCTTCGCGCCGGGGTCAAGACCGTGATCATCCCGGCGGACAATGAGCCCGACCTGCAGGAGATCGACCAGACCGTCCGCGCCGGGCTGCACTTCGTGCCGGTGGACCACGCGGACGCTGCGCTGGACGTGGCGCTGCTGCGGGGCGAGCTGCACGAGACCATGCCTCTGCCCGCCGCCCCCGTCAAGAGCAGAAAGGCCCTCCGGGTGTAATACGAAGCTCCGATAAAAAGATTTTACCGAGCTGCGTGAAGATTGTCCGTCAGACGAGGCGACGCCCGCAGAGCATAATGGATATATATGGTCAAGGGCGGCAACGAAGGCTGGCGGACAATCTGCCGCTGCGAATGAAAGATTTTTTATTGGAGGTTCGTATCACATGGCGACGCTGAATGTGAACAAGGCGGAGTTCGTGAAGTCCGCCGCCGCTGCGGGACAGTTCATCCACAGCAGCGTGCCCAAGGTGGCCTTTGCGGGCAAGTCCAATGTGGGCAAAAGCTCGGTCATCAACCGCATGCTGAACCGGAAGAATTTCGCCCGCGTGGGGGCCCAGCCGGGGAAGACCGTCCATGTGAACTACTTCCTCATCGACGGGAAGCTCTATTTCGTGGACCTGCCCGGCTACGGCTACGCCAAGGTGTCCCAGGCGGAAAAGGAACGCTGGGGCAAGCTGATGGAGGATTTCTTCGCCGATCCCGGGACCTTTGATCTGGGCGTCATGATCGTGGACGCGAGGCACAAGCCCACGGCGGACGATATCACCATGGCGGAGTGGTTCCAGAACGCCGGCTGCCGCCTGGCAGTGGTGGCCAACAAGCTGGATAAGCTCAAAAAGAGCGAGATCGAGCCGAACCTCCAGCTGATCCGTGAGACCCTGGGCCTTTCGGACGCCGTGCCGCTGATCCCCTTTTCCGCGGAAAAAGGCCAGGGCCGGGAACAGCTCCTCGCGGAGATCATGAGTCTGTTGTAATACGAAACAAAAAAAACAGGAACGGACGCAAGTTTGCATCTTGCAATCCGTTCCTTCTTTTTTTATGCACGGATCGACCTGGATCAAAACTCGATCGCCCCGGGAGCTTGGGCGGGGTCGTGGCTGCAGAGGACGGCGGCGCAGCCGGGGTCCGCCGCCATCTGGGCGATCCAGGCAAGAGACTTTTTCTGCCGCTCCCGGTCGAAGCCGAAGCCGGGGGTGATGCTTTCCTTCCAGTTGCGGGGCGAATAGGCCGCGTCCGCCGCGAGGAGCACGAAGCGCCTGCCGTTTCGGACCAGCACCGCCGCCTGGCCGTCGGTATGACCAGGGAGATTTACAAGCTGCAGGCTCTCGTCCCCGAAGAGGTCGATGGCCCAGCCGGCGGGGCCCAGGGGAGAGCCCCGGTAATAGGGCCGCTCCATGGGATAGTCCAGCCAGAGCTTTTGGGGCTGGCGGTTTTTGTATACCATCCGGCAGGACCAGAAGTACTCGTCCTCCGGGAGGATGATGCGCCGGGCCTTCTGCACATGGCGAAGACCCGCCACATGGTCCGGATCCAGGTGGGTCAGGATCACCGCCGCCAGATCCTGCGGCTGAATGCCCATGGCAGCAAGCTGTTCATCCACGGCCATGCCCGCGGGAAGCAGGGGATGATAGAGGGCCGCCAGCGCGGGGGAGAGGACCTGCCGCGCGGCCCTGGGATCGTATACGCCCTTGGGACTGAGCTCCCGGCACCAGCCGGTGTCCACCAGGATGAGACCTTTCGGGTGCTCGATCAGGTAGACGCTGACAGGGAGCGTGATCCGGTCCTTCTCCGGGGCGGAGAGCAGTTTCGCCGCGGTTTTCAGATCCAGACTGTTGCCATAGGGCATGGCCGGGGAGACGCGGATCTCGCCACAGCGGAGGACATGGAGCTTCATGCGATTCCCACCTTTCCTGCCAATACAGTATCATTTCCGGGAAAAACTGTCAATGATTTGAGTATCGGGGCTTGTGTGCCGGTAAAAATCTGTCTCGCACTTGTATTTTATGGCGTTCTTTGGTAAAATGAATTGATATTTTGGGGGTGAATGCCATCAGCGTGTTACAGGAGATTCTCAACGGTTTTGATTTCAGCGGCTTGCGGGATATTTTGCTTCGTGTTATCCCGGCGCTGCTGTGCATCACCCTGCACGAGTTGGCCCACGGCTTCACCGCCTATGCCTTGGGGGACGACACCGCCAAGGCGGCGGGGCGCCTCACCCTGAACCCCATCAAGCACCTGGACCCCATGGGGCTTCTGATGATGGTGATCTTCGGATTCGGCTACGCAAAGCCGGTGCCGGTGGATATGCGGAAGTTTCAAAACCCCAAGCGGGGCATGGCGATCACCGCTCTGGCCGGCCCTCTTTGCAACGTGCTCATCTCCCTGGTGTTTTATTTCCTCTACGGGCTGCTGATCCTGCCGCTGAGCGGCAGCAGCACGGGCCAGCTTGCGCTGGAAATGATGGAGACCACGGTGGTTTTGAGCCTTGCCATGGCCATCTTCAACATCTTGCCCGTTCCGCCGCTGGACGGGTCCAAGGTGCTTTTCTCCCTTCTCTCCGACGAAGGCTATTGGAAACTCATGCGCTATGAGCGCTACGGTTTCCTCATCCTGGCGGCGCTTCTCTTTACCAACGCGATCGACGGGCCCCTCTCCTGGCTGCTGCACAAGGGACTGTCGCTGCTGCTGCCCGCGGCGAAGCTGGGCTTTGCCCTGGGCCAATCCCTCTTTTGAGGAGTCAACATGGAAAACCCCAATTTTCATCTGGAAGGCATCATCCACGAAAAAGACGAGCTGCAGGACTTTGAAGGGCCCCTGAGCCTGATCCTGGCCCTGCTGCAGAAGAATAAGATCGAGATCCGGGACCTGCAGATCTCCGAGATCCTGGACCAGTACCTGGCCTGGATGGACGAGATGCAGAGCATGGATCTGGAGATCGCAAGCGAGTTCGTGCAGATGGCCTCCCATCTGCTGTATATCAAGACCAGGACCCTGCTGACCAGCGAGGAGGAGGTCTCCGAGCTGGAAGTGCTGATGGAATCCCTGGAGCAGCTGAAGGCCCGGGACAATCTGGCAGCCGTGCGGGAGGTCGTGCCCGCGCTGAAAACCGCCTCCGAGCGGGGCATGCTGTACTTTGCCAAGCTCCCGGAGCCTCTGCCCAAAAAGGGCAGGGAGTACGAATACCGGCACGAGCCGGTGGATCTGCTGAAGGCCCTGCGGAACGTGTTCACCCGGGGCGTCCCCGTCTCGGAGAACGAGGACCGGCTCCACGACGCCATCCCCAGCCGCATCATCTACAGCGTGCGCAGCAAGAGCCGCGAGCTGCTGGAGCGGCTGCGCCTTGGTCCCGCCATGATGGAGGAGCTGTACCGGGCCTGCTCGTCCCGCTCCGAAATTGTTGCCACCTTCCTTTCGGTGCTGGAGCTGTGCAGCATGGGACATGTGCACATCGACCGGGAGGAGACCGGCTACCGCCTGCGTTTCATCGGCGGGGACACGGACGAGATTTTGAAGACGATCGAAGAATAGGAAATCGATTCATATGGATATTTCTGCCGCACTTGAGGCTATACTGTTTGCAGCGGGGGAGAGCGTCCCCCTGGCGAGACTTTCCCTGGTCCTGGATACGGACGAGACGGAGCTGGGTCAGATCGCAGCGGAGCTCTCGGAACAATACGAGCGGGAGCAGCGGGGCATGCGCATCCTCCGCCTGGGGGACAAACTTCAGATGTGCTCCGCGCCGGACTACGCCCCCTATGTGATCAAGACCCTGGAGCAGCGCAAGCCCCCCATGCTCTCCCAGAGCGCGCTGGAGACCCTGGCCATCGTTGCCTACTTTCAGCCGGTGACGAGAGCCTACATCGACCGGGTCCGCGGGGTGGACAGCTCCTACACCGTGGGCGCTCTTACGGAGCGGGGACTCATCGAGATCTGCGGGCGCCTGGAGGCCCCGGGCCGTCCCGCCCTCTTCCGCACCACCGACGTTTTCCTGCGTACCATGGGCATTTCGGAGCTTTCTCAGCTGCCGCCGCTGCCGGACATCACCGGGAGCGAGGGCGTGGAAAAGCTCCAGAAGGCCATTGACGAACTGCAAAATGCCGCCGAGCCCGATCAAATCAGCATCGATGAGGTCACGGACCCGGCGAAGGAGTGATGGAATTTGGTTGGCTGGATCATCCTTGGCGTGTTCCTTGCGCTCATTCTGCTGATCCTGTTGATCCCCGTGGGGGTCGACCTGGGCAATGACGGCGGCCGCTTCCACCTTTCCGCAAAGGTGGGACCCGTGCTGGTCCAGCTTTTTCCCAGGCGAGAGAAGAAGCCCAAGGAGCCCAAGCAAAACAAAAAGAAAAAGAAGAAAAAGCCAGAGGAGCCCCAGGAGGAGGAAGAGCCTGCGCCCAAAAAGAAACGCTCCCTTCCCTTCAACCGGGACGAGCTGCTGGAGCTGGTGCGGGTAGTGCTGCGGGGCATCGGCAAGTTCGGCCGGGCCTGGCGGGTGGACCGCTTCCTGCTCCACTATATCGCCGCAGGCTATGATCCCTATGACGTGGCCATGACCTACGGCTGGGTGAACGCGGCGCTCTCCAGTCTGGCCCAGCCCTGCAGCCGGGCCTTCCGGGTGAAGGACTGCAGCGTGTGGACGGATGTGGACTTTGCCGCGGACCGGACCTTCCTGGAACTGGGCCTTGCCCTGACGATCAACCTCTGGCGGATCTTCGGGGTGGTGAACAGCATCCTCTTCGGCGCGCTGAAGATCCTGATCCGCAGCAAGCGCCGGCAGAAAAAGGAAGCCAAGGCCATGAAGAAAGCGCAGAAGGCCGCAGAGGCCGCTCCCGATACAGAAAAGAAAGAAACAGAAAACATACAGGAAGAGGAAAGGATGGCAGCGAATGGATAACATCAACCCGATCGGTGAACTCATGCAGTCCACCATGGACAATGTGAAAAACATGCTCAAAGTCGATACCGTGGTGGGCGAGCCCATCTACACGCCCGACGGCATCACGCTGGTCCCCATTTCCCGCATCAGCGTGGGCTTCGGCGGCGGCGGTGTGGAGTTCTCCCCCAAGAGAGCGGGAGAGCGGCCCTACGGCGGCGGCAACGCCACCGGCGTGAAGATCGACCCCATCGGCTTTTTGGTGATCAAGGAAGGCACTGTGCGCATGATCAACATCACGCCTCCCGCCAGCACCACCGTGGATCGAATCATCGATCTGGTGCCCCAGGTGATGGACAAGGTGGACGCCTTTATCAACAAACAGCAGGATAAATAAAACAAGATCGAAAACGTATAATAAGCACTACCTGCTCTGATAGGTGGTGCTTATTATGCGAAAAGCCATATTGCTGCTCCTGGCCGCCCTGCTGCTGAACCCAAGCGCAGCGAAGGGGAAAGAGCCGCCGGCCCTCAGCGCGGAATGCGCGGTGCTCACCGGGGAGAATGGGGAGATGTTGCTTGCGAAAAACGCCGATGCGCGGCGCCTCATCGCCAGCACCACCAAGCTCATGACCGCTCTGGTGGCCCTGGAGCACAGCAAACTTGCAGACGAGGTGGAGATCCCCGCGGCATGCTGCGGCATCGAGGGCTCCTCCATGTATCTGCAGGCGGGTGAGAAGTATACGGTGCAGGAACTGCTCACCGGATTGCTGCTGGCCTCCGGCAACGACGCAGCCCAGGCTCTGGCCCTGCACTGCGGCGGGGATACTGCCCGCTTCGTGGCCTGGATGAACGAAAAGGCCGCGGCCCTTGGCATGGAGAACAGCCATTTTGCCAATCCCCACGGGCTGGACGATCCGGAGCACTACGGCACGGCCGCGGATCTGGCAAAGCTGATGGCCGCCTGCCTCCGGGAACCGGCGCTGCTTGCGATCCTGAAGCAGGACCATGCGGCCATCCGGGAGCAATACTATGGGAATCACAACAAGCTGCTGGGCAGCTGCCCGGGCTGCCTGGGCGGCAAGACCGGCTATACCCAGGCGGCGGGCCGCTGCCTGGTGAGCGCCTGCGAGCGGGACGGGACAA